>NZ_JBIAVF010000004.1:0-501096 GCF_042893755.1 Streptomyces sp. NPDC001568 | reverse complement strand
GCCGTCACCGGCAACGGCCTCTTCGGCCTCTCCCCCGACGGCAGCGCCATCTTCCAATGGACCGGCAACGGCACCACCTGGAACAAAGTCGGCGGAGCAGCCGGAACACTCTTCGCAGGCGGAGCAGGCCTCTTCGCCACCAACCCCACCAACGGCGACCTCTACAAAATGAACGGCCCCGACAACTGGGCCAAGATCGGCGGAGCCGGCCACCAGTTCGCCGTCGCCGCAGACGCGATCTACGGCCTGTCACCCACCAGCGACGCCGTCTTCAAGTGGTCCGGCAACGGAACCACCTGGCACAAGGTCGGCGGCCCCGCCTCCTTCATCGCGGGCCGGTAACCGACTCACTCCAAGTGGCCCACCGGAGCTGTCCTCCGTCGCGAGGCTTCCGGTGGGCCGCTTCCAGCTCGTCGAGGCACGGTGACCAACGCCGGCAGACCATCGTCGAAGTCTGGTTCTGGCGGCCCGGTGGCACCGCGTCCAGGGTCGGCTCGTGAGCTACAGCGGCCACCGACACCCTCCATCCCCGGGTGCGGGCACGGTGCAAGCCGGCTCCTCGACGTATGCGGCGGAGTCATCGGGTCGCGCGTCTCCGCCCGGCCCTCAGCGGGGCATGGCCGCGATCGCCGCGCGGGCGACCTTCTTGGCCTCCGCCTTGCAGGTCGACGGGGGGTGTTCCTCGCCCCCCAGGGCGACGTGGACCACGAGGTTGCCGTCGCGGACGTGCAAGCTGCAGTGTTCGTCGGCGTCGGGATAGGTGCTGTAAGGGGCGCTCCAGTAGGCATCGTCGCCGAAGCCGAGGTCGGTCGCCCGGGTTTCCTTGGCGGCGTCCTGTCGGAACTTCTCGCGCTGTTGATTGGTTTCGTGGTCGCTACCCTCGTTGTCGCGCTTCAGTTCCCAGCCGACGAACGCGTGCACTTGATCGACGAGGCCGGCGAGCCTGACGTTCTTGGCGTCGGCGGGTGCTTTCCCCCAAGCACATCCGGTTGAGGCCGCTGTGCCGGTTTCGTTGTAGTAGTCGAGCTCCTCCGCCCGTGCTCCCAGCGGTAGTTGGGCGACCACCTCTGAGCAGATCGGTGCTTTCACGTATGTGTCGGGCTCGGCGGGCGTTTCCTGGTCCCCGAGCGTGTACACCCCATATCCGATGCCGGCGACGGCAAGTGCACAGGCCACCATCAGGGCGATGAGCTTTCCGGTGTGCCGACGGGGCGGGGGCGGGTGTGCCGTGCGATCGTGTGCCCGTCTCAGCAGGGCCGTACCCGCGTCGGCTGGAGGGGCTGGGGCCGGCTCCGGCACAAGCGTGCGGTCCGTGTCGCCGAGCAGGCGGTCGATGTCGGCCCGCTGGGCGGCGATCGTCCGGTGCACGGCGGGGGGCCACGGCCGATCGGCGGGCGCGACCTGTCCGAGGAGCGTGAGGAGTTGCTCTGGGGTGGGACGGGCCGCCGGGGCCTTGGCCAGGCACGGCCTGACGACCGTGCGCAGCCCAGGCGTCAGGGCGGACAGGTCGGGTTCGGCGTGCACGACGTTGTAGAGGGTCCCCGCCATGGACGTGCCCGCGAAGGGGCTGTGGCCCGTCGCTGCCATCGCCATGACCGCGCCGAGCGAAAACACGTCTCCGGCCGGTGTCAGTTCGCGGCCCTGGGCCTGTTCCGGTGACATGAACGCGGGCGAGCCGACCACCCAGCCGGTCTGCGTCAGCTCAGTCGCCTCCGTGCCTCCGGCGAGGCGCGCGATGCCGAAGTCGATGACGCGTACGCCGTCCTCGGCGAGGAGGACGTTCTCGGGCTTGAGGTCCCGGTGGATCAGCCCCGTTCGGTGGATCTCAACGAGCGCGGTGGCCAGTCCGGCGGCAAGGCGGCGTACGGACTCCTCGGGCAGCGGGCCCGCCTTCTCCACGGCCGCGCCCAGCGAGGGGCCGTTCACGAACACCGAGGCGAGCCACGGCGTCCGGGCTTCCGCGTCGGCGTCCATGACGGCCGCCGTGTAGGCGCCCGAGACCCTCCGTGAAGCAGTGACCTCGCGCCGGAAGCGAGCGCGGAATCCGGCGTCGGCGGCGTACCGTGCATGGATGTGCTTGACCGCGACGAGTCGTCCGTCCGGCGCGGAGCCGAGCAGTACCCGTCCCATCCCGCCCCGGCCCAGTTCGGCAAGCAGGCGGTAGGGCCCGGTGGTGGCCGGGTCGGTCGGTCCCAGGGGCCTCATCGTTGGAACTCCGCCAGCCTCAGGGCCGACTCCCCTGCGGCCTTGGCGATGTTCCTGGCCTCATCGTCGGAGTATCGCGTGCTCTGCACGACGACGTTGAGTCTCATGTTGATGTCCCGAACGTACAAATTGGCCATGCCCCGCTGCCAGAACGCCTCCTCCCCGACGCCGGCGTCAGCGCGCTCGTACGACTGTCGGGCGGAGGCGTAGCCGGTCTCGTAGCTCTCCTTCGCCAGTTCCGCTCCGGTCTTGCCGCCTTCCGAGAGGTGACGATTCCAGGAAACGACGACTCTGTTTCCGTACCGGTCGCTCCAGAAGCACTGATTCGACTCCTGCGGCGTCTCACCGACAGCTTCCAGGTTGCCGCTCGGATCTCCGTAGCCCGCGGGCACCTCCACCTTGCCCCCGGCCTCCTTGCACGAAGGCACCCGCTGCGTGTACTTGTCGCCAACCTTCGACAGCGGCGTCGTCCCCGGGGTCGGGACGATCTCGCTCCCGCCGGGTGCCCCGGCATCCGGCTTCCTCGTAGGTGCGCTCGTCTGGCCGCCGACCTCTCCGCTGCCGATGCGGCCCGATGGCAGCAGGTTCAGGACCGTCACCGTGAGTGCCGCCACTACCACCGCCGCCCCCGCGAACCCCCAGGTGCGCCTGCGACGGATCGCGCCGGCCGGCAGCGCGGACGGTAGCGGCGGCAGGGACTCGACGGGCGGTGCCGAAATTTTCCCGGGTGCGGTGCCCTTGGGAACACCGGACACGACGAGTCCGGCAATCAGTTCTTCGATGGTCGCGCGCTGCTCCGCTGCAAGCCGGTGCACCGCCTCCGGCCACGGCCGGGATGTGGGCGTCACCGTGCCGATCGCTGTCAGGAGTTCCAGCGGCGACGGCCGCTCCGCCGGAGCCTTGGCCAGGCAGGCCTCGATGAATGGCCGCAGCGCCTGCGGCACCTCGTCCAGGGCCGGTGCGGAGTGGGCGACGTTGTAGAGCACTCCCGGCACCGACGTACCCGCGAACGGCGGCTTGCCCGTGCATGCCATCACGAGAGTCGAGCCCAGCGAGAAGACGTCGGCAGCGCCGGTCAGCGCGAGACCCTGGACCTGTTCCGGCGCCATGAAGGGCGGCGAGCCCACCATGGCCCCTGTGTGGGTGACCTTGGTGTGCCCTTCGGCGGCCCGCGCGATACCGAAGTCGATGACGCGCACCCCGTCCTCGGCGAGCAGCACGTTGGACGGTTTGAGGTCGCGGTGGACCAGGCCCGCCCGGTGCACGTCCACCAGCGCCTGTGCGAGGCCCGCCGCAAGCACCCTCACCGCCTCCTCGGGTAAGGGGCCCGCGGTGTCGAGGGCCTGGCCAAGCGTGGGGCCGGGCACGAACTCCGAAGCCAGCCAGGGGGCCTGGGCCTCTGTATCGGCGTCCATCAAAGCGGCGGTGTAAGCCCCGGACACCTTGCGCGAGGCCGCCACCTCGCGTCTGAACCGGGCTCGGAACCCTGCGTCCTCGGCCAGCTCCGGGTGCACCTGCTTGACCGCTACGAGACGGCCGTCGTGGCCGGCGGCGAGCAGAACGCGTCCCATGCCGCCCTGACCGAGTTCGGCCACCGCCCGGAATGGACCTACGGACAACGGCCCGGACAGCCCTGTTACGCCCATGATGCCTTGCCCCTCCCCGTGGAGAACCTTCCGGTCCCGAAGCGAGAGGATCATACAGACAGACGCCCTGGCACCCGAGGAAGCCCCAATGACCGGGGACGTGGGACGAGCCTCGGGCTGCTGAAAAGTGTCGTGTGGTGGTGCGACACACTCAGGTGGGGTTGATTGTGATGGCACGCCACATATTCCGCCGACCTGCGGACTTCTACGTTGTGGCCACACCCGCCGTCCCCGCAGACACCCTGGAAGTGGTGCACATGGCCTCCACCGGTACCGACCCGAAGGCGCCAGCCGGAATCCGGCGGATCGTCGCCGCGAGCCTCGTCGGGACCACCGTCGAGTGGTACGACTTCTTCCTCTACGGGTCCGCCGCCGCCCTCGTCTTCAACACGCTGTTCTTCCCCTCCAGCGACCCCCTGGTCGGGACCCTCCTCGCGTTCCTCACCTACGCCGTCGGCTTCGCCGCCCGCCCCTTGGGCGGGATCGTCTTCGGGCACTACGGCGACCGGATAGGCCGCAAGAAGCTGCTGGTGCTCAGCCTGCTGCTGATGGGCGGCGCCACCTTCGCGATGGGGCTGTTGCCCACCCACGCGAGCATCGGGGTCGGCGCGCCGATCCTGCTCACGGTGCTGCGGCTGGTGCAGGGCTTCGCGCTGGGCGGCGAATGGGGCGGGGCCGTCCTGCTCGTCGCCGAGCACGGCGACGACCGCAACCGTGGCTTCTGGGCGTCGTGGCCGCAGGCCGGCGCCCCGGGCGGCAACCTGCTCGCGACGGGTGTCCTCGCACTGCTCGCGGCCGTGCAGTCCGACGAGGAATTCCTGGCCTGGGGTTGGCGCGTGCCGTTCCTGCTGTCGGGGGTGCTGGTGGTCATCGGGCTGTGGATCCGGGTCTCCGTGTCGGAGTCGCCCGCCTTCCTGGAGGCCCGGGCGCGGGCCGAGGCCGAGGAGGCCGCGGGCGAGCGGCGCAAGCCCCCGGTCGTCGAGGTGCTGCGCACCGGCCGGCGCGGCATCCTCACGGCGATCGGGACCCGGCTCGGGGAGAACGTCTCGTACTACATCCTGACGGCCTTCCTGCTGGTGTACGTCACCGTGCACCTCCAGCTGCCGAAGAGCGACGCGTTGAACGCCGTACTGATCGGCTCGGCCGTGCACTTCGTGACGATCCCGATGTGGGGCGCCCTGTCGGACCGGATCGGCCGCCGGGCGGTGACGCTCGTCGGGTCGGTCGGCATGGCGGGCTGGGCCTTCGCCTTCTTCGCCCTGCTGGACACCAGGTCGTTCCCGGTGATCGCGGTCGCGGTGACGGCCGGGCTGCTGTTCCACGGGGCGATGTACGGCCCCCAGGCGGCCTTCATCTCGGAGCTGTTCGACACCCGGGTCCGCTACTCCGGCGCCTCCATGGGCTCCCAGCTGGCCTCCATCCTGGGCGGCGCCCTGGCCCCGATCATCGCGGTCGAGCTCCTGCGGGACTACGACTCATCCCTCCCCGTTTCCCTCTACCTCTGCGCGGCGGCGCTGGTCACGACGGTGACGGTGCTGCTGGCCCGGGAGACCAAGGGCCGCAGTCTGACCGGGACGGACCGCGCCCCCACGGGGGCCGCCCGCCCGGAGTCGGCCCCCGTCGGCCGCTGATCGACCGGCGCCCGTAGGCTCACCCCCGTGACGGACGCAGACGGCCCGCGGACCCGGGCGGGCGTACGGGAGTTGCTCGGCCTGCTGGCCCTCGGCGCTCCCGCCGAGGACCTCGCCCGGCCGGTGGCCGACGCACGCGCCGCCGGCGCCCCCGCGGGGGAGCTCGCCGACCTGGAGGACGCCACGCGCGCGGCGCTGGACGTCCACCGCACGCTGGCCCAGCACCGGACCCGCGAGGCCGAGTTGACGGCGCTGTTCGACACGGCGGGCGACCTCGCGGCGCTGCGCGACCTGGACGCGGTACTGCGGGCGATCACCCACCGCGCCAAGCAGCTCCTGCACACGGACGTCACGTACCTCTCGCTGAACGACGAGGGCGCGGGCGACACCTTCATGCGCGTCACCGAAGGTTCGGTGTCGGCCGCGTTCCAGCAGTTGCGGCTCGGCATGGGCGAGGGGCTGGGCGGGCTCGTCGCCCAGACCGCCCGCCCGTACGCCACCGGGGACTACCAGAGCGACCCGCGGTTCCGGCACACGCGTCCGATCGACAAGGCCGTCGGCGAGGAGGAACTGCACGCCATCCTGGGGGTGCCGCTGCGGCTCGGGCCGAAGGTGATCGGTGTCCTGTTCGCCGCCGATCGCAGCCCGCGCGAGTTCTCCGCGCGGGAGGTGGCGCTGCTCTCCTCGCTCGCCGACCACGCGGCGATAGCCATCGACGGGGCCCGTCTGCTGGAGGAGACCCGCCGGGCGCTGTCCGAACTGGGGGTCGCCTCCCGCACCATCCAGGAGAACAGTGACGCGCTGCGCCGCGCGGAGGAGGCCCACGACCGGCTCACCGGGCTCGTCCTGCGGGGCGGGGACATCGCGGAGGTGGCCGCGGCCATCGGGACGCTCCTCGACGGGGGCACCCTCGTCCACGACGCCGACGGGACGGAACTGGCCCGTTCCCGGACCGGTTCCCGGGCCGCGCCCGCCGAGGCCGTGGCGGCTTCCCGGGCCGGCGGCCGGGCCGTTCCCCTGGACGGGACCTGGGTGTGCGCGGTGCTCGCCGGTCCGGAGATCCTGGGCAGCGTCACCCTGACCGACCGCCCCGGGCTCGACGACGCCGGTCGCCGCCTGTTCGAACGGGCCGCGACGGTCGCGGCGTTGCTGTTGCTCCTGCGCCGTTCGGTCGCCGAGACCGAGGACCGGATACGGGGCGAGCTCCTCGGTGACCTGCTCAGTCCCGCGGCGGATCCGGTGGGCCTGGCCGTCCGCGCCCGCCGGCTGGGCGTCGACCTCACGCGACCCCAGGCCCTCTTCGTCCTGCACAGCGACACCGCCCCGCGGCCGCGGCTGCTCAGCGCGGCGGCCCACCGGGCGCGGGCACGGCGGGGGTTGGCGGGCCTCCACCACGACCACGCGGTGCTGCTGGCCCCGTCGGACTCGCCCGGCGCCGACGCCGTGGCGCTGGCCGCCGCGCTCGGGCGGGCGGTGGGGGGCCCGGTCACGGTCGGTGCGGCGGGCACGGACGGGGACCCCGCCGAGCTACCGGCGGCGCACGCGGAGGCCCTGCGCTGCCTGTCGGCGCTGCGGGCCCTGGGGCGCGCCGGGGACGGCGGGACCCTGCCCGGTCTCGGATTCCTGGGGGTGCTCCTGGGTGAGGGCCCCGACCTGCCCTCCTACGTACGGACCACGCTCGGGCCCCTGCTGGAGTACGACGAGCGCCGCGGCAGCGAGCTCGTGCACACCCTGCGGGTCTACTTCGCGGCGGGGATGAGCCAGTCCCGGGCGAAGGACCTCCTGCACGTCCACGTCAACACCGTCGTCCAGCGGCTGGACCGCATCGGCCGACTGCTCGGCGCGGACTGGCAGTCACCCGACCGGGCCCTGGAACTCCAACTCGCCCTCCGCTTGCACCAGGTGTCGGGACGGGACGCCTGACGGTCCGTCCCACGGGCCTGGTCCGCTCCGGTCGGCGAGCGTGACGATCGCCGGAGCGGTGACGCCCGAAACGCCGCAACACCGCGTCTTGGCCTTTCTGCGATTCCCCTGATCAAGAAAGGGAATCGCACAACCCCGGGCCAATGGACCGAAACTCTCCGGATCATTGAATCCCCTCATCGGTTCCTACGCCGGTTCCGGTGGATTCCGGCGAACATCCCGGCGCACATCCCCGCGATCACCCCGGTGGATCGGCTCGGCGCATTCGCCGCAACGATGTCGCCCGTTCCCCCACCGAGGGCCACGGCCATGGTCTTGCGTACGCCCCGCTCAGCGGTGCCCCGGGACCTCCGGGCGGTTCGGGTGGGTGTCCGCGTCCGGTGGCGAGCCGTCGCGGATCCCGCGGCGTTGGACGACGAGCACCGCGAGGGCGGCGGCCAGGGAGACGAGCCCTCCGACCCAGAGGCCCGAGCGGGCTCCCCAGCGTTCGGCGAGCCAGCCGAGCAGGAGCGCTCCGACGGGGGTGGAGCCTTGCATGATCAGGGCGTAGAGGGACATGACCCGGCCCCGGAACCGCGGGTCGCTGCCGAGTTGGATGCGGTGGTTCGTGGCCTGCGCGAAGGTTATCGACGCGAAACCGGTGGCGGCCAACAGGACCAGCGCGACGGTGAAGGTGGGGGCCAGGCCGGTGAGGGTCTCCAGCAGGCCGAAGGCGATGGCGGACGCGACGACCAGCGAGGCGGAGGGCCGGCCCCGACGGGCGGTGGTGACGAAGGCCGCGAGCAACGAACCCGCCGCCAGCGCGCTGGCGAGCAGCCCGAACGCCCGCGGGTCGGCGTGGAACACGGTCTTCGCCAGGAGCGGCAGGGTGAGCTGGAAGTTGAAGCCGAACATGCCGACCACTCCGACCAGTGCCATGGGCAACAGCAGGTCCGGCCGGCCGCGGACGTACGCCAGTCCGTCCGCGACCCGGGTGGCGCCCGGCTTCGGAGCGCTGCCGCGTTGGAGTTCGGCGGGCCGCATGGCCAGCAGGCTGAGCACGGTGGCCAGGTAGCTGACCGCGTTCAGCGCGATGACGGGGCCGATGCCGAGGCCGCTGATGAGCAGACCGGCGAGGGCCGGTCCGACGACACGTGCCGCGTTGAAGTAGGCGGCGCTCAGGGCGGAGGCGTTGGGCAGGAGCTCGGCGCCGACCATTTCGCTGACGAACGACAACCGGGTCGGCACTTCGACGGCGTTGACCGTGCCTAGTCCGAGGGCGAAGAGGTAGACGTGCCACAGTTCGGCACCCGGGAGGAGGACGGCGAGCGCGAACAGCAGGGACAGCACGCCGGAGGCGGCGTTCGCCCAGATGAGGAGTACGCGTTTGTCGTACCGGTCGGCGAGCCGGCCGCCGGCGAGGGTGAGCAGCAGGACGGGAGTGAACTGCAGGGCGGTCACCAGGCCCAGGGCCGTGCCCGAATCCCCGGAGAGGGACAGGACGAGCCAGTCCTGGGCGACGATCATCATCCAGGTACAGGTGACGGACAGGAGTTGGCCGCCCGCGAAGAGCCGGAAGTTGCGTACGGACAGGGCCTCGAAGGTGCGCTTGAGTCTGTTCGCTTGCGCACCAGGGGCTGTCACGGCGGCTCCTCCTTCGATCCGGTCGGGTGCGTGCCGCGCCCGACCGGCAGGCGCCCACGTGCCCGGTCTTGATCGAACCGTAGCCACAGGCGGTCATTGACTGTCTTGAAATATGCTTTCCTTGACGTGGAATGCACTTTCCCCTGACCGAATTTAACGTTCATTTGCCGTGACATCGACTTCCCGACCGCCCTCGGCGCGGCGCGGAGGATACGGAACGGCGCTTTCTCGCCCCGTTGTCCGAAAATGAATCGCCTATACCCGCGGCCGGGCCGTATGTCCATGCGACATGATGTCGAGTTTCCCCCGCGTTCATGGAGTGGTCATGGTGTTGATGCCGTACGACGCCCCTGCATAACCTCCTCAAGATCGTTTATTGGCCCCCGATCACACGTGTTCGGGGGCTTGACGTTGGGGGATCACATGAGTCTGAACGAGCAGGGCTTCACCGTCATCGACACACCACCGCTGGACGACCTCGTCCTGGCCGAGTTCGAGAAACTTCCGCTCGACCCCTACACCGGGTCGACCCAGCGGTACCGCCGCTTCTCCCAGTTCCGCCTCGTGCACGACGGCGGCTGGGAACTGGAACTGCTGCCGCACCGTCACTTCGCCCAGCCGCGCCAGTACAACGACCTGGTCGGCGGCCGCATGCGCACCCTGGAGCCGCTGACCGCGGACCCGAGTCCGCTGATCGCGGCCGGCGCCGAGGCCCTGGGCCTCGACAAGGGGACCGTCTGGCAGCTCAACGTCCACCAGTGCCGGGTGGTGAGCACCCCCGAGGTCGACGGCGTGGCCGCGCCCGAGGGTCCGCACCGGGACGGCCACCAGTACGGCATCGTGGCGGTCACGCATCGCCGCAACATCTCCGGGGGCGAGACCCAGCTGATGCCCCTCGGCGGAGGAGAACCGTTCTTCCGCACCGTGCTGCGGGACGGTCAGGCGATCGCCTTCGACGACCGCCTGATGTTCCACCACGTCACCGACATCCAGCACCTCACCGACGAGGGCGGTCACCGTGACGTGTGGCTGGTCGCGGTCAACGACTGGGACCACCGCCGCTACGGCGAGGAGTACGAGCGCGAGGTCCACGAGAGCAACGGGGTCTGAAGCGAATGTCCCAGGCCGTACTCAACTCCCCCGCCACCGGCGCCCCCGTCTACGACAGCATCGGCGTCGGCTACTCCTCCGTGCGCCGCCCCGACCCCCGGTGGGCCGGGCAGGTCCAGGCCGCCCTCGGCGACGCGCGGACCGTCCTCAACCTCGGCGCCGGCACCGGCGCCTACGAGCCCGCCGGGCGGCTGGTCGTCGCCGTGGAACCCTCCCTCGAAATGCGCGTCCAGCGCGGCCCCGGAGCGGCGCCGTGCGTCATCGGCAGCGCCGAGCGACTGCCCTTCGACGACCAGAGCTTCGACGCCGTCATGGCCGTCCTGACCGTGCACCACTGGTCCGACCTGGAAGCAGGGATCGCCGAACTCCAGCGCACCGCAGCCCGGTTCGCGATCGTCACGTACGACATGGACGTCCAGAAGGAGTTCTGGTTCACCCGGGACTACGTCCCGGAGATCGCCGAGGCCGAGTGTTCCCGGGTCCCCTCCATGGCCCGACTGCGCGACCTGCTCGGCCCCTGCGAGGTGACCACGCTCCCGGTGTGGCACGACTTCACCGACGGATTCATGACCGCCTTCTGGCGCCGGCCGGAGGCCTACCTCGACGCCGCCACCCGTCGGGCCTGCTCCGCCTTCGCCCTGACGGACGAACAGGCCGTCGCCCGCGGTGTGCGGCGCCTCGCGGACGACCTGGAGTCGGGCGCGTGGCACCGGCGCCACGCCGACCTGGTCACCCGTGACCACATCGACGCGGGTTTCCGCCTGATCACCGGCGTTTCCCCGCTCGCCGCCCGGGAGGTGCCCGCATGAGCGGCGCCGACCGGCCGGACCACGGGTCCGGGCCCGGCTGGGACCACGACCGGCTCACCGAGGTCGCCCGTCGGCACGGCACGCCCCTGCACGTGTTGGACGCCACCCGGCTGGACCGGGCGACGCGGCACCTGCTCGGCGTGCTCGCCGGCCTCGGCAGGCCCGCCCGCGCCTATTACTCGGTGAAGACCAACTACCTGCCCTACCTGCTCCGGAGGCTCGCCGGCCACGGCATGGGCGCGGACGTGGTGTCCGGGTACGAGATGGACGCCGCCCTGGCGGCCGGGTTCGACCCCGCCGACATGGTCTTCAACGGCCCCGTCAAGACGGACGCCGAACTGGAGGACGCCGTACGGCACGGCGTGCGCGTCAACATCGACGGCGCGCAGGAGGTCGAGGCGCTGGAGGCGATCGCCGGCCGCGCCGGCCGGACCGTCGAGGTGGGCATCCGGCTCTTCCCCGGCGTACCGGTCTCGACCTCCTCCGATCCCTCGTACCGGGCCCAGGCCGAGCGGACGGCCGCGCGCAACCGTTTCGGCTGGCCCACCGGTTCGGACGAACTCGCCTCTCTCGTCGAGCGGATCGCCACGTCCCGTCACCTGTCGCTGACGGCCGTCCACGCCCACCTCAGCAGCCAGATCGTGCATGAGGACCTGATGCTGTCGGCACTGGACCGCGTCCTGGTGGAAGCGGCCTCCCTGCACCGCAGGTTCGGACTGCGGGAGGTCAACATCGGCGGCGGCTTCGGCGTCCCCGGCATCCGACGCCCCCGCGTCGGACCGCACGGCGCGCTGGCGGCGCTGCGCGGGGAGCCCCTCGTACGGGACGAGGAGCCCGCCCTGGACGTGGCACGGCTGCTCGGCGCGCTGGACGAGCGGATGACCGGGCTGGGCCTCGACGGTGTCACCCTCGCCTGCGAGCCGGGCCGCCTGCTGGTGTCGGACACCATGGCCATGGTCACCCGGGTGATGTCCCGCAAGGAACTCCCGGCGGCGCGCTGGCTGATCGTGGACGCGGGTCACAACGTCGCCCCGTGGGCCGGCACCGGCGAGGAGCACCGGTTGGTACCGATCGGCAGGAGGTTCACGGCCGATCGGAGCACCTGGTCCGTGGCGGGGCCGCTGTGCTACGAGAACGACGTCCACGCCGGCTCCGTCGACCTGCCGCAGGACCTCCGGCCCGGCGACCTGCTGTGCCTGCACGACACAGGGGCCTACTCGCTCGGCCGCAGCAACAATTTCATCCGGACCCGGGCCGCGGTCGTCGCGGTCGACGGCGCCCGGGAGGAACTGGTGTGGCGGGCCGAGACGGGCGCGGACGTGTTCGCCCTCGCCGACCCCCTCGGGGCGACGTCGGCCGACGGGGCCCCGTAATGGTCAAGGCCTACCTGGAGCTCCTGAGACTCCCGGGCGCGAGCGCGGCGGCGGTACCCGCCGCGCTCGCGCGCCTGGCCGGGACGATGGTTCCGCTGGCGCTGCTGCTGACCCTCGTCCAGTCGGGGCGTTCCCTGGCGGTCGGCGGCGGCGCGGGGGCGGCGTACGCCGTCGGCAGCGCCGTCGGCGGGCCCTTCATCGGCCGGCTGATGGACCGGCGTGGTCCCGGCCCGGTGCTGCGCCTGACGGCGCCCGCGGCGGCCCTGATCCTGCTGGGGCTCGCGCTGTGGGCGAAGGACTCCGCGACGGTGGTCCTGTTGGCCGGGGCCTGCGCCGCGGGGCTCGTCACCGCACCGGTCGGGGCGTCGATGCGGGCGCTCTGGCCGGGCCTCACCGAGGACCCCGCGCTGCGGCGGCGGGCGTACTCCTTCGAGGCGACGCTGAGCGAAACGCTGTTCATCCTGGGCCCCACGGCCGTCACCGTGCTCGCCACCCTGACCGGCTCGCGCGGCGCGCTGCTGGTCACGGCGGTCCTGCTGGGGGTCGGCGGGTTGGGTTTCGGGCAGGCTCCCGCCGTCCGCGGGCGCCGTGGCCCGGCCCCGGACGGGGCGACCGGCGGGAAGCGGCCCGGCGCGGGCGGCCACCGGCGTACGGCGGCCACCGCGGTGCTGGTGGCCATCGCCCTGACGGCGGCCCTGTCCAGCGGACTCGTCGTCGCGGTCACCGCGTCGTTGCGGGACCAGGGGTCGTCGCCCGAGTTGGCCGGCACGCTCGTCGCACTCCAGTCCGTCGGCAGCGTCGTCGGCGGTCTCCTCTACGGTGCCCGCGCCTTCGGGGGCACCACCTACCACCGGTACCTGCGGCTGCTGGTCGTGCTGACCTTGGCGCTGGCCACCCTGCCGACGGTGCGGCTCGCCCTGCACGCCGGACTGCCCCCCTCCTGGGCACTCGCGTTGCTGGCGGCGCTGCTCGTGCTCAGCGGGCTGCCCATCGCCCCGGCCGGGGCGGAGGAGTTCCAGCTGATCGGCGAGATGGCGGCCCGGGACAAGGCGACCCAGGCCTTCGCGGGCGTCGGCAGCGTCATCTCGATCGGCGGAGCGGCCGGCTCCGCCGTCACCGGGCTGGTCGCCGACCGGCTGGGCTCGACCGCGGCCCTGTGCATGCCCGCCCTCTTCACCCTCGCCGCGCTGCTGCTGAGCCTGGCAGCCCGGCGCCCCGTCGTCCGAGCCGTTTCCGCCCCCGAGGCGGGGCTCTCCACACCGCCGGCCCCGAACCAGGGAGAACTCCAGCCATGACCAACACCGCACCCGGCGTACTGGCCGTCGTCGAGAGCCAGTTGTCCAACTTCGGGCTGACGCCGCTGCGCGCGGCGCACGAACTCGGGTTCCACACCGTGCTGGTGAGCAACGACCCCGACCGCTACCGGGTGGTCGGGATCGCCGAGGAGGTCTTCGCGCAGCACATCGACGAGATCGTCGTCACGGACACCAACTCCGCGGACGCCGTCGCCGAGGCCCTCGGACCGTTCCACGACGCGAACCGGCTGCGCGGCGTCATGACCGTCACCGACTACAACATTCCCGTCGTCGCCGAGGTGGCCGCCCGGTTCGGTCTGCCCGGCCTGACCCCCCTCGCGGCGCGCACCTGCCGGGACAAACTGCTGATGCGCCGCGCGTGCGCCGGGGCCGGGGTCGCGACGCCCGGTTTCCACCAGGCCACGAGCGAGGAGGACGCCCTGCTCGCGGCGCGGCGATTCGGCTACCCCTGCGTGGTCAAGCCGATGACGGAGTCGGCCAGCATCGGCGTCACCCTGTGCCGGACCGCCGACGAGGTCCTCGCGGCCTACCGGGACATCAGCTCGGCACCGACCGACTTCCGCGGCCAGCCCCGGCGGCCCGGCGCCCTCGTCGAGGAGTACCTCCTGGGCTTCGAGGTGAGCGTCGAATCCGTTCTGGTCGACGGGGAGCGGCAGTTCCTGGGCGTCACCGACAAGGCGCTCGGCCCGCACCCGTACTTCGTCGAGATGGGCGACACCTTCCCCTCGATGTTGTCGGAGCCCGTGCGGCAGGAGTGCACCGAACTGGCCCGTCGGGCCCTGGAGGCCGTCGGACACGACTTCGGCGCCGCCCACGTCGAGGTCAAGATGACCGAGAAGGGTCCGTACGTCGTGGAGGTCAACGGCCGCATGCCCGGCGCGGAGATCACCCAGCTCATCCGCGAGGCGACCGGGATCCACCTCCAGCGCGAGGTGATCCGGCTGCACACGGGCGGGGCCGCCGATCTGACGCGGACCCGGGAGCGGGCCGCCGCGTCCCGCTACCTCGCGGCGCGGACGGCGGGCGTGCTCACCGAGGTCGGGGGCGTGGACCTGGCCCGGCGCGTGCCCGGCGTGGTGGACGTGGACCTGGAGGTCGGCCCGGGCCACCGGGTGGCGCCGCCGGAGAACAACCTGGACCTGCTCGGTCACGTCGTCGCGGTCGGCGACACCACGGGTGACGCGGTGCGCCGTGCGGAGGCCGCCCTCGGGCAGCTCACGCCGGTGATCTCCCCGACGACCGCCCCGACCTCCGGCGGCGCGCGGTGAGCGCGGCGACCGGCCCCGCGCCCGGCGCGAACCCGGGAACGGCGACAGGGACGGGAACGGCGACGGACAGGGATACGGATACGGTCACGGCCGTGACCGTATCCGTGCACCGCGGTCTGACGGAGCTCGGGCCCGGCCCGTGGGACGAGCTGATCGGGCCGCGCGGCTTCTACGCCGCCTCGCCGTGGCTACGGCACGCCGAGGCCACCGCCGGGCAGGCTCCGTACTACTTCACGGCCTCCGACGCGCGGGGCCGTCGTACCGGGGTGCTGCCCGCCTACCCGCTGGACGCCGACACGCCCTACGTCTTCTGCAGTCCGGGCCGGGTCCTCGACGCGCTGCACCGCGGCGCGACCGGCGAGGGCGCCGACTGGATCGCGGGGCTGCTGCCCGCCCTGGCCTGCGGGGGTCGCAACCCCGCCCACACCAAGGCGGGCACGGACCCCTCCCTGGACCGGGAGGCGCGACGTGCGACGCTCGGGGCGATGGCCGCCGCGGCCGAACGGGAAGCCGGGGACGCCGGGCTGGAGTCGGTGTCGTTCCTGTACGTCGACGAGGAGGACGAACTGCTGCGCGGAGTCCTGGCGGAACGCGGCTACGTCGCCCTGCCGGGCCAGACGGCGTACTCCCTGCCGGTGCCCGAGGACGGCTCCTTCGACAGCTACCTGGCGCGTTTCGAGCAGCCGCGCCGCATGAAGATCAAGCGGGAGATCCGCGCGCTGGCGGAAGCCGGCATCACCTACCGCACGCAGCCCCTGACCGCCGACCTCGTCGAGCGGCTCGCGCCGCTGGAACTGGCGCTCTACGCGAAGTACGGGACCCCGGCCGACGCGGGCGCCTTCAGCGGGGTCCTGCACAGCATCGCCCGGCGCGTGGGCACGGCGGCCCGGGTGACCACCGCGCACCTGGACGGGCACCTGACGGGGTTCGTCCTCACCTTCACCCATCGGGGTGAGATGTACGCCCGCCAGACCGGCTTCGACTACGGGGCGCAGGGCAAACTGCCGCTCTACTTCGGGCTGGTCTACTACGAGTTGCTGCGGATCGCGCTGGCCGAGGGCCTCGGACAGATCCACTACTCCGTCGGCTCGGACCGGGCGAAGCTGCTGCGCGGCTGCACGCCGCGCCGTCAGATCGCCTACGTCAAACCCCGCCGGGCGGAGCTGACGGCGCGGCTCACCGCACTCGCGCAGCGCCTGGAGCCCGCGGCTCCGGCGGCGGCCGACACGATGACGGCCGGCACGGCGGCGGACGCGGCCGTGGCGGGACCCGTGGGAGGCGCGGGCGCGGCCTGAGCCGCGTCGGTCCGTACGCGCGGTGGAGGGCCCGTGCACCGTGAACGGCACTCAATTGACGATCCTTCACCCTCACGAGGCCTGTTTTCCCATGTCCGAATCGACATCCACCGTCGGACGGAAGGGGGCGCTAGCATCACGGCATGGTCACAGCCCGCTCGCACGGCACCTCGCGGGCCCGCCCTCCGGCGGGCCTGTTGCGCCTGCTCGCTCTGACCGTGCTGCTGATGGGCCTGTTCTGCGCGCACGGCACCGCCGCGCAGGACGGCGCCGTCCACCCGGGCCCCGGCGCACCGGGCGCGTCGGTGACGCATGCCGTCACCTGGTCGGCGCCCTCGGAGGCGCCCGACCCGGGCCGTGATCCGGTGCATCCGGCGCACGAGTGCGCGCCGCTGCCGCCGCACCAGGGGGCCGTGTCGGAGGCCTCGACCACCGCCCCGCACACCGACCCCGGATGCGTGCGGACCGGCCGTCCCGACCACCGCGACGGGGTCGGCCCCGCCGTTCCCGGTCCCGTACGTCCCGTCACTTCGGCCGTCCTGCGGGTGTAGACACCCCGCCCGGCCCGGGAGGGCGGGGCGGCGGTCCCGGGGTGCCACGCGCACCGACGCCGAACGGCCGGGCCCGCCACGACGGTTCGAGCCGCCCGATCGCCCCGCCCCGTACCCCATCGTGCGTGCGCGGCCCGGCGATCCGCCGACGGCCCTGCCCGCGCCCCGGTACCGCCTCCCGTCCGCCGGCCTCCCGCCGACCGATCGCCGCGCCCCGAACGGCGGCAGCCGTCGGCGTTCTCGACCCGGTCCTCCCCACACGGGATCCGCCACCGCGGCCGATCCCGCAGGACCGTTCGCCCGTGGGAAGGCCCGACGACACCCGCACGTGCGACCACCGGTTCCATCGACCGAGAGCGGAAACGATGCATCCCCCCATCACCGGCCTCACACCCCCCAGCCGTTCCTCCCTGTCCGGGCTGGTCGGCAACACTCCCCTGCTGCGCGTCTCGGACCCGCTGTCCCGGACCGGACGCGGGTTCTGGGCGAAGCTCGAAGGCTTCAACCCCGGCGGCATCAAGGACCGTCCCGGCCTGCACATGGTCGAGCGGGCGCGCGCCCGGGGCGACCTCGCGCCCCGGGCCCGGATCATCGAGTCCACCAGCGGCACCCTGGGCCTCGGGCTGGCGCTGGCCGGCATGGTCCACGGCCATCCCGTCACCCTGGTCACCGACCCCGGGCTGGAGCCCTCGATGACCCGCCTGCTGACCGCGTACGGGACGCGCGTCGACGTCGTCGCCGAGCCGCATCCCACCGGCGGATGGCAGCAGGCGCGCCGGGACCGGGTCGCCGATTTGATGCGGCGCCATCCGGGTTCGTGGTGCCCGGACCAGTACAACAACCCCGACAACACCACCGCGTACGCCGGACTGGCCCAGGAACTCGCCGCCGAACTGGGGCACATCGACGTCCTGGTGTGCAGCGTCGGCACCGGAGGGCACTCGGCGGGCGTCTCCCGCGTCCTGCGCCGGCTGTACCCGGGCCTGCGGCTCGTCGGGGTGGACACGGTGGGTTCGACGATCTTCGGGCAACCCGCCCGGAACCGGCTGATGCGCGGCCTCGGTTCGAGCATCCATCCGCGCAACGTGGCCTACGAACAGTTCTCCGAGGTGCACTGGGTCGCCCCGGCGGAAGCCGTCCACACCTGCCGCCGGCTCGCCGCCTCGCACTACGCGGCGGGTGGCTGGAGCGTCGGCGCGGTCGCCCTGGTCGCCGGCTGGTCGGCCCGGACCCTGCCCCGGAGCACCCGCATCGCGGCGATCTTCCCCGACGGCCCGCAGCGCTACCTCGGCACCGTGTACGACGACGACTACTGCGCCACCCACGGTCTGCTGGACGCCCCGCCGGCCGCCGAGCCCGACACCATCGCCCGCCCGGACGAACGGGAGGTGACCCGCTGGACCCGGTGCGCGAACGTCGTCGATCCGCTGGCGCCCGGCGGGGCGGGCGGGACCGCCGGCGCGGCCGGTGCGAAGGAGCGGGCCTGATGCAGGGCACCCTCGCGCAGGTCCGCTCGTACGACCGCTGCGTCCAACTGTTGATGGTCAACCAGTTCACCATCAACCTCGGGTTCTACATGCTCATGCCCTATCTGGCCGCGCACCTGGCGGGACCCCTCGGGCTCGCCGGGTGGACGGTGGGTCTGATCCTGGGCGTGCGCAACTTCAGCCAGCAGGGGATGTTCCTGATCGGCGGGACGCTCGCCGACCGACTCGGCTACAAACCGATGATCATCGCGGGGTTGGGGCTGCGCGTCGCCGGGTTCGCCACGCTGGGGTTGGTCGGTTCGGTGCCCGCGCTGATCGCCGCCTCGGCGGCGACGGGCCTGGCCGGAGCGCTGTTCAACCCGGCCACCCGGGCCTATCTGGCCGCGGCCTCGGGCGAGCGCCGGGTCGAGGCGTTCGCCCTGTTCAACGTCTTCTACCAGGCGGGCATCCTGCTGGGCCCCCTGGTGGGCATGGTGCTCACGGGCATCGGTTTCCGCGTCACCTGCCTGACGGCGGCGGCCGTGTTCGCCGTACTGGGCGTCGTGCAGATCCGGGCCCTGCCCGCCCGGCGGGGCAACGACTCCGGGGACCGGGCCGCCGGCCCGCGCGAGAAGGTGCTGGTCCAGTGGCGCGGCATCCTCGCCAACCGGCCGTTCCTGTTGTTCTCCCTGGCCATGATCGGCTCGTACGTCATGACCTTCCAGGTGTACCTGGCGCTCCCCCTGGAGGTTCGGCGCCTCGGCGGCGACGGGGGGTTCGGCACGGCCTCGGTGGCGGCCCTGTTCGCCGTGTCGGGGTTGAGCACGATCCTCCTGCAGACCCGGGTCACCGCGTGGTGCAAGGCCCGGATGGAGCCGGGTCGCGCCCTCACCTGGGGGCTGCTGGTCATGGGCGCTGCCTTCCTGCCGCTGCTGGCCGCCTCGCTGGTGACCGTGGAACCGGCCGGTGCGGGGGCGAAGTTGCTGGCCGCGGGGCCGGCGGCGGTGTCGGCGCTGATGTTGGCAGTGGGCACGATGATCGCCTACCCGTTCGAGATGGACACGATCGTCCGGCTCTGCGGGGACCGCCTCGTCGCGACGCACTACGGGTTCTACAACACCGTCTGCGGCCTCGGCATCGCCGTCGGCAACCTGCTCACCGGGGCCGCGCTGGACACCGCGCGGGCCGCCGGCCTGTCGGCGCTGCCTTGGCTCGCGCTGTGCGCCCTCGGCCTGGGCTGCACCGCCGCGGTGTACGCGCTGCACCGCACGGGGCGCCTGACCGCGGCGGCCCCGGTGAGGGTTCAGGCGATCCCGACGGTGTAGGCGGCCCGGTAACCCTGACCGTCGGCGAGGGGCTTCAGCGTCATGGCGGCGCCGGCGGCCCGGTACCGGTCGTCGCGCTCGTTGGGGTGCTTCGGCGCCCGCCGGCGGTCGTAGGGGGCGAGCGCGTACGCCCGGAGGAGGAAGTCCTCGGGGAAGAAGAACTGCGAGGTGGTCCCGGCGCCCGCGTCGGGACGCACCTTGAAGTGGATGTGCGGGGCCAGGCCCGCGTACCAGCCGGGCACGATCGTACGGAACACGGCGCGGCCGGCGGCGTCGGTGATCTGCGTCCCGCGCAGGAAGGTGGCCTTGCCGGTCGAGTAGGTGCCGGAGGAGTCGGCCTGCCAGATGTCCACGGCGGCGTCCGCGAGGGGCCGGCAGCCCGCCGACATCCGGACCACCGTGAGGTCGAGCCGCACGGGCACGCCGCCCCGGCCCTCGGTGACGTCCGAGCGGACCTTGTCGAGGTCCAGGTAGTACGGGCCTTCGCCGGCTTCGGCCGTGAGCACGCAGCCGGGGACGGTGGAGCCGGCCGAGGGCAGCGCCGCGGGGGCGGCGGGCGTCCGCCGCGCCCCGGACCCGCGGTCCCCGGCCACGCTCGAACAGGCCGCGGTCAACGCGACCGCCCCGGCCGTTCCCGCCGCCAGCAGCACGGCGCGACGGCTGGTCCGGGAGGTGTCGTCGTACTCGGCCATGCGAACCCCTCGCAGCGTTCGTGGACCGTCGCACGCGGACGGCCGCCCACCGAGCACGGTGCCGGACGCCGCGCGCAGGCCCCGGCACCGACACGAACGACCAAGCTTTCGGCCCACAGGCGACGGCCGGCGCGGGGCCGGCCGGGCGGGGCGGCCGTCATGTCGGGTTCACGGGGAGGGCTCGTGCGGGGGGCAGCAACCGTCGCGGCGCATCTGGTCCAGCACGGCCCGCCAACCGTCCTCGGGCGGGGCGGCCGGGCCGGCCGCGCGCCGGGCGGTCGCGGACGCCTCGAGCTCGGCGCGGTCGTGGACGGTTCCGCCGCTCACCACCGCCCGGACGCGGACCAGGTCGTCGAAGTCGGCGAAGGGGTCCCCGTCGATGACGGTGAGGTCGGCGATCCTGCCGGCCTCGACCGTGCCGAGCCGGTCCGCGACGCCGAACGTGCGGGCCGGGGCGAGGGTGACGGTGGTGAGGGCCTCGGCCGGGGACAGCCCGTACCGGTGCAGGGCGCGCAGACCGAGGTGGAGGTGGAGGCCGACCGGGGTGAGCGGGGCATCGGTGCCGAGGACGACCCGGCCGCCGCCCGCGAGGACGTCCCGGTAGGCGGCGACCTCCCGTTCCAGCACGTCGTACTGGTCCGCGCTCGGCGGACGCCCGGCCGCCTCCCGGACGGCCGCCACGTCCCAGGGCGGCATCAGGGCGGTGACGCGCGGGTCGGCGGCCAGTGCCGGATCGGCGCCGATCAGCGGGAGGGCCGTGAACGGGGTGGCGATCAGGTCGAAGCCACCGCGGGCGTAGACCTCCACGGTGTCCTGGTAGGTGTGGCCGCGCGGGGTCGCGCCGTGGCCGTGCTCGGCGCGTTCGGTGGCCACCAGGTGCGTCGTCAGGTCCTGGCCGCTCTGGATGCCCGGGGCGCACAGGTGGGAGCCGGCGAGGACGCCGAGCCGCTCGTGCGCGAACCGGGCCGCCTCGGCCATCAGTTCGTACGGAGCCCTGACGTAGGTCTTCACGAAGTCCCAGTCCAGGGCCTCGGCGCGGGCCAGGGAGCGGGCGAACCCGGCCCGCGTGCGGTGGGCGCGCCCCATGCTGTAGGCGACCCGGGAGCCGTCGAGGAGCTCCCCGCCGGCCAACAGCCTGGGCGCGCGGAGCAGGCCGGCGCGGATGTCCTCGCGCAGTCGGGCCTGTTCGTGGGCGGAGCCGCCGAGGGAGACGGTGGTGGTCACGCCGTAGGCGAGGTGCAGCAGGCCCTGACGGGCGCCGTAGGTGTACGGGTACGGATGGACGTGGGAGTCCCACAGGCCCGGCAGGACGGTGGCGCGGGAGGCGTCGACGCCCCGCGCGGCGCGGCGGCCGGGCCGGTGCGGTTCGACGCCGGTGATCCGCCCGTCCCGGATCAGGACGTCGACGTCGGCGCGGGGCGCGGACCCGGTGCCGTCCCAGAGCAGGCCGGCGTGCACGACCGTGTCGACGGGTGCGGGGCGCCGGTGGTCCAAGGCGACGGGGACGGTGCGGGACGGCCCGTCGGGCGTGCCCGTCGCGTCGAGGGTGAGCAGGCGCAGCCGGTTGCCGTTCTGGTAGAGCAGCTTGCGGCCGTCGGCGGACCAGGAGGGGTGGTCGGCGCTCTCGTCGGTGATGCGGCGGGCGGGTCCGGCGGGGGTGCCGTCGGGGGTGACGGGCAGCAGCCAGAGGGCGGATTCGCCGACGCAGGCGAGGAAGCGTCCGTCGGGTGACCAGACCGGGCCGGAGGCGTAACGGTCCGACAGGGAGGCGTGCGGGGCCAGTGCGTGGAGGCGGTCCGCGCCGGTGGTCGTGTCGACGATCCGGATGAGGTTGTGACCCTCGCGAAACCGCCGGTTGAGGCGGTTGCGGTCGCAGAGGGCGACGTACCGTCCGTCGGGCGACCAGCTGGGCGGGCCGGGCAGTCCGCCGCCGCCGAGGGGCGCGACCGGTGCGGTCTCGGTTCCGGTGGCGAGGTCGCGGACGACGAGCCGTCCGCTCAGGTCGAGGGCGGCGAGGCGGGCGCCGTCCGGGGAGGGGGTTCCGTAGACGCGGCCTTCGGGCGTGAGGACGCTTTCACGGCCGTCGGCGAGTTCCCGGCGGCGTACGGTGTTCAGCCCCTCGCGGTCGTCGGTCCAGATCAGGGCCCGGCCGTCGGGGGTCCATACCGGGCCCTGGACGTAGGCCGTGACGGGTGCCCGGACGATCCTGCGCGGGATTCCGGTGGTGACGGGCGCGATCCAGAGGGCGTTCAGGGCGGCGAAGGCGACGCTGCGGCCGTCGGGCGAGAGGCTGGGCAGGTGGAGGCCGAGCACCCGGCGGCGGCTGTCGGCCTCCAGGGCGTACTGCTTGATCCGGTAGCGGGGCCGGGTCACTTCGAGGGTGGCGTCGAGGGGGTGTTCCCGGCCGACGGGGTCGTGGTGGGGGCGGATCGTCCGGAACCGGCCGTCGAGGGTGATCAGGAGCCGGTCGTCGCCGATCCAGCGCGGGGGCGCGGGGGCGAGGTCGCCGTCGAGGGCGACGGGCCGGCCGTCCACGTACAGGGTGTGGAGTTCGGCCTTGCGGGGTCCGGGGGCGGCGCGGAGCCAGGCGGTGCGCCCGGCCGGGGAGAGCGCCGGGGCGAGCAGGCCGCCTTCGGTGACGGTGTGTTCGGTGCGCACGGGGCCCGTGGCGTCGGCCGCGACGGAGGCGAGGGTGCGGGCGGTCAGGGTCTCCCCCGTGACGGTGGCGCGGACGAAGAACACCCGGGAGCCGTCCGCCGACCAGACCGGGTCGAAGTCCTCCCAGGCGCCGTCCTGGCCGGGGCCGTCCTGCCCGGGCACGCCGGTCAGGCGGCGCGGGGAGCCGCCGGTGAGGGCGGCGGTCCAGATGCGGTACGGGCAGCCGGCCACGGGGTCGCCGCCGCGTTCGGAGCAGAAGGCGAGGGTGCGGCCGTCGGGGGACCAGGCGGGGGCGCGGTGGTCGAAGGGGCCGTCGGTGATCCGGCGCAGGTCGGAGCCGTCGGCGCGCATCACCCAGATGTGGAAGGCGCCGCCGCGGTAGGCGCTCATCGCGACGTGGCGGCCGTCCGGGGAGAACACGGGTCGTCCGGGTTCCAGGTCGGGCGGGGTGAGGGCGGTGGCGGGCGAGCCGTCCGGCGGGAGCGACCAGAGGACGTTCTGCACCTCGGCCACGACGTGCCGCCCGTCGGCGGTGGCGGTCGCCGCGCCGTTGGTGGCCCGGGTGAAGCGCAGCCGGATCCGTGATCCGGCGGTGGCCGCCACCACCACCGCCGCCGTTTCGGGTCCGGGGGCGCCCGCCGGTTCGGCCCGGGTGGAGCCGGCCTCCGCGGCCCCGGCCGGGGCCCGGCCGAGCAGCGCCGCGAGGGCGCTCACCGGTGCCGCCCGGAGTACCGTCCTTCGTTCGACCCGCAACCCGACCACTCCGCTCGCCTCGCGCACCCACGGCCGCCCGATCGCGCGACCGCCCCGTCAGCCACACGAACGATCAACGCCCGGCTCCGGCAACGGCTCCCGTGCGGCGGGCGTCCGGGGGGCACCGGGGGCCGGCGGCTCGCGCAGGGTCCGGGCCGCGAGGGCGGCGACCGCGCAGAGGAGGACGGGCAGCAGGAGGGCCAGGTCGAGGGAGACGAGGTGGGCGAGGGGCCCGATCACGGCGGGCCCGGCGAGCATGCCCAGGTACCCGAGGCCCGCGACACGGGCCACGTTGGAGCCGGCGCGGTCCGGTTCCGCGTGTCCGGCCGCGCTGAAGAGTTGCGGGACGCTGCCGGCGAGACCCGCCCCGAAGAGGGTCCAGCCGACCAGGGCGGGCCCGACTCCGGGCGCGGCGACGGCCAGGGCCAGACCGACGGCGGCGAGGGCGCAGCCGTAGCGCATGACCGCGGCGGGTCCGACCCGTGCGGCGAGCCGGTCGGTGACGAGGCGGCCCACGGTCATGGCGGTGGCGAAGGCCGCGTAGGCGAGGGCCGCGGTGGCGGCGGGCGCGCCGAGGGCGTCGCGCAGGTGCAGGGCGCTCCAGTCGTTGGCGACTCCCTCGCACAGCATGAGCATGAAGGCGAGGGCCGCCAGCACCCCGATCCGTGGGCCCGCGCCCCGCCCGGCCCGGCCGACGGCCGCCGGCGCCGCAGGGGCCGCCGCGGCCCCGGCGGGTCCGGCGGGCGGTGCGGGCAGGAGCGCGCGGGCGGCGAGGAGGGCGACGGCGACACCGCCGAGAGCGGTGGCGACCAGTGCGGTGGCGACACCGAGGCCGCGGCCGAGCGCCACGGCTCCGGCGAGGGCGGCGAGGACCCCGCCGACGGAGAAGGCGGCGTGGAAGGCGGACATGACGGGTCGTCCGTACCCGCGCTCGACCTGCACGGCGTGGGTGTTCATGCCGACGTCGAGACAGCCGTTGCCGAAGCCGAGGAGGAGCAGGGCCGCGCCCAGGGTCCACGCGTCGCGGGCCAACGCCGGCAGGACGAGGGCGGCGCTGCACAGGGCGGCGCCGACGGGCACGGCCGTCCTGGTACCGAACCGGTCGGTGAGCGGACCCGCCAGCCGCATCCCGGCGAAGGCCCCGGCGCCGAGGACCAGCAGGAGCCAGCCGAGCAGTGCGTGTCCGATGCCGGTGCTCGCTTCCACGGCGGGGATGTGGACGATCCACATCCCCATGACGAAGCCGTTCAGGGCGAAGTAGACGAAGGTCGCCGCTCTTGCGCGGCGCAACACTGTATCCATGCAATCGAACATAACAAACATGATTGATGTTCGATACTTGCCTTTCGAACATCTCTGCTGTTCACTTCGGGTATGAGTGCAGACCGCCTGAGGCAGATCACCGACGCCGTGCGCGACAGCGGCCGACGCAGCGTCGCAGAGCTCGCCGAGCTCACCGGTGCCTCCGAGATGACCATCCGCCGCGACCTGGAGTCGCTGGCCGAACAGGGGGTGTTGGAGCGCTACCGGGGCGGCGCGCGCAGCCTGCTGCTGCGCGGTGAGGAGATCCCGTTCGCGCTGCGCGCCCAGGAGGGGACCGAGGCCAAGCGGCGCATCGCCGCCGAGGTCGCCGCTCTGATCGCGGACGGCGAGTCCGTCGTCCTGGACAGCGGCACCACCTGCCTGGAGGTGGCCGGCGCCCTGCACGACCGCCGGTTGACCGTCGTGCCCCTGTCCCTGCACGCCGCCAACACCCTCGCCGACGCACCCCGGCTGACGCTGCTGGTGCCGGGCGGCGCACCCCGCCGGGGCGAACTCTCCCTGACCGGACCCCTCACCGAGGCGTCCCTCGCCGCGCTGCGCTTCGACACCGCCGTCATCGGCTGCTGCGGTCTGACCGCGGCCGACGGCCTCACCGCCCACGACCTGGCCGACGCCGCCGTCAAACGGGCCGCGATCGCCTCCTCCCGCCGGGTCATCGCCGTCGCCGAGGGGGCGAAACTGTCCCGCACGGCGCTCGCGCACGTCCTGCCCGCCCGGGCGCTGCACGCCGTCGTGACCGACGGGACCGCTCCCGCGGACGCCGTGGACGCGCTCACCACCGCCGGTGTCACCGTACGGAAGGTGTGACGGATGCCCTCGATGTACGGAAGGTGCGACGAGGTGTCCTCGATCCTGCTCTTCGACCTCTTCGGGGTCATCGCCCGCCATCAGTCCGCGGCCGGCCGCCGGCGCCTCACGGAGACGGCCGGCGTGGCCCCGGCACCCTTCTGGGAGGCCTATTGGGCGCTGCGCCCCGACTACGACCGCGGTGACGTCGACGGTCCCGGCTACTGGAACCGGGTGGCCGACGCGCTCGGTACCCGGTTCGACGCGGGGACGACCGCCCGGCTCGTCGCGCGGGACGTGGCGAGTTGGAGCGCGGTGGACGACCGGATGGTCGACCTGATCGGTGAACTCGCCGCCGCGGGGCGGCGGATCGCGCTGCTGTCCAACATCCCCGAGGAACTCGCGGTGCACTACGAACGGCACCAGCCCTGGTTGGCGCGGTTCGAAGTGCGGGCCTTCTCCTGCCGCATCGGCCACGCCAAGCCCGAACCGGACGCCTACCGGTGGTGCCTGTCGGCCCTCGGAGCCGAACCGGACGACGTCCTCTTCGTGGACGACCGGCAGGAGAACGTCGACGCCGCCCGGGCCCTCGGCCTGCACGGCCGGCTCTTCACGGACGCCGACGCGCTCGTCACGGCCCTCGCGCCGCGCTGACCCGGGTCAGCGCCTGCGGGCGAGGAAGAGGTCGCCGAACTCCACGAGGCCGATGCCGCCGTGCGCGTCCAGTACCCGGCCGGTGTCGGCGAGCAGTTCCTCGCGACGTGCCGGGGGCAGGACCCGGTAGCAGGAGAGCGAGGCGAGGTGGCCCAGGTAGCGGGGTGTGCCGTAGTCGCGGTCGGCGCGGAAGCGGGTCGAGCGCAGCTCGGTGAACCGCCCGTCACGTCGACACTGCGCATCCGGCCAGTCCGGTGGCCCGGCCCGGTGCTGCCCGACGGCGTCGCCGTACGAGGAGGCCAGGGTCGCGTGCGGGGCCTCCGTCATCCCGTGGCGGGCGTCGACCTCGGCGAGCGCGGCGTGCAGTTCCCGGTCGCGCACCCCCAGCGGGTTCCAGAACAGGGCGACGGCTCCCCCCGGTTCGAGGGCGTCGTGGACGAGGTCCCAGCGCCGCTCCGGGTCCACCCAGTGCCAGGAGGTGGCGGCGATGACCAGCCCGAAGCGGCGGCCCCGCGGCTGCCACTGCTCGAAGGCGGCCTCCTCGACGCGGACCGCGGGCAGGTGCGCGGTGTTGCGGCGCAGGACCGCCGCCATGCGCGGGTCGGGCTCGACGCACACCAGCGCGGCGCCCGCCTCGGCGAACGGCACCGTCGCCTTTCCGGTCCCCGCGCCGATCTCCAGCGCCGGTCGGCCGCCCAGGGACGCGTAGTCCAGCACCCGGGCGACCAGGGCGTCCGCGTAGCCCGGTCGGGAGGCGTCGTACAGCTCGGCGGCCTCCCCGAACACCCGGGCGCGTTCCCGGTCGAACCCTGATCCCGCACTCATGCGGCTCCCCTCCGTCGGACCGCCACCCTAGGGCTTCGACGACGAGGTGCCGAACCCTTTGGCCCGCGCGACGATGGGGGGATGGAGGGCTCCCTCAGTGATGTCAGCACCCCGGGGCGGATCGCGGACGACGGGGAGGACATCAGCGGGCAGGAGCTCGCGCTGGCCGCCCGCAACCACGGGCTCCCCCTGGAGGCGCTGCGCTACGAGGTCACCCCGGCCGGGCTGCACTACGTACTGGTGCACTACGACATACCGCCGGCGGACGAGGACACCTGGCGGCTGTCCGTGGGCGGTCTGGTGCGTACGCCGCTGGAGCTGGACCTGTCGGCGCTGCGCGCCCTGCCCGCGGTCACGCACCGGGTCACGATGGAGTGCGCGGGCAACGGCAGGGCCCGGCTCTCGCCCCGGCCCGTGAGCCAGCCGTGGCTGGTCGAGGCGGTGGGCACCGCGGACTGGACGGGCGTACCGCTGCGGACGGTACTCGCCGAGGCCGGGGTGCTGCCGGAAGCCGTCGAAGCCGTCTTCACGGGCGCCGATCACGGGGTCGAGCGGGGCGTCGAGCAGGACTACCGACGCAGTCTGCCGTTGGGGGTGGCCACCGGCGAGGAGCCGCCGGTGCTGGTCGCCCACACGATGAACGGGGGACCCCTGCCACCGCAGCACGGGTATCCGCTGCGGCTGGTCGTGCCGGGCTGGTACGGCATGGCGCACGTGAAGTGGCTGCGGGACATCACCCTGACCGACGTTCCGTTCACCGGCTTCCAGCAGAGCGTCGCCTACCGGTACCGGCAGGCCGGCGACCTCCCCGACGACCCCGGGGTTCCCGTCACCCGGATCCTGCCGAGGGCCCTGATGGTTCCGCCGGGCTTTCCGGACTTCATGTCACGGGTCCGCGTCGTGCGGCCGGGCCCGGTGCGGTTGGAGGGGCGTGCCTGGTCGGGCGGCGGCCCCGTCGTACGGGTCGAGGTGAGCGCGGACGGGGGTACGTCCTGGGTACGGGCCCGGCTGACGGAACGGGAGCCGGGCGGGTGGGCCTGGCAGGCATGGCACTGCGATTGGACGGCGACGCCCGGCGCCCACACCCTCACGGCCCGCGCCACCGATGCCGAAGGGCGCGCCCAGCCCCTGGAGCAGCCCTGGAACCGCGGGGGTTTCGGCAACAACCTGGTCCAGCACGTCCCGGTGCTGTGCTGCCGCTGAGGGACGGCGACGGCCCCCGGAGCCGGTCGTCCTACGCGTCGGCCAGCAGCTCGGGACCGTTGTTGCGGACGTTGTTCACGGCGGTGGACACGGCGCGTACGTCCAGCCGGCCGCCGGACGGGGCCACCAGGAGGGCGCGCAGGGCGTGCGGGTCCTGGTGGCCGGGGTCGAGCCAGGTGTCGTAGTCGGCGGGGGCGAGGGCCAGTGGCATCCGGGGGTGGATGCGACCGGCGGCGTCGGTGGCCTCGGTGGTGATGACGGTGCAGGTCGCCCACCAGGCGGCCGGGTCGTCCGCGTCGGCGACCGCGGGGTCGCGCCAGAACTCGTACAGGCCGGCCATCGCCATGACCGCGCCGTCCTCGGGGCGGATGAAGTACGGCTGCTTGTACGCCTTCGCCCGCTCGGTGGCCGCGACGGGCTGCCATTCGTAGAAGCCGTCGGCGGGCAACAGGCAGCGGCGCTTGGCGAACGCCCGCCGGTAGGCGGGCCTCTCCTCGACCGTCTCGACCCGGGCGTTGATCAACCTGGCCCCGCCGGTCGGGGCCTTCGACCAGGACGGCACCAGCCCCCAGCGCAGCGGACGCAGTTGCCGCTCCAGTAGGCCGCTGTCGCGGTCCGCGCGCTCCAGCACCGCCCACACCGGGTCGGTCGGGGCGACGTTCCAGCTGGGCGGGACCACGAGGTCGCCCTCCCGCCGGGTGACCCCGAACAGTCCGGTCAGGTCCTCGGGGCCCCGGGTGGATACGTATCGGCCGCACATGCCCCCAGCCTGCCACGCCCGGTGCCCCCGGGCCCGGACGGCTCGGCGGACCGGGCGGGTGCGTCCCCGGGCGGCAGGGGCGGTCACTAGGCTCGGTGGCATGAGCGATGATCTCGGATTCACCTGCGCCCGTTGCGGCGCGCACCATGCCGAGCTGCCGATGAACTACACGGCGCCGGCGCCGGCGGTGTGGGACGCGGCGTTCGCCGACGCGGAGGGCTGCCTGCTCTCCTCGGAACAGTGCGTGATCAACGCACAGCACTATTTCGTCAAGGGCATGATCGAGATACCGGTCATCGGCAGCGCCGAGGTGTTCTCCTGGGGCGTGTGGGTCTCCCTCAGCCCGGAGAACTTCTCCCGCACGGCGGACCTGTGGAACACGCCGGGACGGGAGTCCGAGAGCCCGTACTTCGGCTGGCTCACCACCGACCTGCGGCCCTATGCGCACACCACCCTCAACCTGAAGACCCACGTCCACACCCGCCCGATCGGCCGGCGCCCCTCCGTCGAACTGGAGCGCACCGACCATCCCCTCGCCGTCGAGCAACGGACGGGGATCACCTTGGACCGCGTGCGCGAGATCGCCGCGGCCTTCCTCCACCCGACCGGCGACAGCTCGTGGTGACAGCCTCCGGAACGGGCATCGCGTGGTCGCGGAACGACCGGGACCGCCGGCGAGCGGCCCCGTGAACGACGACGACCCGTCGCGGGAGCCGGCCGAGCACCTGCGGTTCGCGGCACACCTGCGGGCGCTGGAGCAGGTCGACGACGCCGACGAGGTCGACCTGATCATCGAGGTGCTCACCGACCCGGACCCGGTGATGGCCTGCTCCGCCGTCGTACGGCACCTGGACCGCCGGGCCACCGAACTCCACCACGGACCCGCCTGGGATCCATGGGCCGCTTCGATCGCCCCGGCCGCCGCCCCCGTCCCCTTCCTGACCGGGCGCCTACGGGAATGGACCCTCTTGCGCGCCATCGCGTTGCGGCAGCCCTGGCAGCCGAACGCACTGCTCGGCGCCTCCGACTGGCTGCAACTCAAAGCCGCCGGCGCGGCGGACCCGGACGCCCTCGCCCTGCTCGCCGAGCAGGGCCGCACGAAGCGGATCCGCGGCACGGCCCGGGCCGGCCTCGCGCGACAGGGCTCCGGCGGGGCATGACCCGCCGGTCCGTGCCGGGGGTCGGGCGGTGTCGGGATGCGGGTGCGGGAGCGCGGCGGGAGGGTGGGGGGATGGAGCACGCCCCGATCGTCGTACATCGCATCTCACCCTCCGGGGGTCGTCGGGTGACCCTGCGCACCCCGGCGGGCGAGACGGCCCTCGGTGTCGCGCACGAGGACCGCGACGTGATCGAGTTCCTGCGCCGCGCAGAGGTGCCCGACCCGGACGAGCTCGTGCTGGGTGAGGACTCCACCCTGCTGGAGTGGCAGGGCGACGACCCGCACGTCTACGAGGCCGAGACCGGGCCGATCCCGTCCGACCTGCCCTGACCGTCGCCCGTCGGCTCTCCGGGGCAGCCCTTCCCCGCCACCCGCCGCGGCGGCCCAGTTCCGGCCAATCCATGTTGTGCTCATGACATCTCAAGACCCCTGTGGGAATCTCCCTGGCGCACGCACTGCAGTGCACGGCAGTGCGCACTCCGCACTCCGCACCGCCCTCGCGCCACACCCCCACAAGGACGTGTCAAGGAGGAGCGACATGAAGCACCTCGCGAAATTCGCCGTGACGATGGTGGCCGTCGCGGCCACGGTCGGCGCCGCCACCACCGCCGCGGCGTCGGGCGGCGCCGCCGACCGGAAGGTCGACGGCGTCATCGTCGTCGCGGGCAACACCTGCACCTGGACCAACGCGAGCACCAGCGCCGAACCGCCCGCCGCCCTCACGGTCGACCGCGCCACCATCAACAAGCCGGGCGGCAACCTCGCCTGCGACGGCGGCATCAAGGCCACCCTCAACAACAACCCGGCGTTCACCTTCGACGACGCCGCCGCCACCGCCCGGGCCGACCTCATCGACATCACCGGGCAGGCGAGCTTCATCACCTGTCGCTACAGGGCGACGAACATCGTCTGGGACCGCGACGGCACCACCCGGAAGTACGTGAACCAGCCGTTCACCGCGACCAAGGCCTCGGGCAGCTTCCTGTGCCCGGGTTCCGTGGCCACCCCGGCCGGCGGCGCCTCCATGCTCTTCCGCTGACCACTCCCGGTCCCGGGCAGGACCGCCCCCTGCCCGGCATCGGACCCGGAAACGGCCTCGGAGCGGACCGGGCGACCGGCTCCGATCGGCTCCCGGAACCCCCGCACCCCGCACCGCCGCGACACCCCGCCCGCCACGACCGGCTCGCAGGCCGGCCCCCGGGGCCGCAGCATGGAAGCACGCGCCCTGGACGAGGAGGCCGGTCATGGCCGAGGAGGACTCCCCTCAGCCTGCCGCCGGCCCCCTGGTGGGGGCGGCGACAGCTGGAGGCTTGCTCGACGTCCTCGGCGTGGCCTCCGTCGTCCTGGACGACCAGGGCCGGATCAGGCTGTGGAGCCCACAGTCCGAGACCCTCTTCGGGTACACCGCCGACGAGGCCCTGGGCCAGTACGCGGCGCAGCTCCTGGTCGAGGAGGGCCGGCGCGACGAGGTGCTGGCCCTGTTCGCCCACGTGATGACCGGTGAGGGCGCCTGGGCCGGGTCGTTCCCCATACGGCACCGGGACGGCCGGTCCGTGGTCGTGGAGTTCCGCAACATGCGGCTGGAAGCCGAGAGCGGCCGGCGGTACGCGCTCGGCCTGGCGTCCGAGCAGGCCACCCTGCGGCGCGTGGAGCGGGACCTGGCCCTTTCGCTGCGGCTGGTCGACCAGTCCCCCATCGGCCTGGCCGTCCTCGACACGAACCTGCGCTACGTCCTGATCAACCCCGCCCTGGAGCGGATCAACGGCGTACCGGCGGACCAGCACCTGGGCCGACGGATCGGGGAGGTCCTGCCCTTCCTCGGCGCCTCGACCATCGAGGCACGGATGCGCCGCGTCATGGAGAGCGGCGTGCCGATGCTCGACGAGTTCACCACCGGCCGGATCCCGGGCAACAGCGGGGACGAGCACGCCTGGCTGGTGTCGATCTACCGGCTCGACGACCAGGCCTCCCGGACCATCGGGGTCGCCGTATCGGTCGTGGACGTCACCGAACAGCACCGCACGGCCGTGTCCGCCGCGCACGCCCGGCGCCGGCTGTCCCTGATCGCGGACGCCTCCGTCCGCATCGGCACCACCCTGGACCTGGACATCACCGCCCGGGAACTGGCCGACGTCGTCGTCCCGGAGGTCGCCGACATCGCCGCCGTCGACGTGCTGGACACCATCCTGGCGGGTACCCGGCCCGGCGAGGCGCTGCGGGACGGCTCCGTACGGTTCCGCGCGCTGGCCCTGAAGTCGGGTTACCGCAATCCGGCCGAGGACGCCGCCGACCCCGTCGGGGAGGTCACCTTGTACGGTCCCGGCCGGCTGGTGACCCGCTGCGTCCGCACGGGCCGGCCGGTCCTCGTGCCGCGGGTGCTGCCCGCGGACCTGCCGCGCATCGCACGGAACGAGGAGGCGGCCCGCCTGCTGGGCGCGGCCGGGCTGCACTCCTACCTGGCGGTCCCGCTGATCGCCCGCGGGCAGGTCCTCGGCGCCCTCGACCTCAAGCGGACCCGGAACTCCGCGCCCTTCGGACAGGACGACGTCCTGCTCGCCTCCGAACTCGCCGCGCACGCGGCCGTGTCCATCGACAACGCCCGCTGGTACCAACGCGAGCGGCACACCGCCCTCGCCCTCCAGCGCCACCTGCTGCCGCAGGACCCCCGCACCGCCCCGGGCCTGGAGATCGCCTACCGCTACCAGCCGGCCGGGGCCGCCGACGAGACCGGCGGCGACTGGTTCGACGTCGTCCCGCTCCCCGGGGACCGGACCGCGCTGGTCGTCGGCGACGTGATGGGCAGCGGCATCAACGCCGCCGCCACCATGGGACAGCTGCGCGCCACGGCCCGGGCGCTGGCCCGCCTCGGACTGGAGCCCGCGACGGTCCTCACGCACCTCGACGCGGCGACCGCCGACCTCGGTGAGGCGATGGCCACCTGTGTCTACGGCGTCTACGATCCGCACACCCGCCAGTGCCACATCTCGACGGCCGGGCACCTACCGCCCGTGCACCTGCGCCCCGGCCGTCATCCGCGGTTGCTGCGGCTGAGGACCGCGGTGCCGCTGGGGGTGGGCGGGGTGCCCTTCCACACCACGAGCGTGACCCTCGGCCCCGGTGACGAGCTGGTCCTCTACACGGACGGCCTGGTCGAGACCCGTGACCAGGACATCGACACCCGGCTGCTCACCCTCACCGACCTGCTGGCGGGCCCGCACCGCCCGCTGGAGGACACCTGCGACCTGTTGCTGTCGGCCCTGCGCCGCCCCGACACCCATGACGACGTGGCCCTCCTCATCGCCCGCGCCCTGCCGTAGGTCGGTCGGCCCCCGGTCAGGCGTGCGGGGTGCGGGCCCTGATGCGGGCGGCGAGGACGGCCACGTCGTCCTCCGCGTGCCGTGCGTCGAGTCCGGCCACGACGGCGTCGGCCACCTGGGCCACTCCCCCGCCGGCCGGGATCCGCAGGGCCGTGAGCCGGTCCAGGGAGGTGTCGATGTCCTCCCCGCGCCGCTCGACGAGCCCGTCCGTGTACAGCAGCAGGGTGTCCTCCTCGCCGAGCGGGTGGGCCACGGACTCGTAGCCGCCGAGGCCGGTGCCCAGCGGCGGTCCCACCGGGACGTCGACCAGCCGGCCGATCCCGTCCGCCCCGAACAGCGCGGGCGGCAGGTGCCCGGCGCTGGCGTACACGGCCGTGCCGCGCGCCGGGTCGACCCGTACGAGGAGGCAGGTCGCGGGTCGGCGCGCCGCGTCCTCGGCGACGAGGGAGTCGAGCTGGCGCAGCACCCGGTGCGGGGGCAGGTCGGTGGAGGCGACCTCGCGGAGGGTGGAGCGGTAGGCGTTCATGTCCACCGCCGCGTCGAGGCCGTGCCCCATGACGTCGCCGACGACGAGCAGGGTCCGGCCGAAGTGCAGCCGTACGGTCTCGAACCAGTCCCCGCCGACGAGGGCGCTCGTCCCGACGGGCAGGTAGCGGCCCGCGACGAGGAGGTTGGGGTGCGGCCGGCCCGGGTCGGCGACGAGGGCCCGCTGGAGGTTCAGCGCGACGCTCTCGGTGGCGGCGAGCCGCCGGGCGTGGCGGACGTGGACGGCGGCGACCCGGGCGGCGAAGTGCAGGGCCGCCGCTTCGGCGTCGGTGAACCCGGTCCCGGAGCGCACGGCCAGCAGGGTCCCGTACGAGGTTCCCTGCCGGGCGAGCGCGACGGACAGGCCGTGCACCGGGGCGCGGCCCGGGCGTTGGGTCCAGCTGCGCATGGGGTGTCCGCCGTCGACGGCCCGGACCGCGGGCCGCACGGCGCGCAGGGGGGCGCGCAGCAGGTGGGCGGCCCCGGCGACGGCGACGCGTTCGGTGACGCCGTCGACGGTCAGGTCGACGGCGGCGGCGTCGCCCAGGGTGCGGAGCACGAACGCGGCCAGTTCGCGGCAGGTGGTGCGTTCGTCGTCGGTCGTGCCGATCGCGTCGAGGGCCTCGGTGACGGCGGGTGGGACGTGCGGCCCGTCATCCGGGTCGCGGGACGGCCCGGAGCCCGGGTGGGGGTGCGCGCCGTCGCGTTCCGACACAGTGCCTCCGCCCGTGGGACGACCCCGTGCGGGCCGCCGGTCCGCCCATTCCACCAGCCGCGGCGGCGGACGGGCCGGGCAGCGCGCCGGGGTTTCAGTGCCCGGGGGTGAGCCGCTCCCACAGGAAGGTGTGCACGAGGGCTTCGTTGAAGGCCGTCTGGGCGTGGTCGGTGGCGCCTGCGTGGCCGCCGCCGAGGTGTTCGTGGAAGAGGACGGGGTGGCCGTGTTCCCGCAGTCGGGCGGCCATCTTCCGGGCGTGTCCGGGGTGCACGCGGTCGTCGCGGGTGGAGGTGAGCAGCAGGAGCGGCGGGTACGGCGGCCCCTCGGCCCGGATCCGGTGGTACGGGGAGATCCGCTCCAGGTGGGGCCGGTCGGCGGGGTCGTCGGGGTCCCCGTACTCGGCGACCCAGCTGGCCCCGGCGAGGAGCTTGTGGAAGCGGAGCATGTCCAGGAGCGGTACGTGGGCGACGACGGCTGCGAACAGCTCGGGGTCACGGGTGAGGACGGCGCCCATCAGCAGGCCGCCGTTGCTGCCGCCCTCGATGCCCAGTTGGGCGGGGGTGGTGATGCCGCGGGCGGTGAGGTCGCGGGCGACGGCGGCGAAGTCCTCGAAGGCGCGGACGCGGTGGGCGCCGAGGGCGGCCTGGTGCCAGGCGGGCCCGTACTCGCCGCCGCCGCGGATGCCGGCGACGACGTACGTGCCGCCGCGCGCCAGCCAGGTCCGGCCGGTGACGGCGCTGTAGTGCGGGGCGAGGGAGATCTCGAAGCCGCCGTACCCGTAGAGGAGGGTGGGGCCGGGGCCGGGACGGTCCTCGGGACCGATGACGAAGTACGGGACCCGTGTGCCGTCCGCGGAGTCGGCGAAGTGCTGGCTGACGGCGAGGCCGGCGGTGTCGAAGAGGGCCGGGCCCCGCTTGACGCTCTCGCCGCCGTCGTCGGCGCCCGCGGTGCCGCGGTGGAGGGTGGAGGGCTGGAGGTGCCCGGAGACGTTCAGGAAGTACTCGTCGCCGACGTCGGGGTCGGTGCACACGACGGACGCCGTGGACAGCGGGGGCACCCCGGCGAGGGGGCCGCGCCGCCAGCCGTCCGGGCCGGGGGTGAGGAGCTCCATGCGGGAGCAGACGTCGGCGCGGATGCTGAGGATGAGGTGGTTGCGGGTCCAGCTGAAGTCGGCGAGGGCGGTGCGCTCGTCGGGGGTGAACAGGACGGCGGGCTCGCGCGCGCCGGCCAGGTAGGCGTCGAAGTCGAACGCCAGGAGGCTGCCGGGGTCGTGGCCGAGCCACGGCGAGCGGGTGGTGACCAGCAGCCACTGCCGGTGGACCGAGGCGTGCGCGTCGTCGGGTACGTCGATCCGCAGGGGCGGGGCGTCGCCGCCCTGCGGCAGGAGGAACAGCCGCTGGTTCCAGAAGTCGATCTGGCGGTGGACGAAGTCCCTTTCGAAGCCGGGGGTGTCGTCGTGCCAGGCGCTGGCGGAAAGGTCCGTGGGCTCGCCGGTGTAGACGGGTTCGGCCTGGTCGAGGGGGGTGCCGCGGCGCCAGCGTCGGGCCTGGAGCGGGTAGCCGGACGGGGACATCGAGCCGGGGCCGAAGTCGGTGCCGATCCAGACGTGGTCGTGGTCGATCCAGCCGATGCGGGTCTTGGCCTCCGCGACCTCGAAGCCGCCTTCGACGAACTCCTTCGCCTCCAGGTCGAATTCGCGCACCACACTGGCGTCCGCCCCGTCGCGCGAGAGGAGCAGCAGTGCGTGCCGGTGGTCGGGGGCCAGGACGCGGCTGCCCGCCCAGGACCACTTCTCGCCCTCGGCGTCGGCGAGCGCGTCGAGGTCGAGGACGGTTTCCCAGGCCGGGTGCTCGGTGCGGTACTCCTCCAGGGTGGTGCGCCGCCAGATCCCGCGGACGTGGTCGGCGTCCTGCCAGAAGTTGTAGAGGTGGCGGCCTCGGCGGACCGGGTACGGGATCCGGCCGTCGTCGTCGAGGACCTCGCGCACGTCCTGCTCCAGCGGCTTGAAGCCGGGAGAGGTGGTCAGCGCGGCCACGGTTTCGGCGTTGCGGTCCCGGACCCAGTCGAGGGCCGCTTCGCCGGTCACGTCCTCCAGCCAGAGGTACGGGTCGTTGGGGGCTTCTTCGCTCATCCGCCGATTGTGCCGCAGGCCCGGCCTGGCGACCCTCGCCTCCCGGGCGGGACCGGCCGGAAGCCGGCTCGTCCCGGCCCGGTGGCGTCCGAGGTCAGTCGTCGAGGAGTCCGAAGCCCTCGGGGAACTCCTCCAGGAACTCGCGGCGCACGGGGTCGACCTCGGCCTCGGCCATCGCCCCGAGCAGGTCGCCCAGTTCGCCGCGCTGATCGGCCGACAGCTCGCCCACGAGGTGGGCCACGCCCTCCAGGACCTTGACGGCGTCGTCCGCGTCCATGGACTCGTCCTCGCTGTCCTCGACGAAGCGGAGCACGTCGACCAGGGCCTCGGCCAAGGCATGGGTCAGCGACGGGTACACGGGCATGAGGGTGATCTCCCAGCAGGTTCACGACAATAGAGCCCGCTCATCCCACCACGGACCACCGACACCCCGCGCCCCGGGGCCGGGTTGATCAGGCGTCGCGCCGGTGGAGGCCCTCCAGCAGGGCCAGTTCGGACTCGGTCAGGCGCAGGGTGCCCGCCGCGACGTTGGCGACGAGGTGGTCCGGGTTGCCGGTACCGGGGATGGCCAGCACGTGCGGGCCGCGGTGCAGGGTCCAGGCCAGGCGGACCTGGGCCGCGCTCGCGCCGTGCGCCCGCGCGACGGTGAGCACCTCCTCGCTCTCGGCGCCGCTCGCGCCGCCCTCGCGTCCGGTGGTGGCGATCGAGTAGAACGGCACGAACGCGATGCCCTGCTCGCCGCAGAAGCGTACGAACTCGTCCTGGTCGGGCCGCATTCCTATGCCGTACGGGTTCTGCACGCAGACCACCGGGGCGATGGCCCGGGCTTCGGCGAGCTGTTCGGGGGTGACGTTGGAGACGCCGAGGTGCCGGATGAGTCCGGCCTGACGGAGGTCGGCGAGGACGCCGAAGCGTTCGGCGACGGAATCGGTGCCGAGGATGCGCAGGTTGACCACGTCGAGGTGGTCCCGGCCGAGCTGGCGCAGGTTCTCCTCGACCTGGCCGCGCAGCTGCGCGGGGCCGGCGTGGGCGGTCCATTCGCCGGACAGGTCGCGACCCGGACCGACCTTGGTGGCGATGACCAGGTCGTCCGGGTAGGGGCCGCCCAAGGCGCTGTTGATCAGCTCGTTGGCGGAGCGCAGCGGGGAGAAGTAGAACGTCGCGGTGTCGATGTGGTTGACGCCGAGGTCGATCGCCTTGCGCAGGACGCCGATCGCGCGGTCGCGGTCCCCCGAGACGGCGTCGGCGCGCAGGGCGGCGCCGTTCTGCGGCAGGCGCATCGCGCCGAAGCCGATGCGGTTGATCTCGAGGTCGCCGAGCTTCCAGGTCCCCGAAGCCGATGCGTGGGTCGATTCTGTGGTCATGGCGTGCATGATCACCCATCCGGCGGGGCGGCCGCCAACGGATTGGCGGGCCGTACGCGGCCGGCCGCCGGGGCGGCTCGACGCGTACGGCCCGGTGCCGGCGTCAGCCCCGGCGGGCACGCAGGACGCGGAAGGCGGCGTGGAGGGCGAGGGCCGCCAGGGTCAGGACGGCGGCGCTTTCGATGAGTTGGGTCAGCCAGTAGTGCGCGTACGGGTGGTAGTCGACGTACCGGCCGGTGACCCGGAGGTCCGCGGCGCAGGGGCCGAGGCCGCCGGACGGGCTGGTGCAGGCCCATTCGGGCATGCGCTCGCCCGTGGCCTTGAGGAGGCCGGATTCCATCAGGAACGCCGATCGGGGCACTCCCGTTTCCGGCCGTTCGGTGAGCGGGGTGGTGAGCGTCACCGGGGTGAGGACGGACCAGCGCAGGAATCCGAACACCACGACCACCAGGCCCGTGACGGCGCCGGCGACGAGCAGGGCGGGCAGGGTACGGCGGATCCACTGCCCGACGACGGCTCCGACGCCCACGCCGAGCAGGCAGTAGGCGACGACGACCGGTCCGGTCGCCTCGTAGGTGCCGCGGTCGGCCCAGGAGAGTTGGTAGGCACCGGCCACCGGGGCCCAGCCGAAGCGGTACACCCCGATCATGGCGGCCGCGCAGGCCGCCGACACCACCGCGGCGACCGAGACCTTGGAGGCCAGCCAGGCCTTCGGCGTCGTCGACTGCGTGAGGGCGAGCCGGTACGTCCCGCTCTCCGTCTCCCGGGCCAGCATCGGGCCGGCCACGAACGCGGCGATCAGCACCGGCAGGATCAGCATGCCGCGCCCGGCGCCTTCCAGGGCGCTGGGCCGCAGGTCGTACCAGATGTTCGGATCCAGGGTGCCCCGCGGCGAGGACAGCACGCGCAGGGCGACGGCGGCCACGAGGCACGCGGCGACGGCGGCCGGGAGGGCCCACAGGGCGCGCCGGTGTTGGCGGACCGTGACCCAGTGGGGGCCCTTCAGGGTCAGGACGCTCATCCCCGCACCGCCTCGGCGCCGGAAGGCTGGAGCGCCAGGGGCGGGGCGTCGGGGGCGCGGAGATGCGCGAGCAAGAGTTCCTCCAGGGTCGGGTGCGCCGCGTGCCAGGTGTCGGTGTCGACCGGGCCCCCCGGCCGCACGAGACTGATCAGCTGTCGGCCGGTGGTGCGGGATTCGACGACGGTGTGCGCGGCGAGTTCGTCGGCGGCCGTGGCGGGGCCGGTGAGCAGGCTGTGGGCGGTGATGACGTCCTCGATGGGACCGGAGATCCGGATCCGGCCGCCGTCGACGAGGAGCAGCTGGTCACAGGCCCCTTCGAGCTCGGTGAGGATGTGCGAGGACATCACCACGGAGGTGCCGTTCTCGGCGGCGTCGCCCATGAGGACGCCCATCAGCTGCTGTCGGGCGAGGGGGTCGAGGTCGGCCATCGGTTCGTCCAGCAGGAGCAGCGTGGGCCGCTTGGCCAGGGCGAGCGCGAGGGCCACGCGGGTGCGCTGACCTCCGGAGAGCGTCCGTACGCGGGTGTCCTCGCGCAGTCCGCCGGCTTCGACGATGCGTGCCGCCTTCGCGGCGTCCCAGCGGTCGGGGTTGAGTTCGTGGCCCATGCGCAGGGTCTCGCCGATGGTGAGCTGCGGGTACAGGGGCTTGTCCTGGGCCACGTACGCCAGCGTCTCGCGGGAGGCGGAGCTGTTGATGGCGCCCTCGGTCGGGCGTTCCAGGCCGGCCGCCAGCGTGAGGAGGGAGGACTTTCCCGCGCCGTTGGGGCCCACGAGCGCGCAGACCCGGCCCGCGGGGAGCCGGAAGGAGCAGTCGCGCAGGGCCCAGGTCCCCTTCCGTCCGTAGCGCAGGCCGAGGCCTTCCGCCTCGATCGCCATGTCGTTCACGCGTCGTCCCCCTTGAAGTGTTCGTCGAGTGCCGCGGTGAAGTGGGCGGCCACGTCGTCCCGCGCGAGGCCCGCCTCACCGGCGCGCCGCGCCCAGTCGGCCAGTTCCTCCCACAGGGGCGATCCGGCGGGCGCGGCACCCAGGGTCCGGCGGACGAAGGTGCCCATGCCGCGTCGTGCTTCGACGAGGCCTTCGCGCTCCAACTCCCGGTAGGCCTTGAGGACCGTGTTCGGGTTGATGGCGGTCGCTTCGACGACCTCGCGCGCGGTGGGCAGTTTGTCGCCCGGTTCCAACAGGCCCAGGCGCAGGGCCTGTTTGGTCTGCTGGACGATCTGGAGGTACGTGGCCATGCCGCTGCGCCGGTCGATGCGGTACTCCAGCACGCCCCATCACCACCCTTTCACTAATTAACTAGTGAAAGGGTGGCGGAGGGAGGGGACGGATGTCAACCTTCCGCTTGAGTCGGGGCAGTTGGAGAGTCGGGAGCAGGGGGTAGACACTGTCTACTACCGGCTGGTAGACAGTGTCCATGGAACCCGGAAGCCCGCTGCGCGAGCGGTTGATCGACGTCGGAGTGGAACTCCTCACGACCGAGGGGAGCGGAGCCCTGGGGCTGCGGGAGATCGCCCGTCGGGCCGGGGTCTCGCACGGCGCGCCGCGGCGCCACTTCCCCACGCACCGGGCCCTGTTGTCGGCCATCGCCCGCCGCGGCTTCGCCGATCTCGGAGCCCGGTTCGCGGCCGGGGACACCGCGGGTCGGGCCCCTCGGGAGCGGGTACGGGCCCTCGCGACGGCATACGTCGACCACGCGCTGGAGCACCGCGGCATGTTCGAGTTGATGTTCCGTCACGACCTGCTCGACAGCACCGGCGAACCGGACGACGGGCCGAGGCTGCGGGAAGCGACCCTGCCGCTGTTCGCCCTGCTCGTCTCCCTGGTCGCCCGGTGCGGGGCACCGGATCCCGAGGTGAGCGCCGCCGCCCTGTGGGCCAACCTGCACGGCGTGGCCCAGTTGTGGGCGACGGGCAGCCTGCCGCTCGTTCTCGACGGAGGCCCGCAGGCCGGCGTCGAGCGGCTCGTCGCCGCCGCCCTGGACGCGCACCTCGGGCCGGAGCCGGCATGAGGAGGCGGCTCGCGCTCCTGGTCAGCGTGGCGGCGGCGATGCTCGTCGCCCTCGACGGCACCGTCCTGATCGTGGTCCAACCCGCGCTGCGTCAGGACCTCGGGGCGAGCGCGGCCCAGGTGCAGTGGACGAGTACCGCCTACCTGCTCACCGTCGCGGCGTTCCTCGTGATCGCCGGCCGGCTGGGCGACCGGTACGGGCACGTCCGGCTGCTGCTCACCGGCGTACTGGGCTTCGCCACGGCCTCGGCGGGGATCGCGCTCGCCTCCGACGTCGGCTGGGTCATCGCCCTGCGGGCCGTCCAGGGGCTGTTCGGGGCGCTGCTGCAGCCCGCCACGCTCGCGCTGCTGCGGCTCACCCACCCGCCGGAGCGGCTGAGCACGCCGATCGCGGTGCGGACCGGCGCGATCGGTCTGGCCGCGGCGGCGGGGCCGCTGCTCGGCGGGGTGATCGTCGCGCAGTGGGGCTGGCGGGCCGTGTTCCTGGTGAACGTGCCGGTGGCCGTCGTCATCGCCGTCGCGGCGGCGGCCGTACGGGTCCCCACCGCGCCGGAAACGACCCGGACCCCGATGGGCGTGGCCGGCCCGACGCTGCTCGCGGCGGCCGTCGCGGCGGCGGTGCACGCGCTGGCCGGGGCGGCGCAATCCGGCTGGACGGCGCCGGGCACCCTGCTCGGATGCGGCGCTGCGGCCGGACTCGGGGCCCTGTTCGTACGGCGCGAACGGCGCGGCTTCCGCCCGCTGGTGCCGCCCGCCGTGGCCCGCTCCAGGCCGGTGGCGGCTTCGATGGCGCTGCTGATGGCCGTCTCGGCGGGGATGTTCGGCGCGCTGTTCACGGCGACGTTCCTGTTGCAGGACGTACGGGGGCTGGACCCGATGGAGACGGGTCTGCGGGTGCTGCCGATGACGGCGCTGATGGTCGCCGGGGCGCCGGTGGCGGGGCTCGCGCTGCGCCGGCTGGGCCCGCGGCGCACGGCCCTGGCGGGGACGGCGCTGGTGGTGACCGGGATCGCCGCACTGGGTTCGGGCGGGCCGGTGGCGTTCGGGGTGTTGGGCGCCGGGTTCACCGCCGTGATGGTCACCGCCACCGCCTCGGTCGTGGGGGACGCCCCGCCCGGGTACGCGGGGGTGGTGGGCGGGCTGAAGCAGACGGCGATGAACGTCGGCCCGGCCCTGGGCATCGCGGTCGCGGCGGGTGCGGGCGCCGGGGCCGCCGGCCCGGTACCCGCCGCGACGGACGCCGCGGGTCGCACGCTCGCCGTACTCGCCGCGCTCGCCGCGACCGGGCTGCCGGCCGCGGCGTTGCTCCCGGGCCGCTCCGGCCCGGCGGGCGTCGTGCGCGGGGCTCTGCCCGGCGTGGGGGGCCGGACAGAACCCCGCGCACGACGGGTCAGGGAGTGAGCGTCCAGCGCTGGGCGGCGGCGCCGGTGCAGGCGGCCCGGGTGAGCCGGGTGCCGTTGGCGGTGCCCGACCCGGCCGGGGTGAGGCACTGGTCGGCGGTGCGCAGGCTGCCGTCCGGGGCGGTACGCCAGATCTGGCCGGAACTGCCGTCGCAGCCCCGTACGGTGACCTTCGCCGGGTCGGCGCCGTCGAGGCAGACCCCGCCGAGGCCGGTGAGGCGGCCGTCGGAATGCGGCGTCCAGCGCTGGTTCGGGCCGCCGTGGCAGGAGTACAGCGTGGGTTCGGTGCCGGGGGTGGTGGCGCTGTGCGGGAGGTCCGCGCAGCGGGCGGAGGCGGCGTTGACGAGGGTGACGTCGGCCGGGAGCGGTGCCGGACGACCGGTCAGGGTGAGTTCGGCGAGGCTGGTCCAGGGGCCGCGGCCGGCGGCCTCGGTGAGGGCCCGGAGCCGGAGGTAACGGCCGGTCCGGGGGGCGAGGGCGATGTTCTGGGCGCTCGCGCCGTCGACGAAGGCGCCGGTGGCCGCCGGGGTGCCCCAGTCGGCGGTGGAGTCCGAGACGTACACCTCGTAGCCGCCGATCCGGCCGTTCACGCCGCCGTCCTGGCGGGGCAGGACGCCGAGCCCGTCGACGGTGTGGCGGGCTCCGAGGTCGAGGACGATCTCGTGCGGCAGCGCGGCCGGCGCGCCGGCGGACCAGGCCGTGTGCCAGTGCGTGGCGGGGTCGCCGTCGAAGGCGTTGCGCGCGGACCCGTTCTCGGCGCCGGTCTCCTGGCTGTCGGCGGAGACCAGGCTCCACCGCGACGGGTCCAGGGGTGGCGAGCCGGCCGGCACCGGATCGGCCGTCGGGACGGCCACCCCGGCGGCGGTGACGGTGAACGCCCCCGCCTTCGTACCGGACTTGACCCACAGGATGCCGGCGCGGTCGGCCGGGTCGAAGAACCAGCCCGTCGCGGCGGCGTCGTAGGCGCTCTTGTCGGTGAGGCGGGCCAGGGGGGCACCGTCCACGGTGAGGGCGGTGGGTGCGGAGGCCACGTGCAGGCTGAACTCGTAGCCGCGCGAAGCGGGTTTGCCGGTGTACTGGCCGGTGGGGGCGCCGACGGCGACGGTGACCGTGCCGGTTCCCGTCGCGGGGGCGGTGACGTCCACGCGCTGGCGGGCGAAGGCGCCCGACTCGTGGGCCCGGGTCAGGCCGTCGTCCTCGTAGAGACTGAAGGTGGAGGTCCCGCGCGGGTGGATGTCGTAGGTGAGGGTGGAGACGGGCTTCTCGCCGGTGTGGTTCATCTGCGGCCACATCGGGACGATCGCGCCGCCCTTCACGAAGAGCGGCAGGGTGTCGAGGGGCGCCCGGTAGCCGTTCAACCAGCCCGGCCCGGCGTAGGTCCTCCCGCTCCAGTAGTCCGTCCAGGTCCCCGCGGGCAGGTAGATGCCGTCGCGGACCGAGGTGTCGGAGACGACGGGGGCGACCAGGAAGGAGTCGCCGGCCATGAACTGTCCGCTGGTGGCGTTGCCGCGGGCCACCGGGTCGTCGGGATGCTCCAGGACCAGGGCGCGGGTGCTGGGCACCCCGCTCTCGTGGGCGACGCGGCTCATCGTGTACAGGTAGGGCATCAGCCGCATCTTCAGCTGGAGGTACTTGCGGTTGATGGACAGGTACGGCTCGGCGAACCGCCAGGGCTGCTTGTCCTGGTAGCCGGCCGACGGGCCGGTGGCTCCCCAACCGGACATGGTCATGAAGGCCGGGGTGAAGGCCTTCCACTGGAGGTCGCGGACGTACGTCTTCGGGCTGCCGCCGAAGATGCCGTCGACGTCGCCGGCGGCGTGGTTGAGGGCGGAGAGGCCGGCTCCGGTGATGGCGGGGACGTGCCAGCGCATGTCGTCCCAGGTGCCGTGGGTGTCACCGGTCCAGACGACGGCGTTGCGCTGGGTGCCCGCCCAACCGTCGACGGTCCAGACGTAGCGGCGGGCGTCGGAGTTCCTTTCGATGCCTTCGACGGCCTGCCGGACCCCGTCGAAGGCGTACTTGTAGCCGCTGCCGATCCACGCGACGTCCGTCTTGACCCCGCGGCTGCCGGCCCCGGCGACCTCGTCGGCGATGGAGCCGAGCCCCGTGGACGTCCACAGGCCGGTCCGGAACCCCTTGGCCGCCAACGCGTCGACGGTGGATTTCAGGGGGGCGGTGTAGCCGCACCCGTAGCCGTCGTTGGGCAGGAACCAGCCCGAGGGCATGTCGGCGGCGCGGGCGTCGGTCGCGTATCCGATGACGTCGGGGGTGCTCTGGTGCCGGAGGCGGTCGTGCCTGCCCTGGTAGTCGGGGTTGGAGGCGTTGAAGCAGTCCGCGTTGCCGAGTTCGAAGCCCCACAGGGGCGCCATGAACGGTTTGCCGCTGACGTCGGTGTACGCGTCGAGGACGGACTTCGGGGAGTCCCCGGTGAAGTACCAGGCGTCGAAGCGGTCCTCGTCGTGGGTGAGGGCGGTGGGCGCGTCGAAGGCGTACGAGCCGGGGGCCCAGGTGTTGCGCATGACGCCGTAGCCGTTGGTCGACATGTAGAAGGGGGCCGGGCTGGCATTGTCGTTCTCACGCCACTTGTTGTCCACGGCGACGGGAACGGTCTTGCCGCGCAGTGCCCATTCGCCGAGCCGTAGGCCGGTGCCGTAGAACTGCTCGTCGGCTCCCCGGGCCAGGTACTGGGTGGTCCTGCCGCCGCCCCAGCTGGTGGGCCGGGTCTCCTGCCAGACGAGGGTGGAGTCGTCGGCGCGGTAGACGGAGAACCGCAGGGGTGACTTCTCGACGCGGATGGACACGGCTCCGGTGGTGATCCGGTGGTGCCCGCCGGCGTCGGTCGACTCGGCGTCCACCGGGCCGAAGTCGGTGGTGGGCGCGAGGTCGGAGCCGGCCGGGTCGTCGGTGAAGGACCCGTCGGGCGAGATCCTGATCCGGAATATGTCGGCGCGGGCGACCGTCACCCGGGCCTTGGCCCCGCTGGACGTGCTGATGGTGAAGGTGTTTCCGGCCCGGGTGAACCCGGTGACGTTCCCCGCCGTCACCGTGGGGGCGCTCACGGACCGGGCCGGATCGGGTCCCGCCGCGCGGGCGGTGGCCGGGCCGACGGCGGCGAGTGCCGCGACGGCGAGGGCGGCGGCCGACAGGGCCTTGAGCGGGGCCCGACGGCGGGCCGGGCGGCCGGATCGGGCGGTCCGGTGCGGGGGTGGCGGTGGGGGTGGGGGGTCGTGCCGGTCGCGCCTGGTGCTCGGTGTCATCGGGCAGCTCCTCGTGCGGTCCGGATCGCGGACACACCGCTTTGGCATGCTCCCGGCAACATAGCGGCCCCGAGCGTCCACTTGAAGGAAGTTGCTCGAAATCGTCTCGTATCACGCACCTTTGAGCACTCCGCGAGGTGGGCGCCCGCCCGGGCCGCCCCGGGAAGCCGTTGCGGCGGCTTCCCGGGGCCGCCGGTCAGGCAGCGGTGACGCGGATCTTGGACTGGCCGTGGCCGAGGTGCTCCCAGTCCTCCATGAAGCGGGCCCGCAGACCGTGCTTGGCCGCGAGGTCCACGAGGGTCCGCGTGCGGTAGTAGAAGTCCTCGCGCAGGACCTGGTGTTCGACGCCCTCGGTACGGTCGAAGGTGAAGTCGAACCGGCCGCCGGGCGCGAGCACCCGTCCCACGTGGGCGAGGCATTCGTCGATGATGTGCAGCGGCGAGTGCGAGAAGACGCTGTGGGCGTGCACCACGTCGAAGTGGTGGTCGGGCAGGAAGTCCAGGGTCAGGTCCTGGGTGATGGTGAGGTGCGGCAGTTTGGCCTGGAGACCGCGTCCCGTCAGGGTCTGCTTGGCCGCGATGAGGATGTCGGGCGATATGTCGATGCCGTAGTAGTGGCCCGCGTCCAGGTGTTCGATGAACCGCCAGCCGGCCCGCAGGTTGCCGCAGCCGATGTCGAGCATCCGGTGCCGGGGCGTCAGGCCGTGCTCCAGCAGGTAGTCGAACTGCATCTTGCCGAGCGCCAACCAACGGTCGTGGCTCTGGCTGCCGACGGCCGCCTCCGGATTGCGGCCGGTGTCGGAGGCCATGACGGCGCGGTAGTACCCCACGTGGTCGGGGTGCTTGAAACGCAGCCAGCCGTCCCGGGCGGCCCGCCGGACGTACGGGGCGATGCGGGTCGGGTTGCCCAACGCGTAGCGGACCTTGTGCCCGACGCCGGAGCGGTTGGCGGTGAGGTTCTTCTTGGTGGCCATGAGGGGTCCCCCCTGGGGTACGGAGAAGAGGTGCGGTGGTGATGCGCGCACCGCACGGCGGGTCGAGCCGTACGGTGGGCGGGCGGTGGGGTGGACGGGCGGTGGGGTGGTTCGGGCCGTGCGACGGAGCCGGCGGTGCGGCGGACGGGCGGTCCGGCCGTCAGGCGGTGCGGCGGCGCAGGACGGCCAGCGTGACGGCGATCAGTACGGCTGCCAGGCCCAGGTAGAGCGCGGTGTCGATCCACTGGAAGGTCCAGAAGTCGCTGCTGGGATAGACCTTGTGGTAGCGACTGGTGAAGCCGTTCTCGTCCATGCACTGCTGGGCGTCCCACCCGGACGTCTGGCACCATTCGCCGATGGAGAACTCCCGCCCGTCCGGCGTGCGGTAGCCGAACTCGCCCGTGGACCAGGCGCTGCCGACGAGTCGCTTGGGCGTCATGCCGGGGGTGATCCGGGTCTCCGGGTCGATCCAGGAGGTGCGGAAGTAGGTGACGGCGAGCATCGTCGCGCCGATCACGCCGAAGGCCGCACCCATGGCGGGCAGCACCTTGCCCACGAGGAGCCCCGCGAGGGTGCCGACGGCGAGGGCGAACAGGGCCGTGGCGAGCGGGGCCGGTCCGGTCGCGTCGTAGACGGCGGCGTCGTGCCAGTAGGGCCCCTCGAGGGTGTTGGCGATCGGCAGCCACCACCAGGCGACGAGGGCCGCGACGACCGCCGACGCCAGCAGGGCGAACAGCGCCGCGAGGCCGAAGCGGGCGGCGAACCAACCGCGCGGGCCGACGCCCTGGGTGAGGGCCACCTTGAACGTGCCGCTCTCCAACTCCCGGCCGATGAGCGGGGCACCCCAGAACACGCCGATGAGGGCCGGAATCGCGAACCCGAGGGTGCCGAGCATCCGGATGCCGTCGACGTTGCCGTTCATGATCTCGTAGGTGGCGACGCTCTCACAGCCGCCGTTCCACCCCGGACAGGGCACCCACCCGTACTCCTCGATCAGCTGCATCATCCCGGAGCGTTGGTACGCCACCCAGACCGCGCAGCCGACGAGCAGGGCCGTACCGGCCAGGATCAGCAGCCGCTGCTGGCGCCAGGCCAGCCAGAGCGCGCCCTTCATGCGGCTGCCTCCGTCGTCGTGGCGTCGGCAGCGGATCGCGGGGAGCGCAGGTGAGCGAGCAACAGGGTTTCCAGGGAGGGGGTTTCGGCGATCCACCGGTCGCCCGGCGCGAAGGGGGCGCCCGGGGACGTGCGGACGAGGGCGGTGACCTGACGGCCACTGGCGGCGGCGTGCACGACGGAGTCGCGGTCGAACCCGCGCGGCAGTCCGTCGGATTCCATCGGGTCGGCCCGGCCGGTGAGCCAGGTGTGCGCGTCGCAGAGCTCCATCACGTCCCCGGCGAGCCGGACGACGCCGCCCTGCAGCAGGACCACGTGGTCGCAGACGTCCTCCATCTCGGCCAGGACGTGCGAGGACAGCAGGATGCCGGTGCCGCGTTCGGCGGCTTCCGTCATGAGCAGGGACATGACCTCGTGCCGGGCGAGCGGGTCGAGGTCGGCGAGCGGCTCGTCCAGCAGGAGCAGATCGGCGCGCTTGCCGAGGACCAGCGCCAGGGCGACCCGGGTCCGGTTGCCCCCGGAGAGGGAGCCGATGCGGGCGCCGAAGGGTATGTCCCCCTGACGCACGAGCCGTTCCGCGGCGGCCCGGTCCCACTGGCCGGGGTTGAGCCTGCGGCCCAGACCGAGGGTCTCCTCGACGGTGAAGCCCGTGTGGAGCGGCTTCTCCTGTGCGAGGTAGGCCGTGCGCCGGCGGGCCTCGCGGGTGCCGGGGGCGGCGCCGAAGACACGTATGCGCCCGCCGGTCGGGCGCATCAGCCCCGCGGCGAGTTGGAGCAGTGTGCTCTTGCCCGCACCGTTGGGCCCGACGAGCGCGGTGACGCGCCCGGGGGGCAGTTCCACGTCGCACCCGTGCAGGGCCGGCCGGCCGCGGAACTCCTTGCCGAGGCCCGTCGCCCGTAGTGCCGGCGCGTGGGTCGGATCGCTCACGCCGTTTCCTCTCTCGACGTACCGGACCCCTCGGGCCCGGATGTGCTGAAGCTGTCGTCCACGGCCGCCGCGACGAGCGCCGTGATGTCCTCCCGACCGAGGCCCGCCTCGCGCGCCCGGTGCATCCAGGCGGCCAGGGCCAGGCGCAGCGGCGAATCGGCCGCCGCCCCGGGGTGGGACAGGGACCGGCGCACGAAGGTTCCGGCGCCGGGGCGCGGCTCGACGAGCCCTTCGCGCTCCAGCTCCCGGTAGGCCTTGAGGACGGTGTTCGGGTTGATGGCGGTCGCCGCGACCACTTCGCGGGCCGTCGGCAGCCGGTCACCCGGTTCGAGCACACCCAGTCGCAGCGCCTGCTTGACCTGGGTGACGAGCTGCAGATAGGTGGCGACGCCACTACGACGGTCGACTCGGAATTCCATCAGCTCCACCTCATTCCACTAACACGTTAGTGGAATAGTGCAGGGTGGGATCGTGCTCGTCAAACCGCGGCGGCGGAGTATGACCGAACGGTCACAGCTTTCGGCGCGGGGAACGCGGGGCCCGCAACGCACATCTAGGGATGCGGCGGGCTCCGGAAGGGGCGCGCCGACGTGTCGGCAAGAACCGGCCGGTTCGGCGCCGCACGAGCGGCCGGACCGGGTGTGAGCAGCAAGGTGGGCGCTGGAGATGAAGGCGGAATCGGTGGCGGGCGAGGCGACGGCGGCCGGTGGCGACGGAGCGTCGGGTTCGGGGAACGGAACGGCCGCTCCGGCCCCGGACCGCGCCCCACGGGACACCCCGGTCCGGGAGAACGGCGGGGACGACAAGCACACCGAGGACCGGGCGAAGACTCCGAGCCCGCCGGAGAACACCGAGGACGGGGCGAACGCCCCCGGCCGGGCCGAGAGTTCCGCGGACCGGGCGAAGACCCCGCCCCAGGAGGAAGGTTCCAGGGAACCGGCACGGAACCCGACCCCGGCAGCGGGCTCGGGGGAACCCGCTCCGGTTTCGAGCCCGACCGAAGCTTCCGAGCAGCCGGCCGCCGACGACGACGCGCAGGACACCACCCCGGGTCCCGATGACGAGACCGCGCGGGCGGTCGCCGCGGAGGCCCGCGCCGAGCCGGACGACGCGCACACGGACTCCCCCACCGCCGACGCGGAGACGGGTGCGGGTGCGGGCACGGACGCGGGCACGGACGCGGGTACCGACACGGACGCGGACCCGAGTGCCGAACCGGGTACCGACACGGACGCGAGCGGCGACGCGGGGACCGACGCGCACGCGGAAGCCGACACCGCCGCGAGCGACGGCGCAGGCGCCGACGCAGGCCGGAACGCGGATTCCGACCCGGACCCCGACGCCGAACCGGGCCCGGCGACTGCCGCCGACACCGACGCCGACGCCGAGCCGGACGCCGCCGGGCGGGATGCCGAGCGCGACGACACCGCAGTACCGCATGCGGCCGGCGCCGACTCCCCCAGCGATCCCCGCACAACCCTCCGCGGCCAGGACGACGCCCCCGACTCGAACCCCGCAGCCGAACCCCGGGCAGCCGAGTCCGACGCCCCGGGACAGGAACCGCAGGCCGACCCCGAGGGCGCGGACCCCGACGCCACCGACGCCGACGCCGACGCCGGCCCCGACGACGGCGACGGCGACGGCGACGGCGACCCGGAAGCCGACCCCGACGCGGCCGACACCGACGCCGAAGCCCGCGAGCCGGAGCCCGCCGCCGAGCGCACGGCACCCGAGCCGGCCGACGACCCCGAGCGCACCAGTACGTTCGTCGCGCTCAAGGACCACCGCTCGGGACGCGCACCCGCAGCCCCCGCTCCGCCCGTCGCCGAACCCCAGGCGCTACTGGCGGCCGAACGGACGCGGGAGGCGCCGCTTCCCCCGCTCGACCTGCTGGCCGAGCTGACCAACACCGCTCCCCCGCCGGAAACCCCGCGCCGCACGATCACGCGCCGCGTCAAGGTGTGGACGCCGATCGTGCTGTTGCTCGGCGCCGCCGCCATCGGGGGGCAGTTGCTGCGCCCCCTGCCGGCGCCGCAGCTCGTCGCGGATTCGACCACGTACGCCCTGGAGGGCAGCACGCAGATCCCCTGGCCCGCCAAGGGTCAGGCGGCGGTCCGGGTGCCGGGCAGCGGCGACGTCGGCTCGTTCGGCGAGCAGAAGCCCGTACCGACGGCCAGCGTCGCGAAGGTCATGACCGCATACGTCATCCTCAAGGGGCATCCGCTGCGGAAGAACGAACCCGGTCCGCGCATCGAGGTCGACGCGGCGGCGGTGGCCGACGGTACCGCCGAGGACGAGTCGCGCATCGAGGGGCTGAAGGCCGGTACGACCTTCAGCCAGCAGGACATGCTCAAGATGTTGATGATCCCCTCGGGCAACAACATCGCCCGCTTGCTGGCCCGTTGGGACACCGGCACCGACTCCACGGACGCCTTCGTCGCGAAGATGAACGCGGCCGCGAAGGAGCTCGGGATGAACGACACCACGTACACCGATCCCAGCGGCCTGGACGCCGGCACCGTCAGCACGGCCGCCGACCAGATCAAGCTCGGCGAGGCGGTGATGAAGGAGGAGGCGTTCCGCGCGGTCGTCGCGATGCCCAACGCGACCATCGAGGGCCTGCCGAAGCCGATCAACAACAACAACGACAACCTGTTGCTGGCCAACGGCCTGAGCATCAAGGGCATCAAGACCGGGTCGAGCACGCCCGCCGGCGGCACCCTGCTCTGGGCCGCGTACAAGACGGTCGGCAGCGAGACGCAGCTGATACTCGGCGCGATGATGGAGCAGCGGGTGGACGGCCCGGACCCCAACGCCACCAAGGCGCTGTCACTGGTGAAGGAGAACAGCCGGAAGGTCATCGAGGCGGTCCGTACGGCGCTGTCGTCGACGACGGTCATCCGCAAGGGCGAGCTCGTCGGTCACCTGTCGGACGGCCTCGGTGGGTCGACGCCGCTGGTGGCCACGCAGGACGTCAACGTCATCGGTGTGCCGGGGCAGGAGCTGCGGCTGTCGCTCGCCCCGGGTTCGAAGGCCGTTCCGCACGAGGCCAAGGCGGGCACCGAGGTCGGCGTGCTCACCGTGGGCGAGGGCGAGGGAGCGAAGTCCGTGCCGGTCGCGGTGGGGAGCGCGCTGGACGGGCCGTCGTTCGGAGCGCGGGTGACGCGCCTGTCCTGAAGCGACGCGATGGGGCCCCGATTCGGATCGTGACCCCGCTTCGTTGCCCCACGAGACCGTTCGGACGGCGCGCAACGCGCCCGTCCGGACGGCCGAACCCGCCTGCCCGCCTATCCGTTCGCGATGACCAGCAGGGTGCGGGCCGGCGCCGTACGTCCGCCGAGTCCGCAGCGGTGCGGGATCTCGCCCCGGTGGTGGGCGCTCCGGCCGGCGCGCAGGACGAGCGGTTCCTCGCCCTCCACCTCCAGGACGATCTCCCCCTCCAGGACGTAGAGGAAGTCCTCGCCCGGATGCTCGAACCAGCCGCGCTCGCCCCGGCCGGGTTCGAAGTGGTGCTCGTAGGCCTCCATCAGCCCGCTGCTCCCGCCGGGGATGAGCACCCTCGCGACCTGCCCGGCGGCCTCGCTCACGCGGATGACCTGCGGATCGCTCTCGTGACTGACGACGCCGGGCCGGTCGGGGCGGCGCAGGAAGGTTCCCGGCGCCACGTCGAGGGCCTCGGCGATGCGGTAGATCGAACTGAGGCTGGGCGCGGCGAGTCCGCGTTCCAGCTGACTGAGGAAGGGCTGCGAGAGGCCCGAGCGGGTGGCCAGTACGGCCATGGAGACGCGGCGGGCGGTGCGGCAGCCGCGGATCGCCCGCCCGACCTCGATCGCTTCGGGCGTGGGTTCGGGTCGAGACACGCTGGTGAACGTACCCCATCGTCGATCTTCGCCCGGGAGGCCCCGGGAGGTTTCGCACCGCTGCAACACCCCGTTCATAAGCGTGGTCAATTATTGACCTCACTTATCAACGAAGGAGTCCTCGCGTGCAAGCCACCCCCTCACCCGTGGGCCGGGCCCTCGGCCGGCTCGGGCCCGCCCTGGGCGCGGCCGGTGCGGTGCTCGCCCTGTGGTCACTGGCCGCCTGGTCCGGCGCCGTGGCTCCGGGGCTGCTGCCCACCCCCGTCGAGACGGTCGCGGCGCTCGTCGACAGCGCCCGCAGCGGGGTGCTGGCCACCGACCTGAGCGCCAGTCTGGCCCGGGCCGGTCAGGGCTTCGCCCTCGGAGCGGTGATCGGGGGCGCGCTCGGCTTCGCGACGGGCTACCTGCCCAGGCTGTCGGCGGCCGTGACCCCGGTGGTCTCCTTCCTCCGCCCGATCCCGGCCATCGCGCTCGTACCGTTGGCGACGGCCTGGTTCGGGATCGGCGAGAGCGCGAAGCGGCTGCTGATCGCCTACGCCGTCCTGCTCGCAGTCTGGCTGTACGTCCACGACGGGGTCTCGCGCGTCCCGGTCTCGCACCTGCGGGCGGCCCGTTCACTGGGGGCCCCGCTGCACCGGCGTTTCACCGAGGTGCTGCTCCCGGCCGCCGCTCCCGCCCTGCTCGCCGCGCTGCGCTACGGCGCGTCCGTCGCGCTGCTGGCACTGGTGGCCGCCGAACTGGGCGGGGCGGACGCCGGGTTGGCGTACCGGCTCCAGGTGGACGGACAGTTCCTGCGGGTGGACCGGATGTTCGCGGGCCTGCTCGTCCTCGGGTTGCTCGGGGTGGCCGCCGACCTCGTACTCGCCGCGGTGGGCCGTCGCTTCGTGCACTGGAGCGCGTCATGAGCCTGACGGTGCGACTGGAGGGGCTGTCGGTCGGGTACGGCGACGCCCCCGTGATGGAGCCCACCGACATGGAGTTCCCGGCGGGCTCGTTCACCGCGCTGCTGGGGCCCAGCGGTTGCGGGAAGTCCACGGTGCTGAACACGGTGGCCGGGTTCGTCCGCCCGGCGGCGGGACGGGTGACGGCCGGACCGGAAACCGTGCGGGGGCCGGGCCCGGACCGGGGCGTGGTCTTCCAGCACTACGCGCTGTTCCCGTGGCGCACGGCCCGCGGCAACGTCGAATTCGCCCTCAAACGGCTCGGGTTGAGTCGCCCGGAGCGCCGCGAGCGGGCCTTGGCGGCGCTGGAGGAGGTCGGACTGGCCGACGGCGCCCAGAAATATCCGGCGCAACTGTCGGGGGGCATGCAGCAGCGCGTGGCGCTCGCCCGCGCCCTGGCCGCGCGTCCCGAGGTCCTGCTGATGGACGAGCCGTTCGGCGCGCTGGACGCGCTGACCCGGGCCCGGATGCAGGGCCTGTTGCGGGAGCTGTGGCGACGCAGCGGCACCACCGTGCTGTTCGTGACGCACGACATCGACGAGGCGCTCGCCCTCGCCGAACGGGTCATCGTCCTCGGCGGATCCCCCGGTCGGGTCCTGGCCGACCACACGGTGACGCCGGGCCCGCCCGACCCTGACCTGCGCGCCCTGATCGCCCGCCACCTCGGCGCCGGCTGAGCGCCCGCGCCACCCCCCGCTCCCCCGCTCCACCCCCTCCCCACTCCGCTCGGAAGGACCCGCACCATGCCCGCAGCCCGATCCATGCCCAGACCCCGCGCGGTGGCCGCCGCATTCCTGGCCTCCCTGCTGTGCGTGCTCGCCACCGCCTGCGGCGGCGGAGCCGATGCCCCCTCGACGCCCGGCGGCCGGCTCGCGGTGACCGTGGCCGGCAGCGACCACCTGGGCGGCGCCCCCGTCCACATCGCCGAGGAGCGCGCCCTGTGGGCCGCCGAGGGCGTCGACGCCACCGTCACCACCCTGCCCACCGGCCGCGACGCCCTGAACGCCGTGCTCGGCGGCCAGGCGCAGCTCGGGATCGTGGGCGACCTGCCCGCCGTGACGGCCGCGTTGAGCGGGCGCGACGTGCGGATCGTCGCCGACCTGTCGCGGTTCTCCGACTGGCGGCTGCTGTCCGCCACCGACCGCGGTATCGCCGGTTTCGCCTCGCTGAAGGGCCGCAAGGTGGGGGTCCCCCGGGGCACGAACGTCGAGTACGCCCTGAGCCGGATGCTCGCCTCGGCGCAGCTGACCGCGGCCGACGTGACCGTCGTCAACCTGGCCCCCAACCAGGTCGCGGCGGCGCTGGCCCGCGGTGACATCGACGCCGGCGTCACCTTCCCCAGCTTCTACGACTGCGCGCACCGCGCTCGGCGGTCGCTACGCCGAACTCCCCTTCACCGGCTACACCGCGCGGACCCTGCTCATCGCGGGCCCCGCCGCGAGCGACGAGGCCGTGACGGCGGTCCTGCGTACGGTGCTGCGCGCGCAGCAGGCGTCGGCCGCCGACCCGGCGGCCGCCCGGGCGGCCGTGGTGGCCCAGTCGAAGGGCGCCCTCCAGGCGGCGTACGTCGATGCCTTCCAGCCCCGCTACACCTACGGCGCGAGCCTGTCCGCCGAGTTGCTGACGCAGCTGACGGACGAGGCCGCCTGGGCCAAGGCCACCCAGTCCCTGCCCGGCGACGCCGACCGGAACGCCCTGCTGGGGAGGCTGCGCCCGGGCCCGCTCAGGACCGCCGACCCGACGGCCGTCACCGTCGGCTGACCGCACCACCTCCGCACCATCCCGCACACCGACCACCGACCACCGACCACCCACCACCCACCACCCACCACCGACCACAGGAGCTCCCCCATGACCGTCGACCAGAACACCCTGCGCCGGCGCGGTACCGGGCTGCGCGCCCACGACCCCGAGCGCAGCCACGGCGGCTACACCCTCTACACCCCGATCACGGGGGACGGCGAGATCCACCTCGTCGACATCGAGGGCCGCACGGCGCACACCTGGAAGTCCCCCCACCCGCCCGGCCGGCAGGCCCAGTTGCTGCCGAACGGCAACCTCTTCTACGCGGCCAAGGACACCTCGGGCCCGACGCTCTTCCCGATCTGGGACGTGTACCACGGCGGGATCTTCCAGGAGCTCGCCCCCGACTCCACCGTGGTGCGCGAGGTGAGGCACCCCTTCCACCACCACGACGCCTCCGTGCTGCGCAACGGCAACCTGCTCATCACCGTGGTGGAGCCGCTGACCCCGGCGGACGCCGCCCGCGTCCGCGGCGGCATCCCCGGCTCGGAGGCCGCCGGCGGAGTGATCTACGGGGACGTGGTGTACGAACTGACGTGGGACGGGGAGACAGTGTGGCGCTGGGCCGCCATCGAGCACCTCGACCCCGAGGAGGTGCCGCTCAACCCGCACTTCGCGCGTGAGCACTGGCCGATGGCCAACACCGTCAACGAACTCGCCGACGGTGGCGTCGTGATCGGTTTCCGCAGCGCGTCCACGACGGTGGCCGTCGACCGGGCCGACGGTTCCGTGCGCTGGCGGATCGGGCCCGACGTCCTGGCGCAGCAGCACCATCCGCACGAGCTGCCCGGCGGCACCATCCTGGTCTTCGACAACGGGACGTACCGCGACACGACGTCCGTGCCGTACTCGCGAGTGCTGGAGCTGGATCCGGTCACGGGCGAGGAGGTGTGGGCGTACGAGGACAACCCGCCGCAGAACTTCTACAGCCCGTACATGTCCAGTGCGCAGCGGCTGCCGAACGGGAACACGTTCATCGCCGAGGGTTCCTTCGGGCGGCTCTTCGAGGTGACCCCGGAGGGGGACGTGGTGTGGGAGTTCGTCGTCCCGGAGTTCGGTGCGTTCAGCCGGGGCACCGGTCTGGAGTCCTCGCGCGGCGCCCAGAACTCGGTGTTCCGCGCCTACCGGTACGGGGCCGAGCAGATCCCGTGGCTGTGAAAGGCCGCCGGCCGGTCCCGCGCCCCGGTCACCCGGGGTGCGGGACCGGCCGGAGCCGGTGCGGCCTCGTCAGTTGTTCGAGCCCACGGTGTTGTCGTGACCGGCGTTGAAGACGTCGTCCGCGGCGAACTGGAGCCAGTCGCCGAAGACGAGGTTGTAGCTGGGGCCTTCCGGAACGGTCACGGTCACGTCGGCGCTCGCGGCGGAGGCACCGGCGAAGAGGAGGGCGCCGGTGGCGAGGACCGTGAGGGCGGTACGGACAGATCGCATGGATCCACCTTTCGAAAGGGAGGGAACAAGGACAGAAGGTAGGCAACCGCGGCCCGGCTGTCCCGGCGCCCGACCGCGTGGCAGCGAGTCCCATCCGAATGGACCAGCCCGGCGGAGGCCGCCCGGCGAGGGTGGCCGGAAGCAGACCCATCCGTGTGAACGCTCGGCTACGGGCTGGTAACTTGCGCGAGTTGATCAAGGCCGGGGGGCCCGGTTGCACCCTGCCGCCCGGCAGAGCCACCCCCCGAGCAAGGAACCACATTGGCCCGCACCGTCCGCACGACGGCCCTCGCCTTCGTCCTGTCAGCCGCCCTCCTCCCCGCGGCCCCGGCCTTCGCCTCCGACGCGCCCACACCCCACCTGGACTCCATCGAGCAGACCCTGCGCCAGGTGTCCCCCGGCCTGGAGGGCTCCGTGTGGGAGCGCACCTCCGGCAACCGGCTGGGCTCCTCCGCACCCGACGGCGCCGACTGGCTGCTCCAGACGCCCGGCTGCTGGGGCGATCCGTCCTGCGCCGACCGCTCCGGCACCCGCAGGTTGCTCGACAAGACGCGGGAGGACATCTCCCAGGCCCGCCAGAGCGTCGACATATCAACCCTGGCGCCCTTCCCCGACGGCGGTTTCCAGGACGCGATCGTGGCCGGACTGAAGGAGGCCTCGCGGAAGGGCAACCGGCTCCAGGTCCGCGTCATGGTCGGCGCCGCGCCGATCTACCACGCCACCGTGCTGCCGTCCGCGTACCGCGACGAGCTGGTGGGCCGGCTCGGTCCGGACGCCGCGAACATCACCCTGAACGTGGCGTCGATGACGACCTCGAAGACGGCGTTCTCCTGGAACCACTCGAAGCTGCTCGTCGTGGACGGCGAGTCGGTCATCACCGGCGGCATCAACAGCTGGAAGGACGCCTACCTCGACACCGCCCACCCCGTGAGCGACGTCGACCTCGCCCTGTCCGGTCCCGCCGCGGGCTCGGCCGGTCGATACCTGGACACCCTGTGGGACTGGACCTGCCGCAACAAGGGCAACTGGGGATGGAGCGCCGCCTGGTTCGCCTCGTCGAACAACGCCGGGTGCCTCACCACGCTGCCCCGGCCCGCCTCGCCGCCCGCGGGTGGCGACGTACCCGTCCTCGCCGTCGGCGGTCTCGGCGTGGGCATCCGGCAGAACGACCCGTCCTCGACGTTCCGCCCCGTCCTGCCGATCGCGCCCGACACCAGGTGCGGCATCGGCCTGCCCGACCGGACCAACGCCGACCGGGACTACGACACGGTCAACCCGGAGGAGAGCGCCCTGCGCGCGCTGGTGGCGAGCGCCACCGAGCACATCGAGATCTCCCAGCAGGACGTGCACGCGACCTGCCCGCCGCTGCCCCGCTACGACGTCCGGCTCTACGACGCGCTCGCGCGGAAACTGACGTCGGGCGTCAAGGTCCGCATCGTCGTCAGCGACCCCGCGAACCGGGGGCCGGTCGGCAGCAACGGCTACTCCCAGATCAAGTCCCTGAACGAGGTGAGCGACGCCCTGCGCGGCCGACTGACCGCGCTGACCGGCGACGAGGGCCGGGCGAAGGCCGCGATGTGCCAGAACCTCCAGCTGGCGACGTTCCGCTCCTCGGACAGCCCGACCTGGGCGGACGGCAAGCCGTACGCCCAGCACCACAAGCTGGTCTCGGTGGACGACTCGGCCTTCTACATCGGTTCGAAGAACCTGTACCCGTCATGGCTGCAGGACTTCGGCTACGTCGTGGAGAGCCCGGCGGCGGCGCGCCGGCTGGCGAGCGGACTGCTGGCACCCCAGTGGCGCTACTCGCAGGCCACGGCGACGTACGACTGGGCGCGCGGCGTCTGCCAGGCCTGACCGACGGCGGCCCGGGGTGGGCGACCGGCTAGCGCTTGCGCTGGGCGGGGGTGTTCACGAGGAGCGCCTCGGAGACCAGGCGCACGCCCCGGGCCAGCCGGCTGAGCTGTTCGAGTTCGATCGCGTACATCCGGATCGTGTTCTCGATGACCGCCTCGGCCATGCCCATCATGGGCAGCTCCGCCCGGCTGGTGTGGAGGGCGACGCGCACGGCACGCATCTCGTGCTGGAGCTGGAGCTGCACGTGGCGGGCGAGGAGGGCGTGGTGACGGGTCAGGGTCAGATAGCCGCCGTAGCGGGCCGGAAGGAGGTCGCGCAGCCATCGGGTGGCGGTGCGTTCCCAGTCGTGCGTACCGGGGCTCTTGACCTGCAGGGGCCAGTCCGGGCTGCGCGTGAGGGTGGCCGTCTGGGACATTCTCGTCACTTCCGAGGGGTGTCGAACTCTGATCGAGACAGTGCTGGGGGCGGCCTCGGCCCAGGGGTTGACCGAGGCCGCCAGGGGCGCCCTGCGGGATCCGAAAGCCTGACTCGACACCCGGTCGCACCGTGAGGAGGAGCGGTGTACCGGGTGTCCGTTCGAGGGGGACGTGGGGACGTCACCCTTGGCATCTGATGGATCCGGAGCGCCGCCGTCAGTAAACATATATACCGTCGAGTAAGCAAGGGTATGAAAAATTTCATGCACCTACCGACATTGAATATTTCCGGTCGGACGGGCGCCTAGAGGAAGAAGCCGTGCTGGTCGGCGACCTGCTCGTACTGTTCCAGCCGGGCCTGGGTCCGCTCGGGATCGGCGTCGGCCATCGCCTGGAGCAGGGCGGCCGACAGCATGCCGGGGGCGGCGTACGAGTCGAAGACCAGCCGCGAACCCGTACCGGCCTTCAGGACCACGTCGGCCTCGTCGACCAGGGGACCCAGGGTCGGATCCGTGATCAGGACCACGCGCAGGCCGGTGCTGCGGGCCGCCCGCAGGGCCGCGAGGGTCTCGTTCGCGTGCCGGGGCATCGCGAAGGCCAGCACCCAGGTGCCGCCCGCCGCCCGGGATTGCAGGAGGGCGTCGTAGGCGACGCTGCCGCCCCGGGTGACCAGGCGGACGTCGGGGTGGATGCGGCGGGCCGCGTACGCGAAGTACTCGGCCAGGGAGACGGAGATCCGCAGCCCGAGCACGGTCAGCGGGACGGAGCGGGCCAGCTCACGGCCGATGTCGAGGACCTGGTTGGTGTCGGCGAGCAGCCGGCGCACGTTCTCCAGGTTCTCGATCTCCGCGTCCACGGCCGCCTGGAGTTCGTTCTGGCGGATCTGTTCCCGGCTGTCCGGGGTGCCCGCGACGGCGCTGAGCGCGATCGGCTGGAGGACGTCGCGCAGGGCCGGGTAGCCGCTGAAGCCGAGGGAGGCGGCGAAGCGCGTCACGGAGGGCTGGCTCACGCCGACCCGCTCGGCGAGCTCGGTGATCGACAGGAACGCCGCCTCGGTGAGGTGGTCGATCAGGTACTGGGCGATCCGCCGCTGGCCCGGGGAGAGCCGGTGCCCGTCGAAGAGCGCGAGGAGTCGGTCGGCCGGCGGCCTGACCTGCTCCGGCGCCCGTCCGCCCGGCGTGATCGCAGCCGCCTGGGCGCGTGCCTGCTGCCCCGATGACACCGGCGGGCCTCCTTCTCACGTCACTCGTGTTCCAACATAGCCCACGCTCCGTGTCCGGTGATCAACTCCCTGGTCGCACGCCGCCGCGCCCGGGGGCGCGGCGGCATCCGCTCAGGCGGCGGGCCGGGAGTCCGCGGGGCGTCCCCGGCCCCGGGTGAGGGTGTACCCGAAGACCCCCGCGAGGGCCGCGAGCACCCCGCCGACGGCCGTCCAGATCCAGCGGTCGGACCACCAGCCACCGGACCACCCGCCCTCGGGCGCGCGCGCCGCCCGCTGCTCCTGCGACGCGCCCGCGATGCCGGGTACCAGGGGCTCGGACAGCGCCGCGTCCACGGCCACGGCCCCGCCCACGTCCTTGACGTCGGCCTCCACCTGCGCCTTGACCGGCAGGCCCAGGTCCTCCTCGGGCAGTCCGACGACCGTCAGGCGTACGTAGTAGCTGCCCGGGAGGGGGTCGTTGGCCCAGGGCTCGGCGCCGGAACGCACCGTGCGCAGGGTGCAGGAGAGTTCGGCGGTCCCGGCCTCCTTGGCCGCCGCCTTCGTCTGCGTCCCGTAGGTGCAGGCCTGGCGGCGGCGCAGTCCGTCGTACACGTCCAGCTGCCAGGTGGCCGGGCCGTGCCGCAGGGCCGGCTCGGGCAGGGTCACCGTCGCCCGTACGGTGACCCGTTGGCCGGCGTCGATCGGGAGCACCCAGTAGAGGTAGTCCCCGGTGGAGGCGGCGGCGGTGGCCCGTTCCCCCGGCCGGAAGGCGGTCGCGGTGCGGAAGCCGGTGCCGGCCTCGGTCGGGCCGGCGGAGTCGCCGGACGCGCTCGGGGTGGGGGTCGGGCTCGGGGCCGCGGTGGCCGGGCCCGCGGCCCCGGCGAGGGCCAGCGCGGCCAGCAGCGCGGCGGTCGTTGTCCTTGCAGTACGCATCAGTTGGTCCTCCAGACGGAGATGCGCCAGCGCGAGATCCAGCCCCAGACCAGGCCCGCCAGCAGGCCGGTGAGGGCGAGCACGGCCAGCAGCCACCAGCCGCGGCCGAGCCCGAAGGACGCCACGTCGGACGCGTCGTCGGGACCGTCGACCACGTCGATGGTCAGCTCGACGGGCATGCCCGGGGCGGTCTTGACGGCCGGACCCGCGGAGAAGGAGTTGCTGACCTGGAGGCATACGGTCTCGGGTGCCGTCCCGGCGTCCCCGTCGGTGTTCTCCAGGGGTGCCTTGGGGTGGCGCAGGCCCGTCGAGATGACGTCGGTGCGGCCGTCCCCGGACTCCGATCCGCGGACGATCTCCCGACCGTGGACGGTCGTCGCGCGCAGCAGGATCCCGTAGTCGCGGTTGACGGCGCGGTCGGCCCCGATGCTCACGGAGGCGCGCAGTTCCTGGCCGGGACGGACGTCGACCCGGTACCAGCGGTGTTCGCCGAAGGTCTCCCGGTCGGAGTACAGGCCGGCCCCGAGCTTCGGGGCGTTCGCGCACTCCTTGGCACCTTCGGTTGCCACCGGGGTGACGACGGGGTCGGCGGCGCGGTCGACGAGTTGTCTGACCCTGCCGGAGAGTTCGGCGGTGTGCTGCACCGAGGTGTAGGTGCCGCCGGTGGCCTCGGCGATGCAGGTCAGCTGGGCGCGGGTCTTGGCGTCCGGGACGAGGCCGAGGGTGTCCACGACGAGGTGGATGCCCTTCGCGGCGATCTCCCGGGCCACTTCGCAGGGGTCGAGCGGGGCGCAGGTGTCCTCGCCGTCGGTGATGAGGACGATCCGGCGGGTGGCGTCGCCGCCCTCCAGGTCCTGGGCCGCTCCGAGGAGGGCGGGGCCGATGGGGGTCCACCCGGTGGGGGCGAGGGTGGCGACGGCGGTCTTGGCCTCGGTGCGGTTCAGCGGTCCGACGGGGTAGAGCTGCGCGGTGTCCTTGCAGCCGAGCGCCTTGTCCTCGCCCGCGTAGCCGGCGCCCAGGGTCCGTATGCCGAGCCGCACGTCCTCGGGCACCGCGTCGAGGACCTCGTTGAAGGCCTGTTTCGCGGCGGCCATCCGGGACTGTCCGTCGATGTCGGTCGCCCGCATCGAACCGCTGACGTCGAGGACGAGTTCGACCTTGGGCGGTTCCTTCCGCGGTCCGTCGGCCGCGGCCGCGGTCGACGGGAGGAGACCCGCGCTGAGGGCGACGAGCAGGCCGCAGGCCGCGGCCGCCAGCCGTTTTGTTGTGATCATCGCCGGATCGTAGTGAGGATCCCGCACCAATCCAAAACGGTCCGCGGCGGCCGCCGTTCACCCTGCGGGGGGTGGTGGGTCGGGTCCGGACTACCAGCGCACCGGGAGACGGGTCGTCCCGTGCATCAGGATGCCGGGGAGCCAGTCCAGGGGGTCGGCGCGGGTGTCACGGGCCAGGTCCGGGAAGCGTTCCAACAGGCCGCGCAGGGCGATGCGCCCCTCCATGCGGGCCAGCGGGGCGCCGATGCAGAAGTGCAGGCCGTGGCCGAACGCCAAGTGGCCCTGCGGGGCGCGGTGGATGTCGAATCCGTCGGGCTCCGGGTACCGGGCGGGGTCCCGGTCGGCTCCGGCCAGGGAGACGAACACCACGGCGCCGGCGGGGATGACCGCCCCGCCGAGCTCCACGTCCCGCGCGGCATGGCGGTAGGTGGCGTTCTGCACCGGACCGTCGTAGCGGAGCATCTCCTCGACGGCGCCGCCCAGCAGCCCGTCGTAGTCGGCGCGGAGCGCGTCCAGTTGGGCGGGGTGGTCCAGCAGGGCCCGCAGACCGTTGGAGATCAGGTTGACGGTGGTCTCGTGGCCCGCGATCAGCAGCAGGAAGGCCATGCCGATCAGTTCGTCGGGGGAGAGCGCGTCGCCGTCCTCGTCGCGGGTGCGGATCAGGGCGCTGAGGAGGTCGTCCCCCGGCGCCTTGGCCTTGGCCTCGATGAGGTCCGCGAGGTAGGCGCCGAGTTGCTGCTGGACGGTCGAGTTCAGGTCGGGGGCGACGGGCGCCACGACGGCGTTGGACCACTGGCGGAAGCGCTCGCGGTCGAGGTCCGGTACGCCGAGCAGTTCGCAGATCACCGTCATCGGCAGCGGGAAGGCGAGCGCCTCGATCAGGTCGGCGGACCGTTCGGGGCGGGCGGCCATCGCGTCCAGCAGTTCGTCGGTGATCTGCTGGACGCGCGGGCGCATCGCCTCGACCCGGCGGGCGGTGAACTCCCTTGCCACCAGGCGGCGCAGGCGGGTGTGGTGGGGCGGGTCGGACTCCAACATGTTGGTGCCCGCGCTCGTGGCCACGAGCTCCGGGTACATCCCGGAGGTCCGCCAGTCCTTGAGGAGGTCGGGGTGGTTCAGCGCCTGGCGGGCCTCCTCGTAGCCGACGACCAGCCAGTTCGTGTCGGCCACCATGGCCATGCCACTGACCTGGTGCACGGGCCCGGCGGCACGCAACTCGGCGTAGAAGGAGTGGGGGTCGGCGTCGAAGTCCCGCGCGGCGGTCCTGATGTCTACTACAACCATCACGCCACACTACGAGAGCACGGGCCTCCGAAGCCGCGGGAAACCGGCCACTGCCCCGGATGGCGGTGGCCGGTTGACGCCTACACCGTTGCTTCCGGAGCGGGCAGACCCTGCGGAAGGCGGCCGGTGTGGACCACGTCGAGGTGCTGGGTGGCGCGGGTGAGGGCGACGTACAGGTCGCTCGGCTGGAAGTCGCCGGGCTCGACCACGATCACGGTGTCGAACTCCAACCCCTTGGCCTGGCGCGGGTCGAGCAGGACCACCGGGCGGGTCAGATCCGGCTCCTCCCCCGCCCGTACGCCGGGCAGAGCCGCGGTCAGCGCGGCGTGCAGCGGGCGCGGCGCGATCACCGCGAGGCGCCCTTCGGCGGGGGCGGCCGTGCGCAGGGCCTCGGCGACGCCGGCGGCGAGGTCGTCCGTCGACCGGATCCGGGGCGGCGTTCCCGTGGACCGCACCGAGCGCGGCGGCTCGAAGTCGGGCCGGTGGGCGCGGAGCACGTCGGCGGCGACCTCCATGATCTCGGCGGGCGTGCGGTAGTTGACCCCCAGGCGCACGCGCTCCCACCGGTCGCCCACGTACGGCTCCAGGATCCGTCGCCAGGAGCCGCAGCCCGCTTCGTCGCCGGTCTGGGCCGGGTCGCCGACGAGGGTCATGGACCGGGTGGGGCAGCGGCGCATGAGCAGGCGCCACGCCATCTCGGAGAGTTCCTGCGCCTCGTCGACGATGACATGGCCGAAGGCCCACGTCCGGTCGGCGGCGGCGCGTTCGGCCGTGGTGCGGTGGTCGGCCTCCTCCTGGCGTTCCGCCATGCGCCGGGCGTCGATGATGTCGTGGGCGGCGAGGTACTCGTTCTCGGCGTCCTCGAACTCGTAGGAGTCCGAGCCCTGGGAGAGGTCGAGGACGCCCTGGGCGTAGGCGATGCGTTCCAGCCGGTCGCGGTCCTCGGCGGCCCGCTGGGCGGTGTCGTCGAATCCGAGGAGTTCGGCGGCCTCGTCCAGGAGCGGGACGTCGGCGGGGGTCCAGTCGCCGCCGGTGCGTCGGATCAGCTCGGCCTCGTCCGTCGGGAGGTGCGTCGGGTCGGCGAGGAAGTCGGCGATCAGGCCGAGGGGGGTGAGCGGGGGCCAGAGGCTGTCGATGGCCGCGTGCACCTCGGTACTGGTGGCGATCTCCTTGCCGAGCTGCGCGATGTCGTCCGGACCGAGGAGGTTGGGGCCGCCGTAGGGGTCGGCGCCGAGCCGGTCGGTGAGCTGCGCGGTGAGGGCGTCGATGACGGAGAAGGCGAAGTAGGGGCGGGCGAGGTTGTGCGGCAGGCCCGTGTCGCGGGCCCGGTCGCGGGCTTCGTGGGCGATGGCGCGGTCCAGCAGGAGGGTGCCGTAGTCGTCGTGGTCGATCTCCAGGGCGGGCTCGGGGACCACGTCGTTGTCCTCGCCGCTGCCCGCCGGGATTCCCTCGGGCAGGGTCTGGTGGTCCGCGACGACCCGGGCGAGGACCTCCGCCATGGCCGCGCGGCCCTTGACGGCCGCGGCGCCGGGGCGGTCGGTCCCGGTGGCGCGGATCCCGGGGAACAGGTCGCCGGGCGAGGCGAGGAGCACGCCCGTCTCGCCGAGGGAGGGCAGCACCTCCCCGATGTAGCCGAGGAAGGCGGGGTTCGGCCCGACGATGAGCACGCCGCGCTTGGCGAGGAGGTCCCGGTACGCGTAGAGGAGGTAGGCGGCGCGGTGCAGGGCGACGGCCGTTTTCCCGGTACCGGGGCCGCCCTCCACCACGAGGACCCCCTGGTGGGGCGAGCGGATGACGCGGTCCTGCTCGGCCTGGATGGTCCGCACGATGTCGTGCATGCGGCCGGTCCGGGCGGCGTCGAGGGCCGCGAGCAGGACGGCGTCCGCGTCGGCGCCCTCGTGGCCGGTGCGCTCGGTGTCGGAGAGGTCGAGGATCTCGTCGTGCAGGGCGGTGACCTCGCGCCCCCTGGTGGTGAGGTGACGGCGGCGGCGCAGCCCCATGGGGACGTGCCCCGTCGCCAGGTAGAACGGGCGTGCTCTTTCGGCCCGCCAGTCGATTACCAGCGGCGTGCGTTCGGCGTCGTCCTGCCTGATTCCGATACGGCCGATGTGGTGGTCGCGGCCGTCGGTGAACTCCAGCCGACCGAAACAGAGACCATGTTCGGCCGAGTTCAGTGCGGAAAGCGCCCCGGATTGTTCGGCGACGACGACATCGCGCTCCATACGGGCCTGGAACCCGTTGCCGCCCTCCTTCAGGGCCGCCCGAACGGCCCGTTCGGCCTGGTCCCGGAGGTCTTCGAGACGCGCGTACAGCCGGGTGATGAATTGCTGCTCATTTTCAAGTTCCACGTTTGACAATTCCACTCCCGACGCGATACGATGCCACTGCAAAGCTTCTTCACGCCTTCGCCATAAACACCGCGCGAGCGAGACGTGAAACAACGAATATACGCAGGCGCATACCCCGGACGTCAATTCGTCCGGGGCTATTTTTTTGCGCCGCGAGCCCACCGGGCTCCGCACGGGCCGCAGTACTCTTGCGGGATGACGACGCAGAACCCCGTCGATGTGAACGTTGACGCGATGCTCGAGGACCTCAGGACACTGGTCGAGATCGAGTCCCCCTCCCGCGACACCGAGGCGCTTGCGGCGTCGGCCAAAGCGGTCGCCGGCCTCCTCGAGCGCCGCCTGGGCGGGCACGCCGTCCTCGTCGAGAGCGAAGCCGGCCCCCACGTCCACTGGTCGGGCGGCGGCGCGCCCCGCGTGCTGGTCCTCGGCCACCACGACACGGTGTTCCCGCACGGCACCCTCGCGCGCCGCCCGTTCACCGTCGTGGACGGACACGCCACCGGCCCCGGGGTATTCGACATGCTGGGCGGCCTCGTACAGGCCGTGCACGGACTGGCCGCGCTGAACGACCTCTCGGGCGTCGAGGTCCTGGTGACCGCCGACGAGGAGGTCGGCTCCCACTCCTCCCGCGCACTCATCGAGGAACGGGCCCTGGCCTGTGGGGCCGTGCTCGTGTTCGAGGGCGCCGCCGACGGCGGGGGCCTCAAGACCGGACGCAAGGGCTGCGGCACCTTCCGGGTCTCCGTCACCGGCCGCGCCTCGCACGCCGGCCTGGAACCCGCCGCGGGGATCAACGCCCTCGTCGAAGCGGCCCATCAGGTCCTGGAGATCTCGGCGTTCGGCCGGCCCGAGGTCGGTACGACCGTCACCCCGACCGTCGCCGCCGCCGGGACCCTGGACAACGTCGTACCCGCCGAGGCGAGTGTCATCGTCGACGTACGGGTCGAGTCGCAGGGCGAGAAGGAGCGGGTCGAGTCGGCCTTCGCCGCACTGGCACCCCACCTCGACGGGGCGCTGATCGCCGTCGACGGCGGTATCGGCCGGCCCCCGATGCCCGAGTCCGCCTCGGTCGAACTCTTCGCGCTGGCGCGGACGTTGCTGCCCGGGATCGAGGGCATGGCCGTCGGCGGCGGAAGCGACGGCAACTTCACGGCGGCGCTCGGAGTGCCGACGCTCGACGGCCTCGGCGCGGTCGGGGGCGGCGCCCACGCCGACCACGAGTACCTCGTCGTCGACGCCATGCCCGAACGGGCCCGCCTCGTCGCCGGGCTGGTGAACGCGATCCGGGACGCGCGGGAGGGTCGACAGGCCTAGCGAGCGGCGTTCGGGTCCCGGCAGGAGCGGACACCCGACCCTCCGGCCGGACGTCCCCGGCGAAGTGACCTCGCGTCGGATGGGGTGGTTTGCCCCGGTTCTTCTAGCATGGGCGTCCCGTCCCGGCTGTCGCACCGAGGAGAGGCATGTCCCGAGCACACCGGTCCGCCACACGGTCCGCCACACGATCCGCAGGCGTGTTCCTCTCGGCTCTGGCGCTCGCGGCGACGCCGGCCCTCCCGGCCTCGGCCGACCCCGGCGACCACCGGCGCACCCCGGCCCACGCGCATCCGCACGACCGCTCCCCCGGCCGGCCCCTCGGCACCTCGGAGGCTGCGGCGGCTGCGGCGGCTGCGGCCGAGCCCGCGGCCGACGAGGTCGCGCTGCTCGGCGAGGAACACGCCCGCGCCCACGCCGGCCGGCGTGCGGCGGCCCGGGGCGCCGTCGGGTATCCGCAGGCCACCCGCACCGCGAGCCTGGAGTCCCTGCGGGAGTCGCAGGCGCGGGCCAACGCCTCGTTCGAGCCGTCGGAGGCGGGCCGGTTCACGGACTTCTTCCCCTCCCCCGACTTCGGCGTCCACCTCGCCCAGTTGCCGACCGGCAAGGTACTGCTGTTCTCCTTCGAGCGCGTCGAGACCGACCCCACCAAGGAGACCGGCCCCACCGACCGGATCGGTCCGACGAACGCGGGCCGCGCGTTCCTGTGGGACCCGGCCCGGGGGACGGGAGCCCGCGCCTTCAAGGAGGTCCGGCCGCCGACCGTCCTGATGCCCGACGGCACGCACGTCCCGCGCCCCGCGCCGTTCTTCTGCGCCGGGCACGCCTTCCTGCCGAACGGCATGCTCGCGGTGTTCGGCGGCAACACGGGCGGCAAGGGGGGCAGCGGCGCGAAGCTGTCCTTCGTCTTCGACCCGTGGACGGAGACCTGGTACCGCAACCGCGACATGGCCGCGGGGCGCTGGTACCCCTCGGTGGTCACCGGGGCGGACGGCCGCCAGCTCATCATGTCGGGCCAGTCCGAGCGCGGTACGGGCACCCCCACGCCCGTCGTGGAGCGCTTCCCGGCGAAGCGCCTGCCCGTGCCCTGGCGCCCGTACGACATCCCGCTGGACGTCGCCGCCGAGCGGTTCGGCGTCGACGCACCCTTCCGCAACGACTATCCCCACCTGTTCTCGCTGCGGGACGGCATGGTCTACGGCCTGGGCCGTGACGCCGACCAGCAGTGGCTGTTCGACCCCGTCGCCGAGACCCGCCGGGACCTGCCGCGGCGTCCGGCGGACTTCCGCGGCTACGGGTCCGCCGTACCGCTCCCGGCCGGGTTCCGCGGTCCGGACTCCGTGCTCGTCCTCGGCGGCGACCCGCACGACCCCCACACCTACCGGCTCGCGGGAGGCCGGTGGACCACCGAGGAACCGAGGGCGTTCGGCCGTACCCAGGACGACACGCTGATCCTCCCGGACGCCACGCTGCTCACGGTCAACGGCGCCCTGAGCACGCGGGACTACGGCAACGGGCCGTTCAACCCGAAGGCCGACCTCAAGTACCGGCAGACGGAACTGCGCGACGCGAGGGGCCACTGGCGGCTCGGCCCGGCCCAACGGCTGCCCCGCGGCTACCATTCGAACGCCCTGGTCATGCCCGACGGCCGGGTCATGGTGACGGGCGACGAGCTCCAGCAGATCGCCAACGACCCCGACATCGGGGACGCGATGGACGGCAGCGTCGAACTCTACGAACCCGCCTACCTGCACCGGGGCCCCCGCCCTTCCCTCGACCGGGTTCCCGGCGGCGAACTGGCCCACGACACGGCGTTCGAGGTGCGCAGCGCGAACGCCGCCACGGTCCGGCGGGCCGTGCTGCTGGCCCCGACGACGGTGACCCACGCGGTGAACACCAGCCAGCGCCACCTCGAACTGCGCCTCACCGGGGTGCGGGGCGAAGTCCTGGGGCTGCGGACCCCGCCGTCGGCCGCGGACGCCCCGCCCGGCTACTACATGCTGTTCCTGCTCGACGGGCGGGGCGTTCCCAGCGCCGCCAAGTGGGTGAAACTCGGCGTGCGCCAAAACCCCCGGCGCTGACCCCCGTGGCGGCGGTCCGCCACGGCCCGGCGGCCCTGGCGTGTCGCACGGATGGGTGTGGACGGAGCCCCCCGGCACGACAGGCCGGCGGGGGGCTCGTAGCGTCGTGAGCGTCGGGGCCCCGAGGGCCCCGGCCCAGGTGAACTCTCCTGCTGAGAGGCCGTGTCGATGCGAAACGACGCCCCCATATCCAGCCTGCTCCGGGTCCACCGGGGAACCGCCGAACCCGAGGAACTGGCCGCGATCGCGGTCGTGTTCGCCTGCCTCGCGGGGCGGGCCGCCACGCCGACCGCCGACACCGGCAAGGCCCGGCACCGCCGCCCGCGTCCGCGGCCCACGGGCCACGGTTGCTGGTCGGGGTGCTGGGCCTGCGCCTGACTCCCGCCGTCGGTCAGGACCGCGCGAGCAGGTGCGTCATCGCCTCGAGCAGCGCCGCCCGCGGGTCCGCCGCGGCGCCCTCCGCCCGCCAGGCCACGAACCCGTCCGGGCGTACGAGGACGGCCCCGTCGGCCGGCAGCTCGTGCAGCGCGGCCCAGTCGGCCTCCGCCGCCTGGACGAGGTCGGCGTCGGGCGCCGAGCCGATCGTCCAGGCGTCCAGGCGGGCGGACAGCTCGCGCGCCACCTTCCCGGCCGCCTCCTGCCAGGGCGTGCCCGGGGAGCTGAGCAGCACGAACGAGGTCTCGTACAGGTCGAGCGTGGAGATCCGCTCCCCCGCCCGCGTCAGCCACATGTGCGGTGCGCGGGTGCCGACGTCGCCGGCGAGGCGCATCTTCTCGGGAATGATCGGACGATCCCGGTCGCCGCCGATGACGGCGCCCTCCGGGTAGGCGTAGCCCATGGCGGTGGTGAGGACGCCGCTGCCGGGGCCGCCGCCCATGGTGGGGGGCGGTACGTAGCCGGGGTGGCTGTGCTCGGCCGAACGGGCGGAGGCCCGCTCACTGGTGGCCTTGGCGACCGGCAGTCGCTCGGCCTCGTACGTGTCGAGGAGGTCGGGGCCGGCGGAGCCGTTCAGCACCGCCGCGACCTTCCAGGCGAGGTTGTGCGCGTCCTGGATGCCCGTGTTGGAGCCGAAAGCGCCGGTCGGGGACATCTCGTGCGCCGCGTCGCCGACCACGAAGACGCGGCCGACGCGGTACTGCTCGGCGACCCGTTCGGCGGCGTGCCAGGGGGCCTTTCCGCCGATCTCGACGTCCAGGTCGGGTACCCCGATGGCCTCGCGGATCTGCGCCACGCAGCGCTCCTCCGTGAAGTCCTCCAGGGTCTCGCCCGTCTCCGGGTGCCAGGGGGCGTGGAAGACCCACTGGGTCGCGTTGTCGACCGGCAGCAGGGCGCCGTCCGCGCCGGGGCGCATCAGGTAGCAGACGATGAAGCGCAGGTCTCCGAGGAGACCGGCGAGGTTCTCGGACCGGAAGACGATGCTGACGTTGTGGAACAGCTCGCCGTTGCCCGTCTGGCGGATGCCGAGGGCCTCGCGGACGGGGCTGCGCGGGCCGTCCGCGGCGATCAGGTAGTCGGCCCGGACGGTGAGGTGCTCACCGGTCTCGCGGTTCTTGACCAGGGCGGTCACTCCGGTGGCGTCCTGGTCGAAATTCATCAGTTCGGTGGAGAAGCGCACGTCGGCGCCCTGTGCGCGGCTCTGGGCGGCGAGGACGGGCTCGATGTTGTTCTGGCTGCACAGGCACCAGCCGGTCGGGCTGAAGCGGGCGAGGGCCCCGGAGGGGTCGACCGCCTTGATCAGCCACTTGTGCTCTCCGCCGATCAGCGCGTGCGTCTGCAGGATTCCCTGGTTGGCCTCCAGCGCGGAGGCCTCCTTGCGGATGGCGGGCTCGGCGCCCGCCGTCCGGAACAGTTCCATCGTGCGCGCGTTGATCCCTCGTCCGCGGGGGTGGACCGAGGTACCGGAATGCTTCTCGACCAGCAGGTGCCTGATGCCGTGACGGCTCAGGAAAAGCGAGGTGGACAGGCCCACGAGGGAGCCGCCCACGACCAGGACCGGAACGCGAACATCGGCATGCTCTTCCATCAGCTGCGGGCTCCTGTTTCGTCTTGGGGGCAGTGGTCGCCTTATGCCCCCGATGAGCCCCGATGCCCTGGAGATTCGCCGGTTGTCACCCGCTTGATCCGGAGATGTAGCGATCCGTACCCGGCCGGATGACGATGAGCGACAGCGGTGGCCCCCCGGCCCCGCCGTCCCCGATCGCGCGGGGCGCCGGCCCCATCGACCCGGGCAGTTGCCGCCGATGACGCACCTGAGCGCGTTCGCGCCGGACTCCGGGCCCTCACGAAGGAGTGAGCAGATGACAACCACACTGTCCGAACGGGTGTCGCAGTCGGCCTTCGACGGCTCCATGCTCCGGGTCGTCCTGTTGATGGACCTGCACGAGGGGGTCCAGCAGCAGTTCTTCGAGGCCTACGAGCAACTGCGGCACGACATCGCCTCGGTCCCCGGCCATCTCGGCGACCAGCTCTGCCAGTCGTTCGAGAACCCCGAGCAGTGGCTGATCACCAGCGAGTGGGAGAGCGCCCCGCAGTACCTCGCCTGGGTGAACAGCGAGGAGCACACCGAGCAGGTCCGCCCGTTGGGCGCCTGCGTACGGACGATGCGGCCGATGCAGTTCACCGTCCTGAAGGAGACCGGCCGACGCTACGACGCCCCCGCCAAGGGCTTCGGCGGCCGGCTCCAGACCACCCCCCGGCTGGGCACGGGCGTCGTGCGCCACGCGCTGACCTTCACGGTGAAGCCGGGCACCGAGGCGAAGGTCGCCGAGATCCTTTCCTCCTACTCCTCGCCGGCCGCGCAGGTCGACGAGCACACCCGGCTGCTGCGCACGTCCCTGTTCATGTACGGCAACCGGGTGGTCCGCGCGGTGGAGGTGCAGGGCGACCTGACGGCGGCGCTGCGCCACGTGGCGAAGCAGCCCGAGATCCGCGCCGTCGAGCAGCAGATGGACCCCTACCTGGAGCAGGAGCGGGACCTGACCGACCCGGAGTCGGCCCGGATGTTCTTCATGCGGGCGGCGCTGCCGGCGGTCCACCACGTGGCCGCTCTCCGGCGGGAGCCGCAGGAGGTGCGCCGGCACGCGTTGTTCTACCCCGCCAAGGCGGGCTGCGGTCCGCTGCTGGCCCGTTTCCTGGCCCGGCAGGACGAGGCCGCGGCGCAGCGCCCCACCAGCCCGGTGGTGAGCAGCAGCGTCTTCCAGCGCGACGACGTCGTGGTCCGGCTCCTGGACGTCTCCGGGCCCTCGGACGGCCGGTTCGCGGCCGGGTTCGGCATCGACGGGCCCCGCAAGGCCGCGGTGCTCCGCCGGCTGCTGGCCGGGGAGCCCGGCGCGGTACCGGACGGCGCTCCCCACCCCATGGACCTGATCACCGACCGTCGGGCTCCGGCGCAGTCCTGATCCGGACGGGCCGCGGCGTCCGCCGCGCGGCTCCGAGCAGCACTTTCCCACCCACGGCAGCCCACGGTCGGGCTCCGCACCGCCAGGAGGAAGTCAGTCATGACGCAACATCACCCGCGCATCGTCGATCTCAGCGAGACGCAGCCCAACACCAGGCGCGGAGGTGACCTGCGCGCCGTGCTCACGCCGACCTCGGTGGGTTCGACGAGCGGATTCATGGGGCTGGCCCTGATCTCCCCCGGGGAGTCGATCGCCGAGCACTACCACCCGTACTCCGAGGAGTTCGTGTACGTGGTCAGTGGCTCCCTGGAGGTCGACCTCGACGGGGAACCGCACCCGCTGCGCACGGACCAGGGGCTCCTGGTCCCGCTGAACGTGCGGCACCGCTTCCGCAACGTCGGCAGCACCGAGGCCCGGATGGTGTTCCACCTCGGTCCGCTCGCACCGCGCCCGGAGCTCGGGCACGTGGACACCGAGGAGGCTCCGAACCCGGAGGCCTCGGGGTGGGCGGAGCGCCCGCCCGAGCGTACGGGCGTGGTCTCTTGACCCGCCGACGGGTGGCCGTCACGGGCGTCGGTGTCGTGGCGCCCGGCGGGATCGGCACCGCCGCGTTCTGGGACCTGCTGTCCAACGGCCGGACGGCGACGCGGGGCATCACCCTCTTCGACCCGGCCGGGTTCCGCTCCCGGATAGCCGCCGAGGTCGACTTCGAGCCGACCGCACACGGCCTGGGCCCCGATGACGCGGCCCGGGCGGACCGGTACATCCAGTTCGCGCTGGTCGCCGCCCGTGAGGCGATGGCCGATGCCGGACTGACCCTCGACGGCGAGGCCGCGTGGCGCACCGGGGTCTCCCTGGGCACCGCCGTGGGCGGGACCACCCGTCTGGAGCACGACTACGTCGCCGTCAGCCAGAAGGGCGACTGGTGGGACGTGGACCACCGGCTCGCCTCGCCGTTCCTGCACCGCGCGTTCACTCCCGCCACGCTCGCTTCGGCGGTGGCGGAACAGACCGGGGCGCGCGGGCCGGTGCAGACCGTCTCCACCGGGTGCACGTCCGGGCTCGACGCCATCGGGTACGCCGTGCACGCCATCCAGGAGGGCCGGATGGACGTGTGCATCGCCGGCGCCTCCGACTCCCCCGTCTCCCCGATCACCGTGGCCTGCTTCGACGCGATCAAGGCGACCTCGGCGAACAACGACGACCCGGCGCACGCGTCGCGGCCGTTCGACGCGGACCGCGACGGTTTCGTGCTCGGCGAGGGCGGCGCGATATTGGTGCTGGAGGAGCTGGAGCACGCCCGGGCCCGCGGTGCGACCGTGTACTGCGAGGTCGGCGGTTACGCCACCTTCGGCAACGCCCACCACATGACGGGTCTGACCCCGGAGGGCCTGGAGATGGCCCGGGCGATCCGGACGGCCCTGGACGAGGCCGAGGTCGACTCCGCGGAGATCGATTACGTCAACGCGCACGGTTCCGGCACCAAGCAGAACGACCGGCACGAGACGGCGGCCGTCAAGCGGGTCCTGGGCGGGCACGCCTACGAGACGCCGATGAGCTCCATCAAGTCGATGGTGGGGCACTCCCTCGGCGCGATCGGCGCGATCGAACTGGCGGCCTGCGTACTGGCGATGACCCATCACGTGGTGCCGCCGACGGCGAACTACGAGACCCCGGATCCGGAGTGCGATCTGGACTACGTGCCGCGCACGGCCCGCAACCACACCCTGCGCAACGTGCTGTCGGTCGGCAGCGGCTTCGGCGGCTTCCAGTCCGCCGTGGTCCTGACCCAGCCCAAGGAGGTGCGCGCGTGAACAGCCGTACTGCCAAAGCCGGTACGTCGGTGGTCGTCACGGGCATCGGAGTCGTCGCGCCCAACGGGATCGGCGCCGACTCCTTCTGGAAGGCCACGCAGTCGGGCGTCAGCGTCCTCGACCGGGTGACCCGCAAGGGGTGCGAGCACCTGCCGCTGCGGGTCGCCGGCGAGGTCCGGGGTTTCGAGCCCGGGTCCCTCGTCGAGGACCGGTTCCTGGTGCAGACCGACCGCTTCAGTCACTACGCCCTGGCCGCGGCCGACCTCGCCCTGGAGCACGCCCGGCTCGGCCGGGCCGACTACGAGGACGATCCGTACGCGGTGGGCGTCGTCACCGCCGCGGGTTCGGGCGGCGGCGAGTTCGGGCAGCGCGAGCTGCAACGGCTGTGGGGGCAGGGCCCCCGCTACGTCGGCCCGTACCAGTCCATCGCCTGGTTCTACGCGGCCAGCACCGGCCAGGTGTCCATCCGGCGCGGGTTCAAGGGCCCGTGCGGGGTCGTCGCCTCCGACGAGGCGGGCGGGCTCGACGCCTTCGCCCACGCCGCCCGACAGATCCGCCGGGGCAGCCGGGCGATGTTGGTCGGCGCGACGGAGGCGCCGCTCGCCCCGTACTCGATGGTGTGCCAGCTCGGGTACCCGGGCCTGAGCACCCGGGAGGAACCGGAGCGCGCCTACCGCCCCTTCACCTCGAAGGCGTGCGGGTTCGCCCCGGCCGAGGGCGGCGCGATGTTCGTCGTCGAGGAGGCGGCCGCGGCCGCCGCCCGGGGCGCGACGGTGCGGGCCGTACTGGCCGGCCACGCCGCGACGTTCACCGGGCCGGGGCGCTGGGAGGCGTCCGCCGAGGGCCTCGCCCACGCGATCCGCGGCGCGCTGGCGGAGGCCGGCGTGGCTCCCGAGGAGGTGGACGTCGTCTTCGCGGACGCCCTGGGCACGCCGGAGGCGGACGCCGCCGAGGTCCGGGCGATCCACGACGCGCTCGGCCCCCACGGGGCCCGGGTGGCCGTGACCGCCCCCAAGACCGGTACCGGACGGGCGTACTGCGCGGCCGGCACCCTCGACGTCGCCGCGGCCGTGATGGCCTTGGAGCACGGCGTCGTACCCCCCACGCCGAACGTCTTCGAGGTCTGCCACGACCTCGACGTCGTGACCGGCGACGCCCGGGTCGCACCCGTGCGGACCGCGCTCGTACTGAGCCGGGGCCTCATGGGTTCGAACGCGGCGGTCGTCCTCCGCAAAGGGCCCGAATCGCCCGCGTAGGGATCGGGACCCGCTCGTCAGGGCCGCGGCCTCCTCGGCGCGGCACTCCGGAAGCAGGAAAGAGAGAAGGCACCCATGTCCGACCGACTGACCATGGAAGAGCTCGCGGCCCTGATGAAGACCGCGGGCATCACCGTCGACCCCTCCGAGATGGCCAACCGTCCGGAGTCGCGGTTCGACGAGTACGGACTCGACTCGCTGGGCCTGCTCGGCATCGTCGGCGAGCTGGAGAACCGGCGCGGGCGGGCACTGCCCACCGACGCCGACCGCTGCAAGAGCCCCCACGAGTTCCTCGACCTCGTGAACAACAGCCTCATGACCGGAGCCTGACATGCCTGGACACACCGACAACGAGATCCACGTCAACGCGCCCGTCGACGTCGTGTGGGACGTGACGAACGACCTGCCGAACTGGCCGGAGCTCTTCAGCGAGTACGCGTCGATCGAGATCCTCGAGAACGCGGGGAACACCACGCGGTTCCGCCTCGCCATGCACCCGGACGAGAACGGCGTGGTGTGGAGCTGGGTCTCCGAGCGCACCGTCGACCGCGCGGGTCTGACCGTGAAGGCCCGCCGGGTGGAGACCGGACCGTTCGCCCACATGAACATCCACTGGGAGTACGGCGAGGTGCCCGGCGGCGGCACCCGGATGCGCTGGGTGCAGGACTTCGCGATGAAGCCGGACGCGCCCATCGACGACGACGGCATGACCAAGCGGATCAACCACAACTCCCGGATCCAGATGGAACTGATCCGGGACAAGATCGAGCAGGGCCGGCGCGCGGCACGCACCCCCGCCGCCGACCGGCGCTGAGCCGGCGGGCGCGCCGCGCCCGCCCCGCACCACCTCTTCTCTCCCGAGACGAAAGGCAACCCTCCCGATGCACCAAGCCCTCATCGTGGCCCGTATGGCGCCCGGTTCGGCACCCGACATCGCCGGCCTGTTCGCCGCCTCGGACGCGGGTGAACTCCCCCAGCTGGTGGGGGTCAGGCGCCGCAGTCTGTTCCAGTTCGGGGACGTGTACCTGCACCTGATCGAGTCCGAGACGGATCCCGGTCCGGCCATCGCCCAGGTCACCGGGCACCCGGAGTTCCGCGATCTCAGCGACCGGCTCTCGGCGTTCATCAGTCCGCACGACCCGCAGACCTGGCGGGGCCCCAAGGACGCGATGGCGCACCGGTTCTACCGCTGGGAGCGGGACGCGAGCAGGTAGTCCGTACGGGTGCCCTTGCCGCCGCCGGAACGATCGGGCGGCCTGGGCACCCAGGACCGGTGCCGTGGTTCACCGCTCGTGACCGTGGAGATTCGGCAGGTAGTTTTTGCATGAATACCTGACTGAATTCCCGTCAACAAGATTCCGCCTCATATCTCGATTTGATAACGAGATCCCTTTATTGGCCTGGACCAATTGGGCTCAACGCGCGTAACTTCGTTTATTTTTAAGCACGTTGACTGTTCATCAGATTCAACCACCAGGTAACGGATAGATTTCTCGGCCCCCATTCCCGTTTGTCCGAATTCTTCTCGGCGTCCTTCTGGCAAGCTTCCGCGCACCCACCCCCCTCACATCGATTTGAGGTGCGCATGACAGCCAGACGCACGGGCGGCCGACGCCGCAGACCCCGTGAGGACCGGCCCAAACCCCGGCGACTCATACTCGTCACCGCCGCCGTTGCCGCGGCGGCGGTGATCGCGGGAGGCCTCGCCTACTCCGGGTTCGGCGACCAGGCCGAAGCGGTCCCGCCCGCCATGGCCGCGGGACCCGGCACGGACTCCCCCGAACCGGCCTCCGCGCCGGCCCGGGACGCGGAACCCGCCCCCATCGCGGCCAAACCCGCGAACGAGGGCACACGCGGAATGGTCTACGACGGCCTGGAGGCGGCGCCCAAGGGCGACACCTGCGCCGGTGTCTACCGCACGGGCGCCGGACACTGCACCCACGGCCCCGACGCCCCTCCCGGCGGCGTCGACATCAAGAAGGACATCCAGCCCGCCGTCAAGGCGAAGGCCCCGGCCGCGGACCCCGCCGCCCCGGCCGCGGGCGACCCGGCCGCCACGGAAGGCGGCGGGCGTCCTCAGGACGCGCCCGCTGCCGCCGACGCCGGCAGCGCCCAGGCCGCCGCGGCGCCCGCGCCGCCCGCCGCAGGAAGCCAGGCGGTCGCCGCCGGACCGGCGGGACAGACCGTCCAGTGCGACGGGGACGGCACCACCGGCAACCGCGTCCAGGTCGTGTACGTGCACGCCCCGGGCCAGGACCGGTACGCCGAATACCTCGCCTCGTTCCGCAAGTGGGCCGCCGACGCCGACGTCATCTACTCCGCGAGCGCCAAGGAGACGGGCGGTGTCCGTCACATCCGCTACGTGACGGCCGCCGACTGCACGCCCTCGGTGCTCAGCATCGAGCTGCCGCAGTCCGCGCTCGCCGAGTTCAGCGCCACCAACAAGGCGCTCGCCGCCAAGGGGCTGGACCGCCGCGACCGCAAGTACATGATCTTCGCGGACGCCAAGGTCTACTGCGGCATCGGCACCTTCAACGGTGACGAGCGCCCCGGCCAGAACAACCTGAGCAACTTCGGTCCCTCCTACGGGCGCACCGACTCGGGCTGCTGGGGCGGCCACACCGCCGCCCACGAGCTGGGCCACAATTTGGGCGCGGTCAACAACAGCGCCCCGAACACCAGCCGCGGCGCGCACTGCACCGACGAGTGGGACGTCATGTGCTACTCGGACACCCCGTACTACCCGAAGATGCGCAACGTCTGCACCAACCAGGCGGCCGAGAACATCCTGGACTGCAACCACGACGACTACTTCCACACCAGTCCGAAGGCGGGCAGCTACCTCGCCACCCACTGGAACATCGCCGACAACCAGTTCCTGATGCGCGCGGCCGGCGGCGGGGGCGGCGGCACGGACCCCGGCCCGAAGCCGACGCCGACGCCGACGCAGACCGGCAAGCCCACACCGACGCAGAAGCCGTCGCCGAGCCCGACGCAGACCGGGAAGCCCACCGGCGGACCGACCGTGACGGCCGGCCAGATCCAGTCAGATTCGGTGGTGCTGAGCTGGCCGAGGACCGAGGGCGCGGCCTGGTACCAGGTCATGCTGAACGGCAAGCACCTCACCTGGGTCCAGTCGACGTCGCTGCGCGTCTACAACCTCCGGCCGGGAACGGCGTACACGGCCGCCGTCTCCGTCCGTGACACCGCCGGGCGCGACAGCGGGGCCGGCAAGGCCGCCTCGTTCCGTACGGCGGACAAGAACGGTGGGGCCACCACCACGCCGGGCACCCGCTACGTGCTCGGCAACGGCAGCACCGGCATGGCCGCCGAGCTGTGGGGCGGTCGGACCGCCGACGGCACCGTCCTCGTCGCCGGGCGCAGCAACGGCTACGCGCAGCAGCAGTGGTACTTCGACGACGCCGGTGACGGGCTGGTCCGCATCCGGTCCGCGGTCTCCGGCAAGTGCCTCCAGCCGGGCGGCGCCCCCGCCGCCGGGATGTGGGTCGCGCAGCAGCCCTGCGGCAGCGCCGGCGCGCAGCGCTGGAAGGTGTCCTCGCGCGACGGCGCGGTGACGGTCTCCGACCCGAGCGGCGGCTTCGCGCTGGCCGTGAGCAACCGCCCGTACTACGGGGACTGGCTGCTCGAACTGCAGCGCGCGGACGGTCGTCCGGCGCAGGTCTGGACGACCCGCAAGGCGGGCTGACCGCCTCCTGAACGGGCGGGCGGCCGTACTCCCCTGCGGCCGCCCGCCACTCCTCCCCCCATGCCTCACCTCCCCGCGTCCCCCTTGCCTTCCTCCCCCCACACGTTCCGCTCCCCTCCCGCTCTCCTCATCACCTGGAGCACCGTGCCGATGCGACTGCGCGCCGCCGTTTCCCCGACCCTGGCCGGATTCGGCCTCGCCCTGCTGGTCCTCGTCCAGGGCGTGGCCCTCGCCGGGCCCGCCCACGCCCACGGCGACACCCTGAAGGTGGTGGTCACGGGGCAACGCGACGGCCACGTCACCGCCGACGTCACCTGGGAGAACGACGGGGACCCGGTCGACGAGCAGGTCGCCGCCACCGTGAACTCGGTCAGTGCCGACGGCACCCGTACCGAGGGGCCCTGGCGGCTGGTCCGCGATCCGGGCAGGCCGGCCGGCTGGACGACGGCCGAATCGCTCCCGCCCGGCACCTGGACGGTGAGCGTCGACGCGGGCTTCCCCGCGCTCGGACACGGCCAGGCGGAGGTCGGCGTACCGGTGGTGGACCCGGCCCCGACGACGGCGCCCGCGCCGGCCTCGGTACCGGCTCCGGCGGTCGCCGGGTCCGCCGGGTCCGCCGTGCCTGTGTCCCCCGGGCCGTCCGCGCCCGCGCCTTCCGCGGCGCGGTCCGACTCCGCCGGTGACAACACCGGTTGGTGGACCACGGCGGGTGTCGCGGGCATCGCCCTGGCCGGCGCCGCCGCCGGTGTCCTGCTGCGTCGCCGACGCCGCTCACTGCGCTGACGGAGTGTCTGCGACGTCGCCGCCCGCCGGCCTTGCATGGTGGTCCCGGCGGCGGCCGCCGGCCCGGCGGTCGTCTCGACGCGACACGGCGGAGGACGGCGCATGAAGGCAACCGAGGTACTCGCGGACGGCTTCGGTCGGGTCCGCGAAGTGGTGCACGAGGTGGTCGAGGGGCTGTCCGCCGAGGAACTCAACGCCCGGCTCGACCCGGAGGCGAACTCGGTCACCTGGTTGGTCTGGCACCTGACCCGGGTCCAGGACGACCACGTGGCCGACGCGGCGGGCACCGACCAGGTGTGGTCGACCGGGGGCTGGGCCGACCGGTTCTCGCTCGACCTGCCCGCCGACGCGACCGGCTACGGGCACGGCCCGCAGGAGGTGTCGGCGGTCCGGGTGGACTCCGGTGAGCTCCTGCTCGGCTATCACGACGCCGTCCACGAGCGGACCCTGAGCCACCTGCGCGGATTGGCCGCGGCCGATCTGGACCGGGTGGTCGACGACCGCTGGGACCCTCCGGTCACCCTGGCGGTCCGGCTGGTCAGCGTCCTGTCCGACGACCTCCAACACGCGGGCCAGGCCGCCTTCGTCCGCGGAGCCGTCCAACGCCGCTGACACCACCGGGGCGCGGAACCCGGTTGAGCGGTGCGCGGAGTCTCAGGACGGCTGGGCGAGCCGGCGCAGCACCTCGGCGACGGCCGCCGCCGCCAGGCCGCCATCGTCGCGGCGGGGCCGGGCACCGGGCCCCCGCGAGGACGGCCCCGACGGGCGCCCCGACAGCGCCCGCGACCGCGGAGCCCTGGACGCCCGGCCCGCCGAGTCGACCGAGCTCATGCTCGACGCGATGCGCGAGGTGCCATGCGCGATGCGCGATGCGCGATGCGATGCGTGAGGCGCGAGGCCGGCCCGACCGCGGCTGCTGGAGCTGGTGGGGCCGCTCTCAGGCCCCGGAGAGCGGCGGAGTCGTGGCCCGGCGCCGGATCCAGGAGTTCGCCGTCCACGCCTACGGCGGCCGGCTCACCCGGGGGACCGCACAGCCGCTGCCGGCGGACGTCGCGGTCGAGGGCGTCGACGAGTTCCTGATGACCGTCTCGGCGACGCCCGTCCCCCGGCCGTCCGAGGCGGCGACCATCGACCTGCACACGACCGAGGGCCGCTCCTGGCGCCTGACCCTGAACACCGACGGCGTCCGCCGCGACGACCTCGCCGCCGACGCGGAGCCGGACGGCACGGCGATGCCGGGCGGGCGGGCGAACTCGTCCTCTACGCGGTCAGGGAGCGGACAGGCCCGCGTGGACGCGGCCGGAGCCGGTGGTGAGGTCCAGGGAGTGCGGGGACGCCGGATCGGCGAGGGTGGCGTCCGTCTCGCACCGTCCGGCGCCGCTGCGGCACTCGACGCGGAACCGGGAGGCCGCCGGGACGGTGATGTCCAGGCGCCCGGAGCCCGCGTACCCGGTGACCCGCTCCGGGGGGACCAGGAACTCGACCTCCCCGCGCCCGGAACCCGTACGGATCTCCGCCCGCGCGGAGCCCAGCGCGGTGGCGCGCAGGGTGCCCGAACCGACGGCGGCGCGCAGGGGGCCGCGCAGCCCGGCCAGGGTGAGGGCGCCGGAGGTGACGTCGGCGTCGACGGCGCCGTCCAGGCCGCTGAGGGAGACCCGGCCGGACCCGGCCGACACCTTCACGGGTACGTCCCGGGGGACGGTGACGCTCAGTTCCACCGAGCAGCGGGAGCCGTCCCCCGCGTCCTGCCGGTCCCCCGGACAACGCGGGGTCAGCCGCAAGGTGCCGCCGAGCAGGCTCTCCTCGACGGACGGGGCCGTCCGCGCGTCGGTGAACCGGGCCCGATAGGCCACGTCACGGTCCCCGGCGGGGGTCACCGTGACGACCGCGGCGCCACCGAGGATCTCCAGCGCCGTCACCGGCCGGCCCTCACTGCCGCCGTACTGGGTGGCCGGGCGCAGGCCCGCGCGCGCCGGTAGCTCCCGTACGACCCCGGCCACCACGAGGACGGCGCACAGCGCCGAGGCCGCGAGCCAGGCGAGCCGCTGCACGGAGCGGTCCTGCCCGGGGCGCGCGGGTCGTGGGGCCGTCACGCCGCGCCGTCCAGGAAGCGGAGCACCGCGAGGACCCGGCGGTGGGCCTCCGCGGCCGGGGGCAGGTCGAGCTTGGTGAAGATGTTGTTGATGTGCTTGGCGACCGCGCTCTCGCTCACGAAGAGCCCGGCCGCGATGCCCGCGTTGGAGCGGCCCTCGGCCATCAGCGCGAGGACTTCCCGCTCGCGGGGCGTCAGCCGCTCCAACGGGTCCGGGCCGCCGCGGCGCAACAGGAGCTGCGCGACGACCTGCGGGTCGAGGGCGGTGCCGCCCGCCGCGACACGGCGCAGGGCGTCGACGAACTCCTCCACGTCGGCGACGCGTTGCTTGAGGAGGTAGCCGATGCCCGCGCGGCTCGGCGCGGCCAGCAGGTCGGCGGCGTAGCGCTCCTCCACGTACTGCGAGAGCAACAGGACGGCCGTCCCGGGGCTCTGGGCCCGGATCATCAGGGCGGCGCGGACGCCCTCGTCGGTGAAGGCGGGCGGCATCCGGACGTCGATCAGGGCGAGGTCGGGCCGGTGTTCCTCGACGGCGGCGAGCAGCCCTTCGGCGTCGCCGGTCTCGGCGGCCACCTCGAACCCGGCCATTTCGAGGACTTTGACCAGCCCTATGCGCAGGAGGACGGAGTCCTCGGCGATCACGGCCCGCACGGCAGCTCCACGGTGATGACGGTAGGGCCCCCGAGGGGGCTGTTGATCGACAGCGTTCCGTCGACCGACCCTACGCGTTTGCGCAGGCCGACCAGTCCGGTGCCGCCGGCCGGGTCCGCGCCGCCCGCGCCGTCGTCGGTGACGACCACCCGCAGCAGGTCGCCGCGGGGGCCCGTGACGGGCGCGACGTGAACGCGACAGCGTGCGGCGCGCGCGTGTTTGGCGACGTTCGCGAGGGCCTCGGAGACCACGAAGTAGGCGACGGCTTCCACGGTGGGGCCCGGCCGGCGGCTCGGTTCCACGGTCAACTCGACGGGCAGCGGGGCGCGTGCTGCGATGCCGGACAGGGCCGCGTCCAGTCCGCGGTCCTCCAGTACGGCCGGATGCAGGCCCCTTACCAGGTCGTTGAGTTCCTCGATGGCTTCCTTGGCCTCGCGGTGCGCCTCGTCGATGACGGCCTTCGCCTCGGGCGGCAGGTCGCGCAGGGTGGCGCGGGCGATGCCGAGGTTCATCGCGAGGGAGACCAGGCGCTGTTGGGCGCCGTCGTGCAAATCCCGTTCGATGCGGCGGCGTTCCAGGTCGGCGGCGTCCAGCACGCCGGCCCGGCTTTCGGCGAGGTCCTCCACGCGGCGCTCCAACTCGCGGGCCCGGTTGGGGCCGAGGAGGGCGATCGCGGCGGCGGCGTCCAGCCGGGTCGTGAGTGCGGCCACCCACGGCGTGACGAGCAGGGCCAGCAGGCCGGTCGCGGTGATCAGGTCGTAGTACGGGGACGCCCCGGAGCCGGTGATCCATCCGTCGGCGGGGAACATCCACTCCCACGCGTACACGGTGCTCGCCACGACGCCGACGGTCCAGCCGAGGACGACCAGCGCGCCCGCGGCCGCGGCGAACGGGCCGACCAGCAGGTGGTAGCCGTACTGGCGCCACGTCGCTTCGGAACGCAGCCGCTCGCCCTGACCGCGGGCGGAGTTCCAGGGGTGATCCCGGACGACGGGCGGGACGTTCACGTCGAGGAGGGTCCGCAGCCGGTTGCGCTGGAGGAGCGTCAGCAACGGGCGGCAGGCGAGGGCGAGGAGCAGCGGGACGGGGGTGCGGGCCGGGGTCGCGATCAGGGCCACGAGGCCGAGGACGACGGGCAGGGCCGCCGGGATCGCCGAGACGGAGAAGGCCGTGTTGCGCCGCGCCCACGCCGACCAGGGGGTGTGCGCCGCGATCCAGCTGTACGTGCGTCTCGGTGCGCCGCGAAGTGCCATGGTCCGTACGGTAATCGGACACGCGGGGGGTGCTTCCACCGCCCTGGCACCCGGTCGGGGGTGTACCTGGCACCACCCCCGGATCGGGCCCGGGCGCCAGTGATCTTCGCGGGGCGCGCAACCAGGGTGGTGGTGTGCCCGGCGGACGGCCCGCCGGGCAGGAAGGAAGTCGCGGCCATGGCCCTCCTCACCCCGCAGTTCCCGGCCCGTCCACAAGGCGGGACCGCCGTCCGACGGTCGGCGACGAAGTCGCTCGGGGCGGACCGGCGTACCCGGCGGCTCGCCACGGTGTTCACCGGCGCGGGGCTGGCGCTGCTGCCGTGGATGGTGGTGCTGGCGCGGACCGTGCCGCAGACCGCGCAGGTGTCGAACTGGTCCACCGCGTGGATCGGCCTGGACGCGGCGCTGGCCGCCGGTCTGACGGCGACGGGGCTGTTGCTGCGCAAAGGCGACCCGCGGGTGTCGCCGGTGGCGGCGGCGACGGCCGCGCTGCTCACGATGGACGCCTGGTTCGACGTCACGACCTCGGCCGGTACGAGCGGCCAGGGCGCGGCGCTGACCCTCGCGGTCGGGGCGGAACTGCCGCTGGCGGTGGCCTGCGCGGTGGTGGCCGCGCGGCGCACCGCCTGACGGACTGCCGAGGGCGTGGCCCGGCTGGTGACTACTCGATGACGAGCTCGACGGGGATGTTGCCGCGGGTGGCCTTGGAGTACGGGCAGACCTCGTGGGCCTGCTTGACCAGCTGGGCGCCGACCTCGCCCGCCAGGGCTTCGGGGAGCTCGATGCGCAGGGTGACGGCCAGCGCGAAGCCGCTGTCGTCCTGGCCGATGGAGGTCTCCGCGGTGACGGACACGTCGCCGGTGTCGACCTTCGCCTGGCGGCCGACCAGGCCGAGCGCGCTGGCGAAGCACGCGGCGTAGCCGGCGGCGAACAGCTGCTCGGGGTTGGTGCCCTGCCCGTTGCCGCCCAGCGCCGGCGGCATGGCGAGCGCGAGGTCGATCTGGCCGTCGGAGCTGACGGCGCGGCCCTCACGGCCGTTGGCGGTGGCGACGGCGGTGTACAGCGCGTTCATCGGGAGGTCCTTTCACAGGGGCGGGGCCGGCGGCCGGCCCTCGCTCACTACTAGAGCACACAATTAAATTGTGCACAACTCAATCGCTCACAAGGAGCCCTCCGGTACACTGGCCCCATGACAGAGCAGCCCGCCGACACCCTCCGCGACCAGGACGTTCGCCACCAGCCCGTTCGCGATCAGGACGTCCGGGACCAAGGCGTCCACGATCAGGACTTCCTGCGGCTGGACGGTCAGATCTGCTTCGCGCTCAACGCCGCGAGCCGCGCCTTCGGCGGGCTCTACCGGGTGGTCCTGAAGGATCTGGGGCTGACCTACCCGCAGTACCTGGTCATGCTGGTGCTCTGGGAGCACGGCACGATGCCGGTCAAGCAGCTCGGACAGCACCTGCGCCTCGATTCGGGCACGCTGTCACCCCTGCTCAAGCGCCTGGAAGCGGCCGGTCTGATCCGGCGCGAGCGCAGCACCGAGGACGAGCGGTCCGTGCACGCGGTCCTCACGGACGAGGGCGCCGCGCTGCGGGCGCGCGCCGTGGAGGTGCCGCGCCGGATCGCGGCGGCCACCGGGTTCGACCTGGCCGAGATCCGTGATCTCCAGACGCGCCTGGGCCGCCTGACGGCCGCACTCGACGCCGCCGCGCCGCAGGACTGAGCGCCAGGGCGGGACACCGACCCGGAGCAGAACCTCCCCGGCGGACAGAACCTCTCCGGCGCCGGGCCGCAGGCGTCCCCTCAGGCTCCGGAGTCGCGCTCCAGGGTGGGGCGCAGCCGCTCCAGCAGGGCGTGGAGGGTCGCACTCTCCTCGGCGTCCAGCTCGTCGAGGGCGCCGTGCGTGGCCTGCATCTCCTCGCGGACCCGGCGGATGACCTCGCGGCCGGCGTCGGTCGCGGCGACGTTCTTCACCCGCCGGTCGGCCGGTGACGGCTCGCGCCGTACGAGGTCACGCGCCTCCAGCCGGTCGACGATCCCGGTGACGTTCGAGGCGTCGCACACCAGCAGGGCGGCGAGGCCGCGCATCGGAACGGGTCCTTCCAGCTGCGCGAGCACCTTGGCCTGGGTGGAGGTCAATCCGTGACGCGCGGCCGCGGCCGCGAAGTCGCGCCACTGCGCGGTGCCGATCGCGGCGAGCAGCTCCAGCAGCTGGAGCTTGGTGGGCCGGGGCGTGATGGAGGCGCTCATACCCCCGGAGCCTACTCAGGATCGTTGACATTATCAATTGTTTACTTGACCACCTTAACTATCCGCGTCTACCTTCGACGAAGTACTTGATGACATCAAACATCTTCGTCCTGAAGTAGGTCCTCCCCCTCATGAGCTCCGCCGCATCCGCCCCCGCCGAAGCCGGGAAGAGGAACGAGACGGTCATCGTCTTCGCCCTGAGCCTGGCCGCCATGGTCGTGTCGATGATGCAGACCCTGCCCGTCCCGATCCTGGGTCTGATCCGCAACGACCTCGGCACCTCGACCGCCAACGTCAGTTGGGTGACCACCGCCACCCTGCTCTCCGCCGCCGTCTTCACCCCGCTGCTCGGGCGCTTCGGTGACCAGCACGGCAAGAAGCCCACCCTGGTGGCCGTCCTCGGCGTCATGGTCGCGGGATCCGTCGTGGCCGCCCTCGCGACCTCGCTGCCCCTCCTGATCCTGGGACGCGTCCTCCAGGGCGCCGCGACCGCGATCTTCCCGCTGGCCCTGTCGGTGCTCCGGGAGGAGGTCCGGCCGCAGAAGCTGCCGGGCGCCATGGCACTCGTCAGCGGCACCCTCGCGTTCGGCAGCGGGCTGGCGCTCGTCGCCACCGGTCTGCTGACCTCGGGCGCCGACGCGGACTACCGCAACGCCTTCTGGATGGCCACCGGCTTCGCGACGCTGGCCCTGCTCGCCGTCGTCGTCCTGGTACCCGCCACCCGCCACAAGACGGGCGGTCGCACCGACTTCCTGGGCGCGCTGACCCTGGGCATCGCCCTGCTGCTGCTCCTGCTGCCCATCTCCCAGGGCCACGAGTGGGGCTGGGCCTCGGCCCGTACGCTGGGCAGCTTCGCCGGCGCCGCCGTGATGACGGCCGTGTGGGTGCTGACCGAGCTCAAGGTGCGCGAACCCCTGGTCGACATGCGGATGTTCGTCCACCGTCCGGTGCTCATGGCCAACCTGGCCGGCATCCTCGTCGGCTTCGGGATGTTCGCGAACTTCCTGGGCGTGTCCTACCTCGTCCAGATGCCCAAGGCGATCACCGGCTACGGCTTCGACGCGTCCATCCTGCGCGCGTCGGTCCAGTTCCTGCTGCCCGGCGCGATCGTCTCGCTGCTGGCCTCCCCCATCGGCGGCCAGTTGGTGCGCCACCGCGGGCCGCGCGTCGCGCTCGGCCTGGCGGCCGCCCTCGGCGCCGTCGGCTTCGGCTGGCTCGCCCTGGACCACGGCCACAGCGCCTCGGTGATCGGCGCCGGTCTCGTCGTCGGCGCGGCCGTCAGCTTCGGCTACGCGGCCATGCCCGCCGTCATCATGGCGAACGTCCCGCACCACCAGAGCGGCATCGCCAACGGCATCAACTCGATCTCGCGCTCGACCGGCAGCGCGATCGGCAGTGCCATCGTCACCACGATCCTGGCCTCGCAGACGATCGAGCACCTCCCGCCGGGCGTTCCCGCCCTGCCCGCGGAATCCGGTTTCACCCTGACCTTCGCGATCGGGGCCGTCGCCTTCGCGCTGGTCGCCCTGATCAGTTGGCTCGGCCTGCGCGGCGGGCAGGGCCCGCGCGTCAGCGTCGCCCCGGCTGCGGCGCCCGCCCCCGCCGCCGTGAAGGAGGCGCAGCCGGCCGAGGCCGTCTGAGCCCGTACGCCCCGCGAGGACGCCGCCCCCGGTCATCGGACCGGGGGCGGCGTCCTCGCCTCACTCCTCTTCCTTGAACTCCACCGGTCCCAGGTCCATCTCGAACACGCCGTCGGAGTAGAGCATCGGACGGTTCTCGACGTTCGCCCCGCTGTACTTCTCCACCTGGCTGATCATCACGCCGTCCGGATGGGTGAAGTCGATGAGGGCGATCGCCGCCCAGTAGGCGTTCTCCTGGTCCGAGAACAGCGGGACGACGACGGTCGAACCCCGTCCGTCGGTCACCACCGCCTTCGCGCCGAAGCTCTTGAAGCTGCCCGTGCCGTTGTCCAACGCGCTGTAGGCGCAGATCAGCACGTATCCGTGGGTGTCCGGGCGGTGGATGCGGATCGTCTCGCGGCCCGGCGTCGTGGCGTCCCCGTCGAGCGCCAGGTGGGGCCCGTCCGCCAGGGAACCCCGGTTGTTCCAGTACACGGCTCCGGTCGCCGGCGTCTTCCCCGACTCCCGGTCCGCCGCGCGGCGTTCCTTCTGCGTGAGCTCCCGGCGGACCCCGCGGGCGGGCACGAAGAGGGCGTACAGGTCGAGGTCGGCCAGACCCTCCTGGCGGCCGGCGCCGTCCCACTCCAGGGAGGCGGTCACCACGACGCCCCGGTCGCTCTTGTCGAGCGCGATGGTGGCCGTACCGTTCTTGACCAACTCGATCCTGCCCAGCGCCGACGCGGGAACGGGCGCGGGCTCCGGCCGGGAATCGGGTTCCGGCGTGGGCTCGGACCTGGGCTCGGGCACGGCTGCGACCGCCTGCCCCACAGCCGCTCGCGCCCCCTCCACCACGACGCCGAAGTCCGCGGCGAGGCCGGCGAGGCCGTTCGCGTAACCCTGCCCCACCGCACGGACCTTCCAGCCGCCGTCGCGGCGGTACAGCTCGACGAGCAGCAACACCGTCTCGCCGTCCGTCAGGGGCGGCGGGACGAAGACCAGGTCCTGCGTCCCGTGGTGCACCGACACGCTCGGCGTCGAGTGCGCGTCGAATGCGGCGTCCGGACCGTCCGTGTCGATGCTCGCGACGCAGACCACCGTCTCGATGTCGGCCGGGACCGCGTCCAGGTCCGCCTCCACGACCTGCCCCGCGACCCGAACGCCGTCCTGCTCGGGGTGGTTGAAGAAGACCAGGTCGGCGTCGTCGCGCACCGTGCCCTCACCCGTGAGCAGCAGTGCGCACACGTCCACCGACGCCGGCGTCCGCACGGTCACGGTGACCCGTGCGGCGGGCAGTTCGCCGTTCCCGCCCTTGTCGAGTTCTACAGGTGCCTGTGTCACTGTCCCGCCCCGTTCTGTGCGTTTGACGCTTCAACCGCCCTCATTGTCCACGCCCGCTCCCCCGCCGCCCCCGCACCCGTGGCGGGCGCTGTCAGTGGCTCTCGCTAGTCTCCCCGCATACCGCAGCTCAGAGGCGTTGGCGCCGTCATGAGGGCTGCGCGGAAACGGACGCGAACAGGCGGAGGGGCACGTTCTGATGGCTTGGTTGGCAGTGGACGAGGACTACGAGGTCGCCCTCGTGGAGGGGCGGGTCACCGCACGGCGGCCCTCGGGGCGACAGTTGAAGGCGCTCCCGAAGGCGCTGCGCGATCACCCCGAGGTGGACCGGTTGCGGAGGCTCGCCGAGTGGCTCGACCGGCACGAGGCGTCCTGCGTCGCGCAGGTGGACGCGTGGATGGTGTCCTCGCTCCCGGTGCCGACCGCGCTGCTGGCCCGGGTGTGGCCCGACGAGGCCTGGCAGGCGGCGCTGCGCGACCTGGCGATCGTCGGGGACGATCCCGACGAGGTCGGGTTCCTGCGCGACGCCACCGCCGCGGGCGAGCTGAAGGTGGTCAACCTCGACGGCGAGACCGTACGCCTCTCGCCGCGCACGGTGACCCTGCCGCACCCGGTGCTGCTGCCCGACCTGGACGACGTACGGGACTTCGCGGCCGAACTCGGCATCACGCAGAAGGTCGAGCAGATCCACCGGCCGACCTGGGTCAGGCCCGAAGGGCTCGCCGCTGCGGAGACCGAGGTGCGGGACTACGCGGGCGGCGTGTTCCCCTCCCGGTTCAGCCTCGCCGCCCGGGCCACCGCCCTGGGATACCGGGTCTCCGGCGGCTACTCCACCTGCAAGGTCCGCGACACCGGACGCGCCGTCGAGGCGGCCGTGTGGATCGGCGAACCCTACTGGGACAGCGAGTCGGCCACCGGATCACTGAACTGGCACGACGAGGAGGGCCGTTCGGTACGGCTTGAGGAGGTCGGGCCGGTGGCCTGGTCCGAGGGCATGAGGATGGCCGCGGCGCTGTACGCCGGTCGCAACATCGAAGAGGGCGGGGACGCGTGAACACCACCACCATCACCAACGGCACCGGGGCCGCCGAACTGCTGCGGGCGGGCGCCGTGCTGCCCGCCGACGCCACCGGCGCGGGTCCCGACGCCGTCCCGCTGACGGCGCGGACGTACCGTCACCCGGCGCTCGGCGACGAGCGCGTCGTCGTGCGGATCGCCGCGGCCGAGCTGGGCGCCGCCGAGGACCTCGCGGCCGGGTTCCTGGGCCTGGTACCGCAGGACGCCGAGCCGCCGGTCGTGGGCCTCGGACGCCGGCAGGCGCTCGGGTTCCCCGAGTGGGTCCTGGTGCACCACCCCGACGACGGCCACCACGCGCTGGCCGTCGTCCCCGAACTGGACCGGATCGCCCGGCAGGCGAAGACGAAGCCCAAGGCCGCGCTGGACGCCTGCCACGAACTGGCCGGCCGGCTCGCCGCCGCCGTCCCGCACTTCCTGCCCGTCTTCCACGAGCAGGCCGCCCGCCTGTTCCTCGCCGTCGAGAACACCACGTACGCCGCCCAGCTGTTCGGCCGCGCCCGGACCAGTGAGAGCCGGTACGGGTTGAGCGTCGACGAGGACCGGCTGGACGCCGTGTTCCTCGAATTCGCCCTGGCCGGAGCCCTGCCCGTGAAGGTGCTCACCGCCTACGGGAAGGAACTGGCGCTGCGGGTCTCCCCCGCCGAGGCCCTCGACCGGTTCCGGCGGCTGTGCGTGCGCCGTACCGCGGGCGGGCTCCCGCCGTCCGCGCAGGCCGCCGTGGAACTGCGCCGGCTGGCCCGCGCCGCCGGGGTGACGGGCGGCGAGGCCGAGCAGGAGTACCTGGCCGAGCTGCTGCCGCTGCCCGCCACGATGCGCGCCGCGACCGGCTGGTGGAAGTCCCACCGCGCCGCCCTCGTCGCACTCGCCCGGCGCGTTACGTCCGTACGGGGCACCCTGCTGGGCCTGGCCCCGACCGGCGGCGGCGACGCCGGCGAGCTGGCCGCGCTGTGGCTGGAGGTGCTGGAGGAGTCGGGGGCCACCGCCGGGCTGACCGACGCCGACCTGCCCGCGGAGGAGCGGTGCGCCGACGGCGCCGCCGGCTGGCTGGAGCGGTTCCACACCGCCCGGTACAGCGGCTGGGGCACCCCGCCGATCCTGCCGTCGCTGCTGCCGCTGGTGACCCGCTGCGCCGACCGGTTGCGTACCGAACTGGCCGCCCCGGAGCGGGAGGACGGCCTGCGGATCGGCCTCCAGGACGTGGACCTCGTCGACCTGCTGCTGTCCCTGGACGTGCCCGTCGCCGTGCCCGCCACGGACGACAACCCCGGCCGCCGCGGTCGCGGCGGCGTCCTCGGCCTGGAGCAGTGGGCGATCACGCCCGACCGCCGTGACCTGCGGGCGCTGTGCGCCGACGAACGGCTGCGCCCGATCCTGCTGCGCGGCCTCGACGGCTTCAACGGGCACATGTCCGTCGGGCGCACGGTCGTACGTCTGCTCGCCCGCACCGAGGGCAGCATGCCGCTGGTCGCCGACTGGGTCCGCGGGGTCGCCGACTCGTCGCGGGCCGCGGCGCTCCCGGAGCTGCCCGCCGCCATTTCGCGCCTGACCTGGCTGCCCGCGGAGGCGCTGGCCCTGGCCCCGGAGGAGGTGGCCCGCGCGGCCGCCACCGACCTGGGCGAGATCCTCGCCCGGACGCTGCGCGGCGGCCTGTTCGACGAGCTGGGTTGGCCCGCCTGGGACGAGGCCGTCGCCGAGCTCATGCCCGGCAACCACCGCCACCACCGCCGCGTCGTGATGGACGCCTGGCCCCACCTCATCGTCGCCAACGCCGGCCAGGTCCGGGTCCTCGACGCCGACTCGACCGTTCTGACCCACGACCTGCGCGTCCCCACCGGGAACAACCACGTCACCGGCTTCCACTACGTCGACGGCGACCTGTTGGTCTTCTGGGCCTCCTACGACGGCCCCGTCCAGGGCTACTGGCTGAGCGAACCCGGGGACGTCCTCACGCTGGAGTCCAAGGGCGACTACTGGAACCCGCGCACCGGGCACGTGTCCGTGCAACTGCCCGGCGGTGGCCGCGCCACCGGCGCGAACGTCCTGCACCCCGGGGACACCCGACTCCCCGAGGAGCGGGAGGTCATCTCCGACGGCGCCTCCTACTGGGTGTGGGAACACGCCCAGCACCCGGCCGAGCCCGGCTGGGCCGAGTACGACCCCGCCACCGGCGCCACCGGCAGGCGCTCCGCGCCCGGGTTCCTCGCCGACGCGCTGAACGGGCACCCCCGGGGCAGCACCCTGCCCGACGCCGTCGGTCAGAACTGGCTGCGGCCGGTGCCCACCGTCGAGGACTCCGTGCTCGGCGCTCCCGTCGACGGACTGCTCGGCTGGCGCGCCGTGCGCGTCCCCGACCAGGGCTGGCACGGCTCCGACAACGCGGGGCGTTCCGTCACCGTCCCCGTCGGCAACCGCATCCCGCGGCACGCCGTGGAACTGCCCGGCGACGGGCGGCCACGCGCCGTGGCCACCGATTGGCAGACGCTGTCGCTCATCGACCCGGAGGGCGTCGTCACCGCCTCGGTCAGCGCCGACCACCGCACCCGCACCTTCGCCACCCGGGGCGTGGAACTCCCTCCGCTGCCCTACTGGTACTGCCTGCGCGCCCGCGACCCCGAGGGCTCGGCCGTGCTGCGCGCGATGGACCGGGACACCGCGGCGACCCTCCTGAAGGCCGCCGCCGAGGCCGCGAAGCCCGACGAGGTGCCGGCGCTGGTCGCCGCGGCCCTGCCGCGGATCACCGACCCCGTGCTGATCGGCGGCGTCGTCGACCAGGTGCGGGCCGCACTCGCCCAGCGCAAGGCCCTGGACCAGGTGGCGCGCTCGCTGGCCCCGGCCGCGCCCCGCAAGCCCCGGACGCCGGTGGAACGCGGTCCGGCCGACCGCCTCCTCGACGACGGGCTCAACGGGCTCGTCGGCTCCGGGCACTACCGCTACGGCGAGGAGTCCGACACGGTCTTCCAGCTCCTGCGGCAGCTCCGGGCCGCCACCGCCGACACCGCGGCCGAGTCCGTACCCGGACGCCTGCACGTCGACGAGCCCGCCGTCCCCTTCTCCCCGCTGCCCTGGACCGGTCCCTTCCTGGAACGGCCCGCCGCCGTCGCCTACCGGTCCGTCGTCACCGGCACCACCGACGCGCAGCGCACCGCGCTGTGCGCGCTGCTGGCCGAGGTCGACGCGCTGGGTCTCGGCTCGACCGAGCGGGCGGCGGCCCGGTGGCGCCGGGTCCGCGTACGCATCGACCGGGGTCGCCTGCACGGGACGGACGGCCGTGAGCGCGGCCGCGGCAGCCGACACCGCAGCGTCCTGCCGCTCGGCGGCGGCGCCGCGCTCGGCATGGCCGAGTCCATCGACGGCAGGCCCGGGCACCGCGAGTTCGCCGCGCTCCTGCACGATCCGAGCGGCGCGTTCACCGTGCCCGAGCCCTACGAGCCCTTCGGCGACCCCACGGTCCCGGGCGACCCGGAGCGCGGGGCGGGCTGGCTGTCCGCGTTCCTGCGGGAGGCCGGGGCCCGCGGCGCGGCCCCCTGGTTCCCCGAGGCCGCCGAGGAGTTCTCCCGGCTGACCGGGGTCTCCTCCACGACGGCCCGGCTGGTGCTGGCGGGCCTGCCGCACCTCGACCCGTACGACCGCGGCTTCCTGCCCGCCGAGTTGCGGACCGCTCTCGGGATCAAGGCCACTGCCGCCGGGCACGCCCGCAACGACCTGAAGGAACTCGGCTTCGACGTACGCCGGGAACTGGTCGCCGCGCTCCTGCCGGCCGATCCGGCGCTGCTGTGGACCGAGGGCCCGGACGCGGTGGCCGCCGCGCAGGTCTGGATCCGCCGCGTGGGGCGTCGTACGCCGATGCCCGACTGGCTGCCCGCCGAGGCCGGCAAGGACGTGCGCAGCAGTTGGGCGCTGCACCGGGCGCTGCCCGCGCTGCTCGACCCGGCGGCCTCCCCGGTGCTGTCCGCCGATGTCGCGTGGGCCGTCAAGGGCGACCACGTGGAGCCCGTCGTGCCGACCGACGGCGCGTTCGACGCCTCCGTGCTGCAGGGGGCGATCACGCTCACGGCGTGGCTGGCGCACCGGTTGCCCGCGGGTGACCCGCTCCGGGCGTGCCTGCCGCCGGCGCTCACCGCCGTACGGCAGCGGTTGGCCGCGCCCGAACTACTGCTGGGCATCGGCCACTACATCCGGGCGGACGACTTCCGGAAGGCGGCCGGCACGCCGACGGAGACCGCGCAGGGCTACGAACGGTACGGCGCGGTGGTCCTGCCCACCGTGGACGGGATGCCCCGTCCCGCGCTGCGCCCGGCGCTGCTGGACTCGACCGGCTCCGACCCGTACCTGCCGCTGCTCCGGGGGCCCGAGCAGCTGCCCTCGGCCGCCGAGACGGCCCTGCGCCTGGCGCACGACCCGCGCTTCGCCGCGCTGCTCGCCGACCCCGGGGCGCCGGCGGCCGGGGCCCGGGACAAGGACGGCACGTGGTGGCCGCAGGACCCGAGCCGCTCCGTCCCCGAGCTGGTGGCCGAGGTGGAGGGGGCCCACGGGCTGGGCGCCGACGCCGCCGCGCTGTACCTGGCGCTGCTGGCGATGCCCGACCCGACGGACCGCAACACGGCCCGCTGGACGGGCTGGAAGCCGGCCCGACTCAAGACGGCCCGCGCCGAACTGGCCGCCACGGAGCTGGTGGTGACGGCCGGCCGTAGCCGGGCGGGCCGCACCCTGTTCCTGCCCGGCGGCTGGTCCGACATGGACTCGCCGGTGCTGCCGGTGGAGACCTGGAAACTGCCGATGTACCCGGTCGTGTCGGGGGGCCGCCCGACGCTGGGCCTGCCGGCCCCGACCGAACCGGCCGCCGACCTGTACCGGCGGGCGTGGGCGCGGATCCGCGAGGGCGACGTACCGCGCTTCGAGGAGCTGAAGGTCAAGCGCACGGCGGCCCGCCGCCGACGCTGATCGGACGGCCCGGACGGGGGCGCGCCGGCGCGCGCCCCCGTGTCGTCCTCGATTCGCCCTGCTCCCCGCCCTCGTCTTTCTCTCCCACCTCCTCCCCCTCCTTCTTTCCACCTCTTCGCCCTTCTCGACTTCCAGAACACAGAGGACCCGATGACCGTCACCGATCAGCCCGCCCCCGCCCGGCAGGTCATGCCGGCCGAGGAGCGGTACGCCGCCGAACTCGCCTTCCTCGCCGCGCAGGACACCGGCCCCCGGCCGCCGGGCTGGGCCCTGACCCCGCGCGCCGTCGTCACGTTCGTGTGCGGCAGCGAGGGCGCCGAGCTCACCCTGCCGGGGCGTCGGGCCGGACTGCCGTCGAAGCTGGTGATCGCGGCGAAGTTCGTCGGCGAACGCGCCTTGGTGGAGCGGTGCGTGGTCACCCTGGCCGGTGAGCGCGGACTGCTGCTCACCGGCGAGCCCGGTACCGCCAAGTCGATGCTGTCCGAGCTGCTGGCGGCCGCGGTGTCCGGCACCAGCGCGCTCACCGTGCAGGGCACGGCGGGCACCACCGAGGACGCCTTCCGGTACGGCTGGAACTACGCCCTGCTCCTCGCCCAGGGACCGACCGCCGGCGCCCTGGTCGACTCCCCGGTGCTCTCGGCGATGCGCACCGGACGCGTCGTCCGGGTCGAGGAGATCACCCGCTGCCTGCCCGAGGTACAGGACGCGCTCGTGTCGATCCTGTCCGACCGCCGGGTCACCGTCCCCGAACTGACGTCCACGGAGGACGCGTTGGTCTCGGCCGCCCCCGGTTTCACGGTGATCGCGACGGCCAACCTGCGGGATCGGGGCGTCTCCGAGATGTCCGCCGCCCTCAAGCGCCGCTTCAACTTCGAGACGGTCGATCCGATCGCGGACGCCGACGCGGAGGCCACGCTGATCCGGCGCCAGGCCGTCGCCGCCGTCCAGCGGGCCGGAGCGGCCTTCGCGGTGGACGACTCGGTGCTCGACGCACTCGTCACCGTGTTCCGGGACCTGCGCTCGGGCCGTTCCGCCGAGGGCTGGGACGTGGAGCGGCCCGGCACCGTCATGTCCACCGCCGAGGCCGTGCAGGTGGCGGCGTCGCTGGGGGTGGCCGCCGCGTACCTGCCGGGCGGTGACGCGCTGGACCTGCTGCCGGGGCACCTGTTGGGCGTCGTGCGCAAGGACGATCCGGCCGACCACGGTCGGCTGCTGGGGTATTGGGACGGTCCGGTCCGGCGCCGGGCCGAGGACGGCTCGGCGATGTGGCGCCGCCTCTGGGACCTGCGCGGGAGCCTGCGTTGACGGTCATCGACCAGACGGCCGGTCCGGCGGCCGAACCGCGGACGGCGGTGGAGGCCCTCGCCGCGTCGCGCGCGCCCTACCTGCTCGGCGTACGCCACCACAGCCCCGCCCTGGCGGCGGTGGTGCCGGCGCTGCTGGAGGCGGCGGAGCCCGAGGTGCTGTGCGTGGAGCTGCCCGCCGACTTCCAGCCGTGGCTGGAGCACCTCGCCGATCCGGAGACCGTGGCACCGGTCGCCCTGGCGGGTCTGGGACGCGAAGGGCGGCTGGCCTTCTACCCGTTCGCCGACTTCTCCCCCGAGCTGGCGGCGATCCGCTGGGCGCGGGGGCGGGGCGTGGAGGTCGTCTGCTGCGACCTGCCGCTGACCGACCCGGGCTGGTCCGACGCGGCCCCGGGACCGGCAGCCGAGCACGGCGACGCGCAGAAGGCCGGCCCGGGGCCCGACGGGACGGCGCCGCCCGGGGACGGGCGCGCCGAAGCCGCGGCGCCGGGAACCGGGCCGACCGGACCGGCGCCGGTGGCAGCCGACCGCGCCGGCGCGGCAGGCGCCGGCGCGGAGCCGGCGGACGCCGGACGCTTGCCGGGGGCGGGGGCCGGCCGCCCGGTCGCCGTTGGGCGGGTCTTCGCGGACGCCCTCGTCGCCTCGGGCACCGGGCGCGAGGGTGAGGACCTGTGGGACCGGGCCGTCGAGGTACTGGCCCCCGGGTGCTCCGCCGAGGCCGTCCGGCGCGCCGCGCTCGGCGTCGGCTGGGCCCTGCGGTCCGACGCGGGGACGGTACCCGCGACGGACCTGGCCCGCGAGGCCCACATGCGAGGGGTGATCGCCGCGGCGGGCGCCGGAGGACGCCGGGTGGCCGCCCTGATCGGCGCCTTCCACGCCCCCGCGCTGCTCCCCGCGGAACCGGGCACCGGGCTACCCGCGCCCCGAGCGGCCGTGGACGCGACCGCCGCCGCGCAGGCCCCCGCGACGGGCTCCGGAGCGGCCGGGGGACGGGCCGTCGGTGTCGGCGGGCGGTCCGCGAAGGGCGGGGCGTCGGGCGTCGGGGAGGGCAGTGCGCAGGTGGTGACCTCCTTCGTGCCGTACTCCTACGACCTGCTCGACTCCCGTTCCGGCTACCCGGCCGGGATCCGGGACCCGTTGTGGCAGCAGGCCGTCCTCGAAGCGGGCGGCGACCCCGTACGGGTGCGCGAGGCGGCGTCGGTCGCCGTCACCGGCGTGTGCCGGGAGCTGCGCCGCGCCGGGCACACGGCCGGCACGGGGGAGGCGTCGGAGACCCTGCGCCTCGCCTGCGACCTGGCGGTGTTGCGCGGGCTGCCCGCGCCCGGCCGGGGCGAGTTGCTGGAGGCCGTGACCACGGTGCTCGGGCAGGGCGAACCCCTGGGTCGGGGGCGGGCGCTGGCCCGCGCCCTGGAGGCCGTGCTCGTCGGCGCGGGCCGCGGCCGGACCACCCCGCACGCCCCCCGCTCGGGGCTCGGGCCGTCCGTGGAGGCGGAACTGGCCGAGCTGCGGCTGCCGTCGCCCGAGGAGCCCGCGTCCCGCGAGGTGCGCCTGGACCCGTTGCGTTCCTCGCTGGACGCGCGCCGCGAGGTGCTGCTCCAGCGCCTGCTGGTCTGCGGCGCCTCCTACGGCGAGCCGGTCGCCGTCGCCGCGACCGGTGACGGCACCGCGCTGGGCAGCAAGTGGCGGCTGTCCTGGACGCCTGCCGTTCCGGCCCGCCTGGACCTGGCGGGCGTCCGCGGCGTGAGCGCCGCCCAGGCCGCCGCCGGCACGCTGCGGGACACCGCGCGCCGCGAAGCCGCCGCGGGCGGCCCGACGGCCGCCCAGGTGCTGGCCGGGCTGGCCGCCGCCGCGCGCTGCGACCTGCCCGCGCTGGTCGACGTACGGCTCGCGGAGGCGGCGGAGGTGCTCCCGGACACCGCCGGGCTACCGGAGCTCCTGGAGGCCGTCGACCTTTTGGAGGCCCTGCGCCGCGGGCACCTCCCCGGCGCCCGCGCCGAGGCCCGGGACACCGCCGGGACGCTCGTCGGGGATCTGTTGGAGACCGCCGTACGGTCCCTGCCCGGGCTGGCCGGCAGCGACGACCTCGCGGACGCCGGCGCGCTGGTGGCCCTCGCCGACCGGGCCGCGGCCCGCCGGCTGGGGCTGCGCATGGACGCCGCCCTGAGCGAGCTGGCGGACACCGCGTCGCCGCTGATGCGCGGCGCGGCCTTGGCCGTACGGGTCCTGCTGGACCTCGATCCGGTGGTGGAGCTCGGCCGGCGCACCGCCGCCTGGGTCGACGCCGCGACCGCCCCCGAGGGGCGCCGGGCGATGGCCCGACGGCTCGCCGGGGTGCTCAGCGCCGCCGGCCCGCTGCTGGACTCCTCCCCTGCCGCCCTCACCCCGCTCCTGGACCGGGTGGACAGCCTCGGCGACGAGGCGTTCCTGGAGCGGCTGCCCGCGCTGCGCGGTGGTTTCGACGCGTTGGCGCCGGCCGCCCGTGAGCGGCTGCTGGAAACGGTGACGGAGCGGCTCGGCGACCGGGTCGACCTCTCCCTGGACGCGCCGCCCGCGCTGCTCGCCCTGTGGGCGGCGGCCGACGCCGCCGGCGCCGCCGCGCTCAAGGAGCTCCCGCTCCCCGCGCCTTCGGCCGAGGTCCCGCCGCAGGGCCCGGAGGCGACGGACGCGCCGCGTGCCGCGCCGCCGGCGGAACGGCGCCTGGCCCCCGCCGACCGGTGGCGGCTGCTGCTCGGCCGGCAGCGCGACCGGCTCCCGGCCGATGCGCGGCGCTACGCCCGCGCCCTCGACGAGCTGTACGGGGCGGGTCGGGGCGAGGGCTCCACCGATCTCGACCGGGGCGGTCGGGGCGGCGGGGACGGGGCCTCCTTCCCCACCGCCCGCGAATGGGCGCACGAGCTGGAGTCTCTCTTCGGCGCCGACGTGCGGGAGGAGGTACTCGCGGACGCGGCCGGGGCGGGCCGCACCGACGTGCTGGCGCAGCTCGACCCGGCGTCCGTTCGTCCCTCCGTGGAGCTGCTCAGCTCGGTGCTGTCGCTGGCCGGCGGCATGCCTGAGGGGCAACTGGCCCGGCTGCGGCCCCTGGTGCGGCGGTTGGTCGACGAGCTGGCCAAGGAGCTGGCGACGCGGCTGCGACCGACGCTCTCCGGGCTGTCGACCCCGCGACCGACCAGCCGTCCGGGCGGCGCGCTCGACCTGGCCCGCACGCTGCGGGCGAACCTCGCGCACACCCGCCGGTTGGACGACGGCCGGGTGGTCGTCGTCCCCGAGCGTCCGGTGTTCCGTACGAGGGCGTCCCGGGAGAGCGACTGGCGGCTGATCCTGGTGGTCGACGTCTCCGGCTCGATGGAGGCGTCCGTCATCTGGTCGGCGCTGACGGCGGCGGTCCTCGGCGGGGTGCCGACGCTGTCCACGCACTTCCTCGCGTTCTCCACCTCGGTGGTCGACCTCACCGACCGCGTCGAGGATCCGCTCTCGCTGCTGCTGGAGGTCCGTGTCGGCGGCGGGACGCACATCGCGGCGGGCCTCGCGCACGCCCGTTCGCTGATCACCGTGCCGAGCCGCACCCTGGTCGTCGTCGTCAGCGACTTCGAGGAGGGCGCGCCGCTCGGCGGGCTCCTCGCCGAGGTGAGCGCCCTGGCCTCCTCCGGCGCCCACCTGTTGGGCTGCGCCGCGCTCGACGACGCGGGCGCGCCCCGGTACTCGGTGCCGGTGGCCCGGCAACTCGTGGCGGCCGGGATGCCGGTGGCCGCCCTCAGCCCTCTCGCCCTCGCCCGCTGGGTGGGCGACCGACTCCGTGGAGAGCCCCGTTGAGCAGCACCACCAGCACCGCCGCGCCGTTGCCGGCCGTCGCCCCCGAGGTCCTCGCGCAGGCCGTGGAGGACCTGAGCGCCCGCCTGCGCAAGAAGCTCGACGCGGCCGTGGCGGGCTGCGCCGGCTCGGCGCGGGCGGAGCCCGACGGGAGCGTCACCGTACGGTTCGGCGAGGACGCGGTGGTGACGTTGCGTCCGGGCGCCTCCGGGGTGGTCACGGAGGCCGGGCAGGCCGTCTGCGGCTGCCTGCTGGCGCCGCGCTGCCTGCACCGGGCCGCCGTGCTCGGCGCGGCTCCCCTCGCCGACCCGGCCGACGCGTCGGAGCCGGCCGACGCGTCGGAGCCGTCGGACCCGGCCGCGCCGGGGTTGGGAACCGGAACTCCGCCCGGAGAGCCGCGGGCGGCTCCGGATCCCGACGGCGGAGCCGAGCCGGACGGCGCGGTGCCCCTCGCGGACGGCGTCGCGCAGCCGCTCACGCCCGCCGCACGGGCGGCCGGCGCCGCGCTGTGGACGGCGTCGGCCGAAGCACTCGCCGCCGGGGTCACGGCCGGGGGCGCGGTGGTCCAGGCCGAGTTGCTGCGGGCCGCCCACTCGGCGCGCGTGGCGGGGCTGCCGGCGGTCGAGGCCGCCGCGCTGCGCGTCGTACGGGGGCTGCGCGCGGCCCGGGCCCGCGACGCCGCGCAGGGACTCACCGACCTGACGGCGGCCTTCGCCGGGCTGCTGCGGGTCGCCGCCCTGCTGGCCTCCGGGACCGGCGGCCCGGGCGTGACCGACGGCGGACGGCGGGCGTACGGAGCCGGCGGCAGCCTGCGCGTGCAGGGCCTGTGCCGGGAGCCCGTGCTCAGCGCCACCGGCTACGGCGGGGTGGTGACCCACCTGCTGGGCGCGGACGGCGCCCTGTACTCGGTGTCCGACGTCCGCCCCGGCGGGCTCGCGCGGGCCCGGGGTGCCGGGGCGGCGTCCGTCGCGCTGGGCGGAGGCGTCCTGGACCACGCGGGTCTCGCCCGCGGCGGCCTGCGCGTCGTCGGCGCGACCGTCTCCGCCGACGGCCGGCTCGGCGCGGGGCGCGGCGTCCGGGCCACCCCGGTGCCGGGTCTCTCCTGGAGCCAGGAGCCCCTCGCGGCGCTCTTCGCCCGGCCGGCGGCCGAGGCCGTCGCCGCACACCAGGCGGCCGGGGCCGCGGAGTCGGGGACGGCCCTGCTGGGCTGTGACGTACGGGTGGTCGGCGCGGCGGGCGAGTACCTCCTGGTGCGGGAGCTGTCCGCGGACGGCGCCGTACGACCGGAGGCGCCCCTGCTCCGGCTGCGCCCCGCCCACCCGCATCCGGAGCTGGCGCACACCGCCAACCTGCGCCGTCTCGCCGGACATCCGGGTCTGGCCGTACGCGTCCTCGGGCGCCCGGACCTGGACCGGGCGGCGACGCTGCGCCCGCTGGCGGTGGGGCCGGTTCCGGGGGCGGAGCACACGCTGCGGCTGCCGCCGGAGTGGCTGGACCGGGCCGACCTCGGCTACGACCGGCTCCAGGGAAGCCACTTCCCGGACGCCGGCGGCGCCGTGGCGCTGCCCGGCGCCTGCGAGCCGGGCCCGGACCCGCTGGCCGACTCGCCCCTGTGGCGGGTGCGCCGACTGCTGGAGGCGGGGGTCGCGGGCGGTCGCCGCGCGGTGGCCGGCTCCGGCCGTGGGCCGGAGCCGCTGCCCGCGTACGGGCCGTTGCGCCGGGCCGGGTTCGCCACCGCGGCCGACCTGGCGGGGGCGCTCGTCCTGGAGGCGGACCGGCGGCCCCGGAACGCCTTCGGCCGCCTCACCGAGCCCTCCGCCGACGGGTACGCCCGCGCCTGGCTGGCCTCCGCCACCCATCTGGAGGCGGCCCGACGGTCCCTGGTCGCCGCCTCCTGGAGCTGACCGGCGGCCCGGCACCCGCGCCCGGACCGCCCCGAACGGGGTCGCCCGCCGGCCGGGTTGACGGGCCGCCGGCATCGGGCCGCGACCCGGGCCGCCGTCGGGGGGGTCGGATGTCCGGTTATGGGTAGGCTGCACCGGACAGTGGGCGGAGTCTCCTCGGGGCGGGGTTTCATGGTGCGTCAGACAGGTCCGGGCATCGCGGTCGTGACCGCGGTGCTGCTGCTCGGCAGCGTCGGGTGCGGTGAACAGGTTCCCGGGGACGGGAAGGGCGGTGACCGACCGGGCGCGACGGCGACCCCGAGCGCCGCGCCCTCCGCCTCGCCGGCGTCGCCCTCGGGTGACGACGCGAAGCCGGTCGCCGGCGACGTACTGCCCGGCATGGTCAGCGCGGCCGTGGCCCGGACGCAGCTGGCGGCGCTCACGGTCGGCAAGCCCGGCACCATGGCCGGGTACAGCCGTGACAAGTTCACCCACTGGGCCGAGCAGGGCAACAAGTGCGACACCCGCGAGAGCGTCCTGAAGCGGGACGGAACGGATGTCGCGCAGGACGCCGAGTGCCGTGCCGTCTCCGGCCATTGGAAGAGCCTGTACGACGGGGCGTCCTTCACCGAGGCCTCGAAGCTCGACATCGACCACATGGTGCCGCTGGCGGAGGGCTGGCGTTCGGGGGCCGCCGGCTGGGACGCGGCCAAGCGCAAGGCGTTCGCCAACGACCTGGCCCGCCCGCAACTGCTGGCGGTCTCCGCGTCCTCCAACCGTTCCAAGGGTGACCAGAGCCCCGACCAGTGGCAGCCGACGGACCGGTCGAGCTGGTGCCAGTACGGGCGCGCCTGGACGACCGTCAAGTCCCACTACGGGCTGACCGTCACCGAAGCCGAGAGGGCCACCCTCACCACCATGATCGACACCTGCGCCGCATGACGGCCCCCGAGCCGTGGAGCCGGCAGGACGACGTCCTGGCCGGACCGGGCGGCGCCGTGACCGACGAGGTCGGGGTGATCACCGGTCCGCTCACCCTGCGGACCGGCGCGGGCGCGGACGGCGAGGTCCGGTTCGCGATCCAGTACCAGGAAGCGGACGAGTGGTACACGCTGACCGGCAGCCCGGTCGCGGCGGGCGATCCGGCCGCGCTGCACGTCGCGGCGCTGGCCGCGATCCGCGCCGGCCACGGGGCCGAAGCTCCCCGTCCGGGCGCCTGAGCGGCCCGGCGCACCGGCCCGGCCGGGCGGCCCGGGAGGGCGGTGGGCGGCAACGCGATGGCCTGAGCGCTGCCCGACTGACAGACTGGGGCAACTTGATCACCCCAGGAGGCAGCCATGTCAGACGAGAACGCCACCCCGCAGGCCGATGCGGCGCAGAACGACGCACCGCAGGACGAGACCCCGGCCGAGGAGGCGAAGCGGAAGTTCCGCGAGGCCCTGGAGCGCAACGCCTCCAATGCCCAGTCCCAGCAGTCCCACCAGAGCCGGGCCAAGGTGCAGGGGTCCAGCAGCGGGGCCGGCGGCAAGAACAAGAAGGTGCGTCGCAAGACCGGCTGACCGAGCCGATCGTTGGGCCGCATGGGTGACGCGCGATAACCACCGGCGCCGGACGCAGTTGATCAGGACGTCCCGCCGGGGACAGCTCATGCGACAGAAGGATCAACGATGCTCAAGAAGTTCATGGCCACTGCTGCGGTCACCGCCTCCGTCATCGGCACGGGTGCCGTCATGGCGTCCCCGGCGATGGCGATCGGCAACGACAACGGCGTGAACACCGTCAACGGCAACGGCGCCTCGCAGGTCTACGGCAACCAGTCGACCGAGGGCGCCATGAGCCCGCAGCTCGGCGCGATCCAGGGTTCGCTGAACAAGCTCTGTGTCGGCCTGCCCGCGAAGGTCAACGCCCAGTCGCTGGTCGCGGTCCTCGCCAACGTCGGCGTCCAGGACGTCAACGTCCTGTCCAACCCGCAGAACCAGCAGTGCGCCGAGAACTCCACCCAGGCCAAGGGTGACGAGTCGCTGTCCCACATCGTGGACAACATCCCGGTCCTCTCGGGCAACCTCTCGGCCGGCAGCTGACCCGGTCGGCATCCGAACCGGCGTGACGACCCAGGTCGTCACGCCGGTTCGGCGTTTGTGGCCCACGGCGGCCCCTCGCACCCCGTTTGGCAGCTGCGGACAATATTTGGTCTAGACCTTGACAGGTCCAGACCACTTCGGTTCAGTGGCGGTAGTCGTCGCCCCCACACCCCGCGACAATTCCCCCCACTCCAGGAGCAGTTACGTGATTCGTGCCGCCCGACGCCGCGCCCTCTCCCTCGCCGCTGCCGCCGCAGTCACCCTCGGCCTCACCGTCGCCCTGCCCGCCTCCTCCGCCTCGGCCGCCCCCGCCTGCGCCGGCGCGTGGGCCTCCTCCGCCGTCTACACGGGCGGCGGGACCGCCTCGCACAACGGTCGCAACTGGAAGGCGAAGTGGTGGACCCAGGGCGAGACGCCCGGGACCACCGGCCAGTGGGGCGTCTGGTCCGACCAGGGCGCTTGTGGTGGCGGTGGCGGCCAGGACCCCGACCCGTCCGGCTTCGTCGTCAGCGAGGCCCAGTTCAACCAGATGTTCCCGAACCGGAACCCCTTCTACACCTACAACGGGCTGGTGGCGGCGCTGTCCGCCTACCCCGCCTTCGCCAACAGCGGCGACGAGACGACCAAGCGCCGCGAGGCGGCCGCCTTCCTCGCGAACGTCTCGCACGAGACCGGCGGGCTCGTGCACATAGTCGAGCAGAACACCGCGAACTACCCCCACTACTGCGACGCCACCCAGCCCTACGGCTGTCCTGCGGGGCAGGCCGCGTACTACGGCCGCGGGCCCATCCAGCTGAGCTGGAACTTCAACTACAAGGCGGCGGGCGACGCCCTCGGCATCAACCTGCTCGCCAACCCGTACCTCGTGGAGCAGGACCCGGCCGTCGCCATGAAGACGGCGCTCTGGTACTGGAACACCCAGAACGGTCCGGGCACCATGACCGCCCACGCGGCCATGGCGGGCGGCGCCGGCTTCGGCGAGACCATCCGTTCCATCAACGGGGCTCTGGAGTGCAACGGCGGCAACCCCGCCCAGGTGCAGAGCCGGGTGAGCAAGTACCAGAACTTCACCCAGCTGCTGGGCGTCACCCCGGGCAACAACCTGACCTGCTGATCCGCTCCGGCCGCCGCGCCGCCCGGGCTCAGTGCCCGCGCAGCGCGGTGGCCAGCTGGGCCCGCGAGCGCACGTCGAGCTTCTGGTAGATCCGGGTGAGCCGGGCCTCGACGGTCTTCACGCTCAGGAACAGCTTCGCGGCGGCCTCCTGGTTGCTCGCCCCGGCGCCGACGAGCAGGGCGAGCCGGGCCTCCGCCTCGGTCAGGGCCGCCACCCCCGGATGCGGGGCGGCGGCCTCCGGCGCCGCCTCCCGCGCCAGGCCGAGCCAGGGCTTCGCCCCGGCCCGCTCGAACACCTCGGCCGCCGCCAGCAGCGCCGCCCGCGCGGGCGCCCGCCGGCGGCGCCTGCGCTCGACCCGGGCCAGGGCCAGCAGGGTCCGGCCGTGTTCCAACGGCAGTCCGAGGCCCTCGAAGCGCCGGGCCGTCTCCTCCAGCAGGGCCACGGCGGGCTCCGCGTCCCCCCGCGCCGACAGGCACAGGCCCCGGGCCCGGTCCAGGGCCGCGAGCACGGGCGTGCGTCCCAGGGAGCGGGCCACCGGAGCGACCCCGTCCAGCAGTTCCGCGGCGCGGGCGGGATCGTCGGCCGCGACCAGGGCCTCGGCGAGCTCCCCGTGCCAGCGCAGGATCGACGGGTCCACCACCTGCTGCGCCTCCTCCAGCTCGGCGACCCGGCACAGGGTGGCGGCCGCCTTCGCGGCCTCCCCGGTGGCCAGTTCGACGGTGCCGAGCGCGTACAGGCCCCGGGACAGGAAGACCTGGTCCTGTTCCTCCTCGGAGGCCCGGATGCCGCGGCGGGCGTACCCGGCGGCCCGGGCGAAACTGCCGCCCGCGGCTTCGGCGGTGGCCGCGACGTACCAGGCGGGGCCGGGCGACAGGCCCGCCTCGATGGTCAGCTCCACGGCCCGGCGCGCGTGCGCGGCGGCTGCGGCGCACCGGCCGCGCCGCAGCTCGACCTCGGTGAGGCTGCGCAGCACCTCGAAGACGTCCTCGGCGGATCCGGTCCGTTGGACGGCGGGCAGCAGCGCGAGGAGCTGGCCGTGCGCGTCGCCGAGCCGGTCGTCGAAGAGGGCGTGCCGGACGGCGAGGTACTGGGGCGCGTTGCGCATGCCGAGGGGGACTTCGGGGGCGGGCAGGGCCAGGGCCTCGGCGAGGATGTCCTCGGCGTCGCGGTCCCCGAGGATGCGTCCCATCCTGGCCCGTACGGTCAGTGCCATGGCCTCGGCGACCTGGTCGCCGCCCGCTTTGGCGAGGGCCCCCGCCTCGGCGGCGGCGTCGCGCGAGCGCACGGGGTCCCCGTCGCTCAGGTTGAGCTTCCAGGCGATGCGGAGCTGGACGGCGGCCCGTAGTGAGGGGTCGCCGGCCGCGTCGGCCACCGCGTTGGCGAAGGTCTCGTCGAGGTCGGCCAGTGCCTGGCCGGCGGCGTCGATGACGGCGAGGCGGGCGCGGACCCGCTGGGCGGGCGAGGCGTCGCGCGCCAGCACGGCGCGGGTGGCCCGGCGGGCGAGGTCGGCGCGGCCGGCCCAACCCGCGTCCTCGGCGGCGCCGACGAGGCGGGCGAGCTCCTCCCGGGGCAGGGCGGCGGGGGTGCGTTCGGCCGCGAGCAGTCCGAGTTCCGCGGCGAGGGCACGCTGGCCCCGGCGGCGACAGGAGTCGGCGGCGGCGGTGATCTCGGCCGCGAGCCGGGCGTCGGGGAGGTCGACGGCGAGCGCCCGGTGGCGAACGGCCTGCACCGGGTCGTCGACGGCGTCGGCGAGGGCCGCGTGCCCGGAGGAGCGTTCGGGCCAGCCGGAGTCGGCGGCGAGCGCGGTGGCGACGGCGCCCGCGGTGAAGGCGACCGCCCCGTCCTCCCCGACGGTGATCAGCCCGGCGCGTTCGGCTTCGGCTAGCTCGGCCTCCGCGTCGGGTCTGCCGGCGCGGCGCAGCAGCGCGGTGGTGGGGCGGGCGGTGAGGGCGGCGAGGAGCAGGGTGCGGCGGGCCCGGGCGGGGGCTTCGGCCAGGAGCCGGCGGGCGACGTCGCGGGCTTGGCCGGAGACGGGCAGGGTGTCGGCGTGGTGGGCGCCGCCGTCGCGGGTCCCGGCGGCTTCGGCGAGGGAGTGCCCCAGCGCCAGGGCGAGTCGTGGGTTGCCGCCACTGGCCTGGTGGATGCGGCCGGCGAGCCGGGCGGGCAGGTCGTGGCGCAGCAGGAGTTCGGCCACCTCGTCGGCGCCGAGCGGGGGGACCCGGACGGCCGGGGTGCCGGGGCCGCAGAGGGGTTCGGCGACGGGAGTTCCGGCGTGGACGCATTCGGCCGCGAGGACCCGTACCCGCGGTGGGGTCAGGCGCAGGGCGAACCGGAGCAGATCGGTGGTTTCCGCGTCGAGCCACTGGGCGTTGTCGAGGACGAGGAGGACGGGGCCGGACGCGGCCAGGGTGCGGAGCACCTCGACGAGGGCGAGCCGCAGCGCGACGTGGTCGCGGCCCGCTCCGGGGGCGTCGGTCTCGCGGCGCAGCAGGGCGATGGCGGTGCGCTGGGGTCCGGCGAGCCGCTCCAGTACGGCGCGGGGCACGGTGGCGAGGAGGGCGGCGGCGGAGGCCTCGGGTATCCACCGGTCCGCGGCTTCGGGGGCGAGCCGGAGCACGGTTTCGCGCCGGCCCTCGGCGGCGGCCGCGACGGCGCGCGCCACCTCGGTCTTGCCCGCTCCGGCCGGTCCGACGAGGACGGCGCGGCCGTGCGTGGTCAGCGCCCGGTCGACCGCCTCGATCAACTCGCCGTGTCCGACGTTCGCGTCAGCGTTCCCCGTCGCCGCCACGCCACCAGCCTTTCGGTCCCCGGTCCTGTGCCTTTCCTGTGAGACGCGACAATACGAGGTCGGCCGCCGGACGGACCCGGATTGTGACGCAGAATTCAGTCGGGCGACAGGAAAGCACGACGAACCTGCCGGTACGGGAGGTACCGGCAGGTCCGCGCGCTGGGATGGTCCGTACCATCGGCCCGTCAGAACGGAGTTGGGGGGCTCCGTCGGGGCCGGGGGGACCGGGGTCCGGTGCGGGTCAGAAGCCGAGGCTCCAGGAGTCGATCTTGCCGGTGTCGCCACCGGCGTTGTCGTTGACGCGCAGCTTCCAGGTGCCGTTCGCGACCTCGGAGGAGGCGTTGACGGTGTAGGTCTGGTTGATGTTGTCGGTGCTGCCGCCGGCGCGGTTGTGGACCGTGTAGACGGAACCGTCGGGGGCGACGAGGTCGACCTTCAGGTCACCGATGTAGGTGTGGGCGATGTTCACGCCGACCTTGAGGGCGGCCGGGGCGTTGCCCGTGACACCGCTGACCGTGATGGAGCTCTCGACCGTGGCGTTGTCACCGATGGTGACGTCCGTGGTGTTCTCGAAGGACGGCGTGGTGGGCGTCGTGGAGGTCACGGCGTTCACCGTCGCGCTCGCGTCGGCGAGGCCGGCGCCGCAGCCGCCGGTGCAGGTGCCGGCCAGCGGGCGGGCGTTGGCCTTGATCGCGGCCTCGATCTGGGCCGGGGTCAGGGAGGTCTTCGCCGACTTCATGAGGGCGGCGAGGCCCGCGATGTGCGGGGCGGCCATGCTGGTGCCCTGGTAGGGCTTGTAGGACTCGGCGCCGGGGGTGGTGGTGCCGGCGTTCAGGGTGGAGAGGATCGCGTTCTCGGGGGTGGTGACGGTGCCGGGCGTGTCGGTGGCGCGGCGGGTCTCACCGCCCGGGGCGGCGATGTCGATGATCGTGCCGAAGTTGGAGTAGTACGAGCGGTCACCGGCGCGGTTGGTCGACGCCACGTTGATCACGTTGTTGCAGCTGGCCGGGGAGAAGCCGGACGCGTTCGCGTTGCTGTTGCCGGCGGCGACGACGACGGTCGTGCCGCGGCCGACGGCCGCGTTGATGGCGTTCTGGTAGCTGGTGCCGCAGGTGCCCGAGCCGCCGAGGCTCATGTTGATGACCTTGGCCGGGGTGGCGTTGGTCGGGACGCCCGCGACGGCGCCGCCGGAGGCCCAGGTGATGGCGTCGACGATGTCCGAGGTGGCGCCGCCGCACTTGCCGAGCACGCGGACGGGCTGGATCTTCGCGCCGTACGCGATGCCGGCGACGCCCTTGGAGTTGTTGGTGGCCGCGGCGATGGTGCCCGCGACGTGGGTGCCGTGCCAGGAGGAGGTGCTGGCCTTCGAGCCGACGCCGCACTCGCCGTCGGTGGCGTTCCAGTCGCCCTCGTCCGCGGGGTTGTTGTCACGGCCGTTGCCGTCACGGGCCTCGGAGGACGTCGAGATGAAGTCGTAGCCGGCGACGACGTTCGGGGCGACGTCCGAGTGGGCCACGTAGCCGGTGTCGATCACGGCGACGGTGACGCCGGAGCCGGTGGTCTTGTCCCAGGCGGCGGGCACGTTCATGCCGGCGGTGGGCTCGAAGAGGTCCCACTGCTTGGCGTACTCGGTGTCGTTCGGGGTCACGGCCATGGCGTAGGCGCGGGTGTCCGGCTCGACGTAGGCGACGTCCGGGTCGGCGCGGAACTGGGCCATCACGCCGGCGGCGTCGGCCGGGGCGACCGATCCGCCCAGGTTGACGAGGGCGGCTCCGGTGCCGAGGCGGCGGTCGAACTTCGCCTTCTTGCCGGCCTTCTTGCCCTTCGCGGCGGCGTCATCGGCGGCCGCGGTGTTGGAACTGGCCTCGGAGGCCGAGGACTTGTATCCGACGATGAGGTTCTCGACCGGCGCACCGGCGGGCGCGGCGGGGGCCGCGGCGGCCGGGAGGGAGGTGGCCGGGTCGTTCTCGGCGGTCACGGCGACCGAAGCGGTCGCGGAGCCGGCGAGGAGGGTGACGGACATGGCCACCACGGATATGAGCCTGCTGCGTCTGGATGCGTGCACGGTGTTCCCTTTCGAGGGCCGTTTCCGGGCAGGCCGGAGCGGCCGGTCGGTGCAGTGTGGGAGGTGAACCGGCGGCCGCGGGGCCCGGGGCGGACTGGTCAGTCCCCGCCCCGGCCACCGCCGCGCGCCGCGTTGCCCGGCCGCGACGGCGGGGCAGGGCAACGGCGATCCCGGCGATCCGCGTCCCCGTTCCGCTTCGCACCATGTGGGGTTGGTGCGGGGGCGGTTCGGGTCCGGTGGATCGCCGGTGGGCAGACAGTAGGCAACGCGGAGATGAACCCGATACGGGGAAAACCCTTGTCCGGACCCCTACGCGCCCGCCCCCGCCCCCGGTGCGGCCGGGGACGGGGGCGGGTGCGGGGTCGGTGCGGGGGCGGGGCGGGGGCGGGTGCGGGGCGCCGGCCCGCCGGGGTTCACCGCGGGTTGAGCCGGCGGAAGTAGGTCCAGCTGGACTCGTTCGGCTCGGTCCACTTCTCCGGCGCCGAGGCGAATTCGGGGTGGCGGGCGGCGATGTACGCGCGGGTGCGTTCGGGGACCTCGTCGTACGATCCCAGCTTCGTGCCGCGGCAGTGGAAGGCGAGCCCGCCGGGGCGTTGTCCCTGCTCCATCCAGGGGAGCCACGGGGACATCCGCATCCAGGACATGGTCGCGGGGACGCTCGGCGCGTCGCCGGCGAGGGCCGCGGCGGGGGCGAAGAACTGGAAGAGCTCCAGGGCCCGGTAGGTGTCCCCGGCCGAGTTCAGCGGGTAGTCGGCGACGGGCAGGGGCGAGGGGTACGCGAGCGGGATCTCCAGGCTGAAGCAGACCTGGTCGCCGAGTTCGGTGCGCGGGACGGGGAAGGGTCGCAGCGCGAGGTTCGCCGGGTCGTTCCACACGTGGACCACGGGCTTGTCCTGCCAGGTCTCCAGGATCTCTCGAGTCGTCGGGTCGAGGTAGAAGGCCGCCTCGCGCGAGAGCATCCGGTAGCCACCGGTCGCCTCGTCGGCCTCCAGTCGGGCGACGTTGAGGCCCTCGAAGCCGAACGTCCTGCTGTAGGGCTCGTCGGGGGCCCAGGAGTGGACGTCGCCGGTCCACCGGAAGGTGACCTCGGCTCCGTCGAGGGAGGCGCGGGTGCGGGCGAAGTCGTGGAGGAGTTCAGCCGGTGTCATGGGAGAACTCTGCGCGGCGGCCCGGCGGCCCTGCAAGGCACTCTCCGGCCGTCCGGGTCCGCCCGGGAGGGTCCGGGGCCCCCGAGCGGCGTACGGGGGCGTCCGGGCCGGTGAGGGGCCGTCGGGGCAGGTGCGGCGTCGAGGGCTCGGGAAGGGCGGCGCGCAGCGCCGGACGCCCCGGTGCGACGGGTCGCGGTGACTTCGGGAGGGGCCCGGCCGACGCCTACAATCACACCGGGCTCCCGTCGCGAGGACGCCCCGTTGACGACCGTACGGAGCACCGGCAACCGTGACCGCCATGGGGAATGAACACCGCCTGCTGTGGCCCCTCGTCTGCCTGGTGCTCGGCACCGGGTTGGTCGCCGCCGTCCTGGGCGCCTCACGGGCCGCCGGACCGCAGCACGGGGAGGTGGCGGGCGCGTACGTGGACATACGCGAGGTGCCGCGCGCCGCCGCGCCCCCCGCCCCGGCGGGCTCCGAGGGCTCCTCGGGGACCGTGACGGTGGAGTGCGGCCGCAACGCGGAGGGCCACTGGAACGAGGACAACCTGGTGGTCTCGCCGGGCCTGCGGGCCGGCGCCCACCACACGCACGCGTACGTCGGGAACCTGTCCACCGACGCCATGTCGGACGACGCCTCGTTGGCCGCGGCGGCCACGAGTTGCGCCGGTGGCGACCGTTCCACCTACTACTGGCCGGTGCTGCGCCGCCTCGACCGCCCGGGCACCCTCGCCCATGAGACCTCCGCCGGGCACGGCAACGCCGGCGAGATCCTCCCCGAGGCGGGGGTGAGCGTGGAGTTCCGCGGCAGTCCGGTGAGCAAGGTGGTGCCGATGCCGCGGTTCCTGCGGGCGATCACCGGTGACGCCGTCGCGTACACGGCCGGTACGGACGCGGACGTACGGGCCCGCTGGGGCTGTTCCGGCTTCCCCGACCGCTCGACGACGGACTATCCGCGCTGTCCGGCCGGGAGCCTGGTCACCCGGACCCTGGTCTTCCCCAGTTGCTGGAACGGACTGGACACCAGCGCGCCGGGGCACCGCTCGCACCTGCGCTTCCCCTCCGCCCAGGGCGTGTGCCCGCAGGGCACCTTCCCCGTGCCCGAGCTGCGCGTCTCGCTCTCCTACGCGGTGAGGGCGGGGACCCCGTTCGCGCTCGACTCCTTCCCCGAGCAGCGGCACAGTCCCCGGACCGACCACGCCATGTTCGTCAACGTGATGACGGACGAGCGGATGCGGGAGGTCGTCGGCTGCCTCAACGAGGGCCGCGCGTGCCGCACGTGAGCGCCCTCCTCCACCGGCGCGCGCGAAAGTGACGCACCTCACCTGAACCATTCGTCCGCCCCCGGCGTGTTCCGACCGCACCACGTAACACGAGGAGGACGGAGAGGGTGAGATGGCCGGACCACTGTGGCCCCGCACTCGGCGGGGCTCGACCGACGAAGCACTGATCAGGACGGTCTACGAGGAGCACGGCCACGCCCTGCTCGCGTACGCGACGCGGCTGACGGGTGACCGGGCCGCCGCCGAGGACGTCGTCCAGGAGACGCTGATCCGGGCGTGGCGGCATTCCGAGGTCCTCGTCAACGGGAAGGGTTCGGTACGCGGCTGGCTGCTCACGGTGGCCCGCAACATCATCACCGACCGGTACCGGGCGAAGGCCGCCCGGCCCGCGGAGGTGTCCGGCTCGTCGGCCGCTCCGCCGGTGGAGCTCGACCACGCGGACTCGGTGGTGGACTCCATGACCGTGCTCGGCGCGCTCGACCGGCTCACCCCGGAACATCGGGACGTGTTGACGGAGTTGTACTACCGGCAGCGCAGTGTCGCCGAGGCGGCCGACCGCCTGGGGATTCCGGCGGGAACGGTGAAGTCGCGCGCGCACTACGCCCTCAAGGCGTTGCGCGAGGTGTTCTCGGACAGCGGCAGGGACGACAGCAAGGACAGACGATCAGCCCGGCCGCCCCAGCAGCCCGGCGGACTGCGGGAGGTGGTGGCATGAACCGGCAGCGGCACGAGGAGGAACTGCTCGGACCGTACGTGCTCGGTGTCCTGGACGAGGAGGACGTGCGGTGGGTCGAGGAGCACCTCGGCACCTGCTCGGGGTGCCGTGAGGAGGTGACGGCTTTGCGCGAGTTGGAGAGCGTGCTGGGCGAGGTGCCCGAGGAGGCTTTCCTCGACGGTCCCCCGCAGGGCGGCGACCTGCTGCTCCAGCGGACCCTGCGGCAGGTGCGCGGTGAGCGGTCCGCGGCCTCGCGGCGGCGGATCGCGTTCGTCTCAGTGGCTGCCGCGGCTTCGATGGCGGCCGTGTTCTGGGCCGGTACCCGGCTCGGAGGGGACGCCGGTCCCGGCGTCGCGCTGCCTCCGCCGCCGGCCCCGACCGTGTCCGCGGCGCCCTCTCCCCCGGTGGCGGGCACCCGGGTCGCCTCGGCGACGGACCGGGGCACGGGCGCGCGGATGACCGTGAAGGTGACGCCGGCGCCGAAGTGGGTGCGGGTGCACGCGGCGGTCACCGGAGTGCCGCCGGGCGAGCGCTGCCGGCTGGTCGTGGTCGCCCGCGACGGTACGCGGACCATCGCGGGCGGCTGGGTCGTGGGCACGGCCGAGCACGGCGAGGGCAAGGGCGCCTCGCTGGACGGTACGGCGGCGGTCGATCCCGCGCAGGTGCGGGAGGTCCTCGTCGAGAACGAGGCGGGACGGACCTTCGTGTCCGTACCCGTACCCGCGCCCGCGTAACGGGGGCGGGGGCGCCCCGGCCGACGGGCCGGGGACGTGACGGAGCCCGGGAGCATGTCCAGCTCCCGGGCTCCTGTTTGCCACCCAATTGCGCACACCGGCTGCGTTTAAGAGCCAGGATCATGTTGAGGCCGACGTGTTCTACCTTTGAACTACCGCGCCACGAAAGAGGCGCAGGAGGGACTTGAACCCCCATCCGTCGGTGATCGTCCCGGCCCGGTCGATCCGGTGTTCGGCGGCGAATACTGAGACTGGAGCGATAATCTGAAATTAAGAGGGGCCGCCTGTACCAGCTTGGGCCACCCCGGCATGTGGTGCCGGGGGAGGGATTCGAACCCCCAAATGACACCCCTGATTCAGCTTCAACATCAGTTTCAGCTTGCGCTCTCGCGCACCCCCTGCGACACAGGGGGCGATCTCGGGGCTACCTGAACAGGTAGCCGAACACCGCGTCGCCGACCCGCTCGTCGGTGACCTCGGCGCTGTTGGCCTCCTCGCGGGCGAACTTCACGGCCTGCTGGAGCCGCTCGACCTTGTCGAGGAGTTCGTTGACGCGGCGGGCGGGCAGGGCGCCGGAGAACTTCACGGTGGTCCAGTAGCCGACCGCGACGTCCTCGTAGTACACCTCGACCTGGGCCGGGTGCTTCTCGGTGGCCTCGGCCTTGACGTGGTTGCGCGGAACCTTCTTGGTGCGGATGGTGCGCACGGCCTCCGTCTTCCAGGAGTCCGTGGACGGATCCAGGTTCCAGGATTCCGAGGCGTCGAGGACCGGCAGCTTCCGCACGAAGGTGTGCAGGTCGGTCAGCTGCTTCTCCAGGAAGAGCAGGTAGGGCACAGGCACCTGGGGAAGCAGGACGTTCCCGTCGACGACGACGTCCGCCGCCGCGCTGCGGTTCGCCCAGTCCTTGGTGGCCGTGACGTCGAAGAGGCGCGTCAGCGTGGCCGCCGTCGATCGCAGCACGTCCTCCGCCTTGACCTGCACCCGGGTGGACTCGGGCGGCAGTTGCTCGCCCTCCTCGTCCTTGGGCTGGTACGTACGCGAGATGCCGGCCAGCAGGGCGGGCTTCTGCACGTCGTGGTGAGCCTGGGTGAGCTCCTGGAGGGACTTGGACTTGACGCCCTTTTCGACTGCGATGATCTGATTCAGCTTCGGCACGTGGTCAACCTAGCAACTCGGTTCGTACGATCACCATTCGATTTCCGCGGAGCGCGGCCGGTCGGTGTGGGCGAGGGAGCCGGCCCCGCTCGCGCGGCGGGGCCGGGACCGTCAGAGCGCCTGTGCGGTCAGGTGGACCGGCAGGTCGAAGAGGTCGTTCTGGGTCAGGATCGGCTTGTTGCGCAGTTCCTCACGGGGCACGGCCAGGCGCAGGTCCGGGAACCGGGCGTAGAGCGCGGGGAGGGCCACCAGCGCCTCCAGTCGGGACAGGGCCGCGCCGGGGCAGACGTGGGGGCCGTGGCCGAAGGAGATGTGACGGTTCGGGGTGCGGGTGACGTCGAACTCACCGGCGGTCGAGCCGTACTGGGCCTCGTCACGGCCGAGGGCGCCGAAGGAGACGATCAGACCCGCGCCGCGCGGCAGGATCCGGTCGCCGACCTCGATGTCCTCGGTGGCGAAACGGATCAGGACGTGCGAGGTCGGGGTGGACCAACGCAGGGTCTCCTCGATCACGTTCTCCCACGAGACCTCGCCCTTCAGCACGAGGGCGCGCTGCTCGGGGTGGGTCTCCAGGGCGACGACGGCGTTGACGATGAGGCTGATCGTGGTCTCGTGGCCGGCCGCGACCATCAGCTGGAGGGTGTTGGTGATCTCCTCGGTGCTGAGGTGGTCACCGTCCTCGGAGGCCGCGATGAGGGCGCTGGTCAGGTCGTCGCCGGGGTTCTCCCGCTTGGACTCGACGATCCGGGAGAACAGCGCGCCGAGGTCCGCCATCATCTGCGGGACTTCCTCGGGCAGGGTCTGGGTGGAGAAGAACTTCTCGAAGAGGGCCTTCAGGCGCGGGTGTTCGGCGGCGTCCACACCCATGAGTTCACTGATGACGTTCATGGGGAGCGGGTAGGCGAAGCCGGCCTTCAGGTCGACGCGCTCGCCGGCGGGGCGTTCGGCCAGCGCGTCGAGCATCCGCGTGGTCAGCGCCTCGATGCCGGCGCGCAGCTTCTCCACCCGGCGGACGGTCAGGGCCTGGGCGACCAGGGTGCGCAGCCGGCGGTGTTCGTCGCCGTCGACGGTCAGCATGGAGCGGCCGGGGTTGGCCAGGCCGATCAGCGGCCAGTCCGCGGGTATCTCGCCGCGCTGCCAGGCCCCCCAGACGTTGATGTCCTTGACCACTCTGGAGTCGGTCAGGAGTCTTCTGGCCTCGGCGTGGTGCGTGACGGCGTACACGCCGACACCGCCCGGCAGGACGACGGGGACCAGCGGGCCGGCGGCGCGCAGCGCGGCGCTCTCGGCGTCGAGGTCGGTGACGAAGGGGTCCAGGACGAGGGGGGCGGGGCCGGTGTGGTCGATCGGGCACGTCATCGGGTGGCTCCAAGCGCGGGGGTCGGGGTGAAGGTCACGGGGAGGTCGGTGAGTCCGCGCAACCAGGGCGACGGCCGGCGGGTGAGTCCGTCGGCCCGGCCGGCCAGGTCGACGTCCGGGAGCCGGTCGAGGAGGACCTCGATGCCGGTCCGGGCGATGACCTCGGCGACCTCCTGCGCGGGGAACGGGCACCGGTGTTCGCCGTGACCGAAGGAGAAGAAGGCGTTGTTCCCGCCGGTGAGGGACCCCGCGTCGGTGCGTACGTGCGGGTCCCCGTTGGCGGCGGCCAGGCCCAGCAGGACCAGGTCGCCGCGGCCGATGTGCTGTCCGCCGAGCTTGGTGTCGCGGGTGGTCCAGCGTCCGGCGACGTTCTGGGTGGGGGTGTCCTCCCAGAGGACTTCGTTCATGGCCTCGCCGACGCTGTGCCGGCCTCCCGCCAGGGAGGCGGCGAACCGGTCGTCGGTGAGCATCAGGCGCAGGGTGTTGCCGATCCAGTCGGCCGTGGGCTGGTGCCCGGCGGCCATCATCACCATGAGGTCCTGCGCGATCTCGTCCACGGTGAAGCCCGCGGTGTTGGCGAGCATCCGGGAGGCGACGTCCGGGCCCGGGGCGGCCTGCTTCGCGGCGAGCAGCGCGTACATGGACTCGCCGAGGTGGCGCTGGCCCTCCAGGGCGCCCGCCCGACCGTTGATCATGTCGTTCATGGCGGTGACGAGGCCGGGGCCCTGCTCGTCGGAGAACCCGTAGAGACGGGCCAGCACGCGCAGCGGCAGCAGCATGGCGTACTCGCCGACGAGGTCGCAGGCTCCCCGGCCGCACAGGCCGTCGATGAGTTCGTCCGCGAAGCGTTCGGCGTGGCCCTTGAGTTCGAAGGGGTCCACGGCTTCGAGGGCGCCGGAGATGACGGCGGCGCGTTCGCGGTGGCGTTCACCGACGGTGTAGAGGATCGACGGCTGCTTGCGGCCGATCATCGGCAGCAGCGGCCAGTCGGCGGGGATGCGGTCCCACTGGTTCCACAGGTCGGAGTCGCGGGAGAAGAGCTGCGGGTCGCTGGTGACCTGGTGCAGTTCGCGGTACCCGAGGACCAGCCAGGCCGGTACGTCGCCGTCGAGCACCACCGGGGCCACGGCGCCGTGGTCGCGGCGCATCTCCCGGTACAGCTCGATCGGGTCGGTCTGGAAGCGGGGGCCGCCGAGGTAGACGGGCTGGGGCTCGGGGGTGGTCACGGGGTGGGCTCCGGGATCGTGTGCAGGACGGCCGTCTGGTGGCGCTGGAGGTGCTGGAGGTGCTCGACGAGGGAGATCAGCACCTGCTGGCTGGAGCTGCGCGAGCGGGCGTCGCAGAACAGCAGGGGCACCTGGGCGGGCAGGTCGAGCGCCTCGCGGATCTGCTCGGGGGTGTGGGCGGGGCCACCGAAGTCGTTGCAGGCGACCACGAAGGGCGTGCCGTGGTGTTCCAGGCGGTCGATGGCGTACCAGGAGTCCGCGAGCCGGCGGGTGTCCACGAGGACGACGGCGCCGAGAGTGCCGGAGAACAGCCGGTCCCAGAGGAACCAGAACCGTTCCTGCCCGGGAGCGCCGAACAGGTAGAGCACGTTGTGGGCGTCGAGGGTGATGCGTCCGAAGTCGAAGGCCACCGTGGTCGCGGTCTTCGCGCCGACCGCGGAGGTGTCGTCGACGGCCTCGCCCGCCTTGGTCATCGTCTCCTCGGTGTTCAGCGGACGGATCTCGCTGACCGAGCGGACCATGGTGGTCTTGCCGACCCCGAACCCACCCACGATGACGATCTTCAGGCCGTTGTCGGCCGTGCTGCTGAGGGTCTGCCGGGTCGTGCCCCGGTCAGAGGTTGCGGAGTCCAACGAGCACCTGCTCCAGGATGTCGAGGTCGGGAAGGAGGTACGTCGAACGCGGGTGCCGGGCGCTGATGCGTCCGGTCCCGAGGAGGTCGGCGAGGAGGATCCGCACGATGGACACCGGCAGCCCGAGCTCGGCCGCGATCTCCACGACGGCGGTCGGGAACCGGCACATCCGCAGGATCGCGACGTGCTCGGACTGCATGCCCGGCACGGGGTCGCATTCCGTGACCACCAGGGTCACGAGGTCGAACGCGTCCGAACCGGAGCTGCTGCGGCCGCCGGTGAGGGTGTAGAGCCGGTCCGGGGAGTCGTCCCGGCCCGGCCTGCCGCGGCTCAACCCCGGGGCCTGGCGATCAGATGTTCGCTCAGCTGCTCGACCAGTTCGGACATGTTGTGGCCGACGAAGCCCGCGTCGGCCTCCTCGTCGGCGACCAGCGCGAGGTGCGCGCCCTCGCCCGCCTCGACGATGAAGAGGATCCCGCCGTAGAACTCGGCCATCGCGGAGCGCACTCCGCCGGTGCCGTCACCGAACTCGATGGACGCGCCGTGGGACAGGCTCTGGATGCCGGCGGCGATGGCGGCGAGCTGGTCGGCCTGGTCGACGGACAGCTCGGGGGTACGGCACAGCTTCAGCCCGTCCCGGGACAGCACGAGGGCGTGCCGGGCGCCGGGGGTGCGCTCCAGGAGTCCTTCCAGGAGCCAGCTGAGCGTCTCGTCGGTGGTGGTGCCGGTCATCGCGTGTTGCCTTCCGGGTGCGGGGGGTTCGGGGGCTGCTGCGCCGAGTTGCCGCGCACGGCCTGGCGGAAGCTGCCGAAGCGGGCGGCGGACTGGGAGGCGCCGGTGGGGGCGGCCGGGTTGCGTGCCGCCGCTCCTGCGGCGTCGGGGCCCTCGGGGTGGGCGGCGGCCAGGGTCCGGCCGCGCCGCCGCTGGGGCAGTCCGCTCTCGCCGATCACCGGGTTCCGGCCGGTGGGTTCGGAGTCCTCCGTGCCGGCGGCGGGAGCGTCGGCGCCGGCCGGTCCCTCCGTCCGGGGCTCGTGCCCGCGCGCGGGCGCCGGCGCGGGCACGGTGGCGTCGTCGTCGGCGGGGCCGTGGTGGGCGGGCTCCGCCTCGGGGACGACCGCGGGCGCCGCCACGAGCGCGGGGGCGGCCGGTGCGGCCACGAGCGCCGGGGTGGGCAGGACTTCGGCCGCGGTGCGGCTGATCAGCTCTTGCGGCAGCATCATGAGCGCGCCGGTACCGCCGCGCGCGGAGGGCCGGAAGGACACCGTCAGCCCGTGCTTGCGGGCCAGGCGCCCCACGACGGCGAGCCCGAGGCGGGTGCCGGAGAGGCCGGCCAGGTCCAGCGATTCGGCGGTCACGGCCTGTTCGGCGCGGCGCAGCTGGACCTCGCTCATGACGAGTCCGCTGTCCTCGACGGTGATGATGACGCCGGCCGGGACCTCTTCCACGTAGACGTGGACCTCGGCGTTGGGCGGGGAGAAGTTCGCGGCGTTGTCGAGGAGTTCCGCGAGGGCGTGCATGACGCCCTCGGCGGCGTGCCCGGCGACGGCGGCCTCGCTGGTGGAATGCAGCCGGACGCGCTGGTAGCCGCCGATGCGGCCCATGGCGCCGCGCAGGATCGACTCCATGACGATCGGCTTCGCCCAGCGACGGCCCGAGCGGGCTCCGGTGAGGACCGCGATGGAGTCGGCGAGGCGGCCGGCCTGGGCGGTGCGGTGGTCGAGGTGGAGCAGGTCGCCGAGGACGTCCTCGGCGGCGTGCCGGTGCTCCATGTCCCGCAGGTCGGCGAGCATTCCGGTGGCGAGGGCCTGCATGCGGCCCGCGGCGTTCGCGGCGGCGGCCATGGCGGCGGCGCGGCCGGAGCGGGCTCGCCGCAGCTCCTCACCGAGCCGCTCGCGGGAAGCCAGTTGGGCGGAGGTCATGCGGTCGAGTTCGGCGGCGTGCGAGGCCGTCAGGTGCTCGCGGTCGGCGTTGCGTGCCGTGGTCAGCCGCTCCACCTCGGCGGCGTGCTCGGCGACGAGGCGGGTGCGCTCGGCGGTGCGGCCCGCCGTCTCGCGGGTCGCCTCGGCGGTGAGGCGGGCGAGGTGGGCGTCGCGGTCGGCGAGTTCACGGCCGAGGGCGGTGAGCCGGCCCCGCAGCAGCCGGGACGAGCGCGCCGTCCAGGTGAGGGCGCAGGCCGCGACCGAGAGCGCCAGCGAGCCGGACGCCGAGAACCAGCCGAGTGGTTCGCGGACGGACGCCGGGGCCGCGGCCACCGCCGCCATGGAGAGGGCGCCGGTGGCCACTGCTGTGATCAGCAGGGCGAGCACAGCGGGGCGAAGGGGGGAAGGCGACGCCGTCATCAATCAAAGCCTCAAACCGGGCGTATATGGAAGAGAGGGTTCCTGTGGCAACGAGGGATAACTATATGAGGATTGCTGATCGTTTAGGAAAGGTCTTGAAGGAAGTTACGCTGCGTAGCGCCCACTAAGGACAGGTCTGGAGCGGTTTCGGGGCTATGGCATGGCATCCTGTGACGTCACAACTCGCCGGACTGGATCGGCGGCGGACGTCCGGTGAATATGGGGAAGGTCCATGAGGCTCTGCTTCCTGGTGGAGGAGCACTACCGCCACGACGGCATGCCGAACGAGGTGATCCGGCAACTGACCGCCTGGGGGCACCAGGTCGACGTCGTTCGACCGGGCGGCTCGCTGCTGCGCATGGCCGAGGTCGTAAGGACCGGCGTGCACGACGCCTGGGTCCTCAAGACCGTGTCCGGAGGCCCGGGGCTCACCCTCCTGGAGGCAGCCGCGGCCACCGGCACGACCACGGTCAACGACGCCCGCTCGATCCGCGGCGTACGGGACAAGGCCCTCGCCGCCGCCCTCGGCAGCGCGCACGGCCTGCCGATGCCGACGACCTGGGCGGTGGCCCGGCCCGAACTCCTGGCGGAGGTACCGGACTCGGAGTACCCGCTCGTCGTCAAGCCCGCCGACGGCAGCTCGGGCCGCGCGGTGCACCTCGTACCGTCACCGGACCGGCTCGCGGAACTGCTCCCCGAACTCGCGGGCGAGGGCATGCTCATCGCCCAGCCGTACGTACCCAACGCCGGCACCGACATCAAGGTGTACTGCGTCGACGGGGACCTGTTCGCCACCGAACGCTGCTCCCCCCTGCACCCCGACCCGGCCGTGCGCGAGCGCCGGGTGCCGCTGCCCGCCGAAGTGGCGGCGATCGCGGCCCGGGTGGGCGAGGTGTACGGGCTGGACCTGTACGGGGTGGACGTCCTGCTGGGTCCCGACGGGCCGGTGGTGGTGGACGTGAACGACTTCCCGAGCTTCCGTCAGGTACCGGACGCGGCGGCCCGGGTGGCGCGCGCCGTCCTCGCGCTGGCCGGCGCGGGCGGCGCCGCGCTGCCGGCCCGGTCCGGGCCGGCGGCGTCCACGACCACGACCACGCAGATCGTCCCCGGGGCGTCCGTGCCGCCGCGCCCGCTGCCCGGGGGTTCCGCGGCGGCGTACTCCGCGCTCCCCCTGACGATCCCCGCGCAGGCTTCCGCCGGGGCGGGGGACGGCGCGTGAGGGTCGCCCTGATCGCCCCCGACCCCGGGCATCCGCTGCTCGCGGCCACCGCGGAGCTGCTCGCCGCCGAACACACGGTGCTGCCCCTGGACCCCGCGGCGGGGGCCGCCGGCGCGGGAGGGGCGACGCCCGACGTCTGCCTGCTCAAGGCGCGGACCCCGGCGGCGCTGGAACTGGCGCGGGAGCTGGAGCGGCGGGGCTGCGTGGTGCTGAACTCCGCGGCGGCCACCGAACGGTGCCAGGACCGGATCACCATGGCGGAAGTGGCCCGCGCGGCGGGGCTGCCCTTCGCCGGCACCCGGGCGTTCGCGACCCTGGCGGACCTGGTGACCTGGGCGGCCGAGCGGCCGGACCGGCCGCTCGTGGTCAAGAGCCGGCGCAGCCGCAAGCACGACCTGGTCGCCCGCGTGGACGGATCCGACGGGCTGCGGGCGCTGGCGCCGACCTGGGGCCAGGAGCCCGTCGTCGTCCAGGACTTCGCGCCCAACAACGGCTGGGACCACAAACTGTGGGTCGTCGGGGCCCAGGTCTTCGCGGGCCTTCGGCGCTCCGAACTGGCTCCCGATGCGCGGGAACCGGCCGCGACCCGGGACGGACCGCCCCCGCGGTGGGCGGAGTCGGCGCTGCGGGTGGGCGAGGTCTTCGGCCTGGAGATCTACGGCGTGGACGTCATCGAGACCGTCGAGGGCACCCCGCTGATCGTGGACGTCAACGCCTTCCCGGGGATCCGGGGCCAGGCCGGCGCGCCGCCGGCCCTGGCGGACCTGGTCCTGCGCCGGGCCAGGGCTACTTGATGACCTCGACCTTCTTGTCCCCGGCGGAGGCGACGGCCTGCGAGGCGGCGCCCAGCACGGCGACCACGGCGAACAGGACGGCGGCGACGGCGGCCTTACGCTTGCGGTTCACGGTTCCCCCTGCGTCATGACGGTCCGCGGCCCTCGACGGCCCGCGGCCCTCGAAGCCTCCCACCGGGCCCGGCGGGCGGCAAGGCCCGGGCGGACGCTTTGGTCTGCGGACAGTCGAGACGAGGGTGGTGCCATGCGCGCGGTGGTCTTCGAGCGGTACGGGGAGTTGGCCGGCGTACGGGAGGTGCCCGATCCGGATCCGGCTCCGACCGGCGTCGTCGTGCGCGTCGAGGCGACCGGCCTGTGCCGCAGCGACTGGCACGGCTGGATGGGTCACGACCAGGACATCGTGCTGCCGCACGTACCCGGCCACGAACTGGCCGGGGTGGTCGAGGCGGTGGGGTCCGCGGTCAGCGCCTGGCGGCCCGGGGACCGGGTGACCGTACCGTTCGTCTGCGCCTGCGGCAGCTGCGCGGACTGCGCCGCCGGCGAGCACCAGGTGTGCGCGAACCAGACGCAGCCCGGCTTCACCCACTGGGGTTCCTTCGCCGAGTACGTGGCCCTGGACCATGCCGACGTGAACCTGGTGGCCGTCCCCGAGGACGTCTCGTTCGCGACGGCCGCCGGCCTGGGCTGCCGCTTCGCGACGGCGTTCCGCGCGGTGACCGCCCGGGGCCGGGTGGCCCCGGGCGAATGGGTCGCCGTCCACGGCTGCGGCGGGGTCGGCCTGTCGGCCGTGATGATCGCGGCCGCGGCGGGGGCACGGGTGATCGCCGTCGACACCGCGCCCGGCGCGCTGGAACTGGCCCGTGCCTTCGGGGCGGCCGCCTGTGTGAACGCCGCGGACGCCGGGCCCGGGGGGACCGCCGGGGCGGTGCGGGAGTTGTCCGGTGGCGGCGCGCACCTCTCGCTGGACGCCCTGGGCTCCCCCGCGACCGCGGCCGCCTCGGTGGCCGGGCTGCGCCGGCGGGGACGGCACGTCCAGGTCGGGCTGCTCCCGGCGGCGGCCGGCCGGGCGGCGCTGCCGATGGACCGGGTGATCGGCTGGGAGCTGGAGGTCCTGGGCAGCCACGGGATGGCCGCCCACGCCTACCCCCCGATGCTGGAACTGGTCCGCTCCGGGACGCTGCGGCCCGACCTGTTGGTCACCTCGCTCATCGGGTTGGATGCGGCCCCGGCGGCGCTCGCCGCGATGGGCACGGCGGTGGGGGCCGGGGTCACCGTCATCCTGCCGACGTCGCCCCGGTGACGCCCTCGCCCGGGGACCGCGGCTACTCCGCGTAGGGCTGGTCGGTTCCCCGGGCGCTGTATCCGAGGCTCCACACGTAGCCGTCCGGGTCGGCGAAGGTGCCGCCGTACCCGCCCCACGGCAGGGCGCCGGCGGGCTTGAGGACCGTGGCGCCCGCCTCCCGGGCCTCCGCCATGATCTCGTCGACCCGCGTCTCGCTGCGGACGACGTAGGTCAGGACCAGTCCGCTGAAGCCGCTGCCCTCCTGGTCCGTGCCCACCTGGTCGGCCAGGCCCTCGCGGCTGTAGAAGCCGACGGGCGAGGCCCCGTCCGATGCGAAGAACACCGAGATGCCGAAGTCGTCGCTGATCTTCCAGCCGAGCCCCTCGGAGTAGAACCGCTTGGCCCGGTCCATGTCCCGGACGCCCAGAAGGATCGAGCTGACGTGCGCTTTCATGTCCTGCTCCTTGCACTGTGGGTGGATGCGTTCCGGGCATGCGGGCCCTTGCCCGTAGGCCACGACGGCGGGTGTTCGCCGGTCGATCGGTACGACGGGGACGGGATTCAGGACTGCGTGGGGGCGAGCGACCCGGAGGCTTCCCAGACGAAGCCGTCCAGGTCGGTGAAGGCGTCGGCGGCGCCGCCGAGGACGATGCGGTGCGAGCCGGCGCCGTCGACGGGGACGCCGAGGTCCTTGGCCAGGGCACGGCGCTTGTACAGCGCCACCTTGACCCGGCTGGACCGGCCCGGGGCGAACTCGACGTACTTGCCACCGAAGCTCTTGGCCACGGTCAGGCCCCGATCGACGTAGAACTGCTTGGTGGCCTTCACCGCCTCGACGCCGAGCAGCAGGACGACCTCGTCGATCTCGCGGGTGTCGGGGCCGGTGTCCTTCTTCGCCGAGGTCGCGATCTTCCAGATCGTCCCGTCCGGGGCCCGGACGACGCCGCCGTAGCCCCACAGGGACTTCGTGGCGGGCTTCAGGACGGTGGCGCCGGCGTCCACGGCGGCGCCGAGGAAGCCGTCGACGGTGGCCGGACCGGACACCGTGAGCCCCAGGGTGAAGCCGCGGAATCCGGTGGAGTGCGCCTCGGAGGCCCGCAGACGGAGGTACGCGTCCACGCCGAAGGCGCTGTAGAAGCGGCGGGCGGCCTCGAGGTCGGCCACCTCGAGGGTGACGGACGTGAGGGACGTGAGGGCTGCGGTGGAAGCGGTGGTTGCCATGACCATCACGCTAGGGGCCGCGGGGCACTCGGGGCTTCTCGATTCCTGACCGGTCTTGAGACCTGCTTCGCCACGCACGCCGGCATCCCCTCCACGTTGATCGCCGGCCCCCCGTCGCGGGCCGTGCCCGCGGCATCGGCATGGTCGGTCGCCGCATCCGCCGCCTGACGCCGGAAGGCCCCGGGCGGCATGCCGACCAGTTCGGTGAAACGGGTGGTGAACGTTCCCAGCGACGCGCAGCCGACCGCGAAGCAGACCTCGGTGACGCTGAGGTCGCCCCGCCGCAGCAGCGCCGTCGCCCGTTCGATGCGACGCGTCATCAGGTACGCGTACGGCGACTCGCCGTACGCGGCCCGGAACTGCCGACTCAAGTGCCCGGCGGACATGTTCACATCATGGGCGAGCGCCTCCACGTTCAGCGGCTGCTCGTACTCCCGGTCGATCCGGTCGCGGACGCGGCGCAGCCGTGCGAGATCGGCCAGCCGCTGCGCCTCGACGCGCGCGCGCCGCCATTCGGGCTTGCACATGAGGGCCCTCCCCTTCGTCCTTCATCGTCCCCTTCCACCGACGGCCTCAGGGGTGGTCGCGATGCCGGCCCGCACGGCCGCATCGGCACCCGCACGGATCAGCGCAGCTCCTGGATGCGGATCAGGTTGCCCGCGGGGTCGCGGAACGCGCAGTCACGGACGCCGTACGGCTGCTCGGTCGGCTCCTGGACGACCTCGGTGTCGCCGGCCTGCACCTTCTCGAACGTGGCGTTGAGGTCCGGGGTGGCCAGCAGGATCCAGCCGTAGGTGCCCTTGGCCATCATCTCGGTGATCGTGCGGCGCTCGTCCTCGGTGATGCCGGGATCGGCGGCGGGCGGCGCCAGCAGGATGGACGTGTCCGGCCGGCCGGCCGGGCCGACCGTGATCCAGCGCATCCTGCCCTGCCCGACGTCGCTGCGGACCTCGAAGCCGAGGACGTCGCGGTAGAAGGCGAGCGACGCGTCCGGGTCGTCGTGCGGAAGCGAGGTCATGTGAATGGTGATGTCCATGGGGGCAGGCTAGGGGCGACTGCGTGCGGCGCGCTTCTCGATTCCTGATCGATGGGCACGCATCAGGATCCGTGAGCGCCACTGCCGTCGCACGCCGTCAACTTCCCTCCTGTTCAAACGGGTTCCGTTTCCCCGACCGGTGTCACAGGGCCCGCCCCATGCACACGCGGGGCCAGCGGTCGAGGCCGTGTCGGGCCTCCTGCCGTCGGATCGCGCGCAGGCCCGGGGTGAGTTCCTCGTCGGTCAGGATCCGGAAGCCGCAGCGCAGGTAATAGGGGGCGTTCCAGGGCACGGCCGCGAAGGTGGTCAGGGTGAGCGCGGCGTCGCGCCGGGCGAGCGCGCGCAGCGCGGCGTGTTCCAGCAGGGCCCGGCCCACTCCCCTGCGGGCGCCGGCGGGATGCACCGAAACCTGCTCGACGTGGAGGGCGCCGTCGACGGGATCGGCGATGAGGTAGGCCAGCGGACGGTCGTCCGGGCCGACGGCCACCCAGGCCAGGCCGCTGCCGGCGTAGCGGGCGAGCTCCTCCAGGGGAAGCGGGTCGTCGTCGGCGACGGCGGGCATTCCGATGTCGCGGAAGCATTCGCCGGCGGCCCGTTCGATGTCCTGGCAGACCGGGAGGTCCGCGAGGACAGCTGCTCGTATGCGCATCCGGTCAGTGTCGCCGGGGCGGGGGCCGGTGTGCCAGGGTCCCGCCGACGCCGGCCCGTGCGATGGGTGCGCGGAGCGCGCGGTTCCCGGACGGCGGCGGCGGTCCGGGGAGCGGCGTACGGCGGCCGTGGAGCCGTCGTCATGCGGGCGCGATCAAACTGCGGCCGTTCCGTGCCCCGGCAGTGGCCGCGGTCGGGCCGCCCGGGCTCCGGCGGATCCCATACTTGGGGCTCATGAGAGGGATGGACAAGCCGCGCAACAGCCCCCTGGTGCCCGACGCCGTGAGCGCCGAGATCCTCCGGCACGACTGGGGGTCCGTCGAGTGTGGCTGCGGCCGTCCGGCGGAGCATCTGGAGGAGACCCTGTGGAATGCCGCCGAGGGGCATCCGGCGGCGTTCCACGCCCTGGAGGGCCACGTGTTCGCCGGGTCGCGGCTGCGGGCGCCCGCGCCGGCGGCCTGCGGGGTGCTGATGGCCGTGTGGGCGGCCGGGCCGCCCCGGCTGGCGACCCGCGAGGCGCTGCTGTGGACGCTGCTGGCCCTGCTGAACACGGAGGACGACGGCTCGTCGCACGAGGCCGGCCTGTACGGCCAGTGCGCCGCCTTCATCCGTACGGGCCTGCCGGGGCTGCACCGCGAGCGGGCGGCGGCCCCGGGCTCGGTGGCCGCCGCCTACGCCGACGGGATCCTGGCGCTCCTGGACCTCTCCGTCTGATCCCCGGCGCCGGCCCGCCCGCAGGCGCGCAGCAGGGCCGGGGTGACCTCCTCCAGGGAGGTCGCGAAGGTCCGGGCCGGCGTGCGCGGTACGTCGAGCAGCGAGGGCACCACGAGGACCGCGCAGCCCGCCGCCTCGGCGGAGGCCGCCCCGTCCGGGGAGTCCTCCACGGCGACGCACTCGTCCGGCGCCAGCCCGAGCCGCTCGGCGGCCGCGCGGTACGGATCGGGGTGCGGCTTCGTACGGTCGGTGTCGTCGGCGGAGAGGGTGAAGGCGAACGGGACGTGGGCGAGCGCGCCCCCGACGACCTCGTCGACGACGACGCGCGGTGAGGCGCTGACCAGTGCGAAGGGCACGTCCTGGGCGGCGAGGGCGGCCAGCAGCCGCTGGGCTCCCGGGCGCAGGGGCGCGCCGGCCGCGACCCGGCGGAAGAACCCGTCGGTGAGGGCGGCGGCGACCGTGGCGGCGTCCGCGCCGCCGGTGAGGCGTACGAGGTATTCCGCCGTGTCCTGGACGGCGCGGCCCACCACTTCGGGGGCATCGGCGGGACCGAGCCGGTGACCGAGCAGGTCCGCGACCTCCTCCGTGGCCCGCCACCACAGCACTTCGGTGTCGACGAGGGTGCCGTCCATGTCGAAGAGGACGGCGGCGGGCCCGCTCGGGTGGTCCGCGCCGGATCCGTCCGCGCGGTCCTCGCCGGGACCGTTCACGCCGACCTTCCCCGGATCGTGCACCGCGCCCTCCCCGGGACCGTTCACGCGGTCCTCGCCACGACCAGGACCGGCCGCTCGGTCAGGCCGACGGTGGCCCGCGCGCCGGGCACGAGGGCTCCGGCGTCCCGCGAGGGCAGGTCGGCCTTGACGCGGCTGCCGCCGGGCAGGTCGAGGTGGAGCCGGGTGACGGCGCCGAAGAAGGAGGCCGACACGACGGCGGCGGTGCCCGCCTCGTCGGCGGCCACGGTGACGTTCTCGGGGCGGACGAGGACCTCGACGTCCGGGGTGGTCGGGACCGGTCCGTCGACGGGCAGTCGGGTGCCCGCGACCTCCACCAGGCCGCCGTCGCCGAGCCGCCCGGGGAGCCGGTTCATGGTGCCGACGAATTCGGCGACGAAGGCCGTCGCGGGCCGTTCGTACAGTTCGGCGGGGGCCGCGCACTGCTCCAGTCGGCCGGCGTTCAGGACCGCGACCCGGTCGGCCATGGAGAGGGCCTCCTCCTGGTCGTGGGTGACGAACACGGTGGTGATGCCGAGGGAGAGCTGGAGCCGCCGGATCTCGTCGCGCAGGTTGGCCCGTACCTTGGCGTCCAGGGCCGACAGCGGTTCGTCGAGGAGCAGTACGCGGGGGCGCAGCGCCAGCGCGCGGGCCAGCGCGACGCGCTGCTGCTGGCCGCCGGACATCTGGTGCGGGTAGCGGTCGCCGTGCTCGGGGAGGCCGACCAGGTCGAGGAGTTCGGCCGCGCGCTCGGTGCGCCGGGCGGCCGGTACCTTGCGCACGCGCAGGCCGAAGGCGACGTTCTCGCGGGCGGTGAGGTTCGGGAAGAGGCTGTACGACTGGAAGACCATCCCGGCGTCGCGGCGGTTGGCCGGGACGCGGGTGATGTCCTCGCCGTCGACCAGGACCTCGCCGGAGTCGGGCTGCTCGAAGCCGGCGAGGACGCGCAGCGCGGTGGTCTTGCCGCAGCCGGAGGGTCCGAGGAGGGCGAGGAGTTCACCGGGGCGGGCGGTCAGGTCGAGGCCGTTGAGGGCGACGGTGGAGCCGAACGCCCTTCGCAGGTTGCGGAATTCGACGAGGGCGCCCGCGGCGGCGCCGCGGTCCGCCGGCGTCCCGACCGCGGCAGGGGTGGTGGACATGGGGTCAGGACTCCTTGCGGGAGGTGGTGGGGGCGGGCGAGGCGCCGGAGGCGTTCGTTCCGGCCCGCGAGAGGAGGAGCAGCAACAGCCAGGTGATGAGGAGGCTGAGGACGGAGACGGCCACCGACATCCGGGCCTGCGCCCCGGAGATCGTCACGATCCACACCGCGAAGGGCCGGAAGCCGAGCAGCGAGGCGATGGTGAATTCGCCGAGGACCAGCGCGAGGGTGAGGAAGGCCGCTCCGGCGAGGGAGGCCCGAAGGTTGGGGAGCAGCACCCGCAGGACGACGTACGGCCAACTCGCGCCGCAGCTGCGGGCGGCCTCGGTCAGCGTCGGTACGTCGACGGCGCGCAGGCCGGCGTCGAGCGAGCGGTACACGAAGGGCAGCGCCAGCACCGTGTAGGCGAGGACCAGGACGAACGGGAACCTCTCGTTCTGCACGGCGATGAACGTCTGGTAGAGCGGGGTCCGCGACAGGTGCTCGGGTCCCCAGCGCAGCACCGTGGTGATGCCGGTGACCAGGGCGATGGGCGGCACCACGAGCGGCAGCATGCACACGACCTCGACGACGGGGCGCAGCCGGGGCGAGCCGATGCGGACGGCGACCAGCGCGGGCACGGCCAGCAGCAGGGACAGCGCGATGGTGGCGGCGGCCAGGCCGAGGGAGAGCAGCAGGCTCTCGGTGAACCCCTCGGCGGCGAGGAGTTCGGTGTACGCCTCGAAGGTGACGCCCTGCCCGGGGACGTGCACGGTGAAGACGAAGGAGGCGACGAGCGGTACGAGGAAGTACGCGGCGGCCAGGCCGAGCACGGCTCCGCGCCAGATCCGCGGGCGCGGGCGGGGACGGCGTGCCGTCGGACGGGCTCCCGGGGCGGTGACGGCGTCGTCGTCCGTCTGCGGCAGGGTCGGGGTCATCGCAGCCATCGGGCGCTCCGTCGCTGGAGGGGCAGGTAGAGGGCCATGACCAGGCCGGCGATCAGGATCATGTCGAGGCCGAGGGCGAGCGCCACGTTCTCCTGGCCGGTCAGCACGTTGCCGGAGAGCGCGTCAGCGATCTTCAGGGTCACCAGCGGGACGGAGCCGCCGACGAGGGCCGCGGCCGTCGCGTGGGCGGCGAAGGCGGTCCCGAAGAGCAGGACGAACCCGCCGAGCAGGGAGGGTGCGAGCACCGGGAGGCCCACGTGGCGCCAGAACTGGCCCGCGGTGGCCCCGCTGTTCTGGGCGGCCTCGCGCCACTGGGGGCGCAGTCCGTCCAGCGCGGGGACGGTCACCAGGACCATCAGCGGGGTCAGGAAGTACAGGTAGACGACGGCCAGGCCGGTGAAGGAGTACAGGTTCCAGCCGAGGCCGGTGAGGTCGGCGAGCCGGGTGACGACCCCGGAGATCCCGACGGTGGCGATGAACGCGAAGGCGAGCGGCACCCCGCCGAAGTTGGCGAGCACCCCGGAGGCGGTCAGCGCAGCCGAGCGCAGCGCGGTGGAGCGGGAGGTGACCAGGGCCTGGGCGATGAGGACGCCCAGCACGGCGGCGAGGAACGCGGTCAGCGCGGAGAGCTGGACGCTGCCGACGAGCGAGCCGAGGTAGGGCCCCTGGAGGGAGCGCGCGAGGTGCTCCCCGGTGGCCCGGGTGGCGCCGGTGGCCGGGTCGGTGCTGGTGACCGCGCCGAAGGCGATCGCGCCGAGCGGGACGCCGAAGCAGAGCCCGGTGAAGGCGAGGAGGGGGAGGGCGGCGAGCCAGGTGCGCGGGCCGCGCCGCCGGCGGCGGGTGGTGCTGCCGCCGGCGGTCCCCTCCGTGAGGGGGGAGGTGGTGGGGGTGGACATCAGCTGAGGGCCTTGTCCCACTTCTCGGCGAGGGCGGCCTTGGCCTTGTCGAGCTCCTCCGAGGCGGGGAACGTCGGGGTGCCCTGGACCTGCGGGAGCGCGCCGATCGCGGCCTTGTCGGCGGTGCCGTCCTGGGTCATGCCGGGGAGCAGGACGGGGCGGGCGTGGCCGCGCAGCCAGATGTTCTGGCCCTCGGTGCTGTACAGGAACTCCATCCACAGGCGGGCGGCCGCCGGGTTGGGGGCGTCCTTGTTGATGGCCTGGGAGTAGTACTGGGCGTAGACGCCGTCGGTGGGTACGGCGACCTTCCAGTCGACGCCCTTGCCCTTGAACTGTTCGGCGTAGCCGGCGTTCAGGTAGTCCCAGTCGATGGAGATGGGCGTCTCGCCCTTCTCCACGGTGGCCGGGGTGGACTCGACGGGAATGAAGTTGCCGCTCTTGCGGAGCTGCCCGAAGAAGTCGATGCCGGGCTGGATGTCCCCGAAGGAGCCCTTGTTGGCCAGCGCTGCCGCGTACACGCCGCCGAAGGCGGAGCCCGACTTGGTGGGGTTGCCGTTGAGGGCGACCTTGCCCTTGTACTCGGGCTTGAGGAGGTCCGCGAAGGTCTGCGGGCAGGTGGGGACGCGGGCGGCGTCGCAGCCGATGGAGACGTAGCCGCCGTAGTCGTTGTACCAGCGGCCGTCCGCGTCCTTCTGCGAGCCGGGGATCTTGTCCCAGGCGGTGACCTTGTACGGGGCGAAGAGGTTCTCGGCGGCGCCGCTGCGGGCGAAGGCGATGCCCAGGTCGAGGACGTCGGGGGCGCGGTCCTGGCCCTTGCGGGACTTCACGGCCGCGATCTCGTCGGAGCTGGAGGCGTCCGGGTTCTCGCTGTTGACCTTGATCTTGGGGTACTTGGCCTGGAAGGCCTTCAGCATCTCGCCGTAGTTCGCCCAGTCCGGCGGGAGGGCGATGACGTTCAGCTTCCCCTCCTTCTCGGCGGCGGCGACGAGGGCCTCCATGCCACCGAGCTCGGCGAGCGAGGTCGCGGTGCCCGGCTGGGCCTTGCCCTTCGCGTCGCCGCCGGCACCGGCGGGCTGCTGCGGATCGGGCGCTGCGCCGCACGCGCTGAGCGTGGTGAGGACGGCGGCACTGAGCAGTACGGCCGCGCCGCGACGGGCGGAGGAACTGAGCACGGTCTCTCCCGGAGACAGATCCAACAAGGGGGTCGTTCACTTGTCTGAACAAGTTGGCTCCAGTTCGCCCGGGCGCGCTGTACGGACGGTGAACGGCGGCCGTCCGCCGGAGCACGCTTCGAGGAAGAGCGGAGAATGACCGAAAGGGGTCGTGACAGAACGGCCCGGATGATCATCGATGATGGGCGTGGCCCAGGGGGGTCGCAGGCGTCGGCGGGCAGGGGAACGGCATGGGGACCAGCGCGGCAAGCGGTACCGGCGGCAGCACCCGAAGCGGCACGGGCAGCGGCACGGGCAGGAGTGCGGGCAGCGGTGGCCGTGCCGGTTCCGGGTCCGGGACGGCCCGGTACCTGGAGATCGCGGAGGCGTTGCGGCGGGAGATCCTCTCCGGCGCCCACCCGGTCGGCAGCCGGCTGCCGTCGGAGAGCGACCTGGCCGCCGGCTGGTCCGCCTCGCGGGGCACCGTCCGCCAGGCGGTCGCCACCCTGGCCGCCGAGGGGCTCGTCGGCTCCAGCCAGGGTGCGCGCAGGATCGTCCTGCGCCAGGAGCGGCGGCACAGCTTCGGCGAGTTGAACAGCTTCGCACAGTGGGCCGAGGGGATCGGCCACGAGGTCCGCAGCCGTTTCCTGTCCCGCACGCGCCGGGCCGCGACGGCCGAGGAAGCGGAGCGGCTCGCCCTGCCGCCGGGTACGGAGATCCTCGCCGCGCTGCGGCTGCGCCTGCTCGACGGCGAGCCGACCATGGTGGAGCGGACCGCGTACGCCGACTGGGTCGCCGAGGCCGTGGAGGCGCTGCCGCCGGACTGCCGCTCGGTGATGGACGGTCTGGAGGCGGATTCCGGGGTCGTGGCCCAGTACGGCGAGCACCTCATCGACGCCCTCCCGGCGGGCAGCGAGGACGCCCGGTTGCTCGGGATCCGGCGCGGCAGCCCGTTGTTGCGTCAACGGCATGTCTCGGCCACCCGTACCGGACGCCCGATCGAGTGGTCCGACGACCGCTACCTGGCAGGAAGCGTCACCTTCAGTGTGAGCAACTCGGCGGTAGCAACGCCGTTGGAGCGCCACCACGGCACCGAACGCTGAACGCGGACGGCGCTCGTCGACCACCAGCGGGCAGGGGGACCCGGTACCGGCCCGACGCGGCCCGACGCGGCGTCAGCAGGTGGTTGTCGCGGTCGCCTCGGCCGTGTCGGCGACCGCTTCGTCGATCGCCGCCGGCAGCCAGTCCTCGGTCCGGGTGAAGGCGAAGCCGAGTCGTGCGGCGCGGCCGTTGTCCAGGGCGTAGGGCCGGTCGAACGAGAAGGGGGATGCCTCCCGCCCTCGCGGTACGGTCCGGTAGCGCGCCGGCCGGCCGGCCCGGGCGGCGACCAGCTCGCACAGCCGGGTGACCGTCAGCGCGCCCTCGGAGCTCGCGTTGACCGGGCCGGTGAAGCTGCCGGCCACCGTCCAGGCCAGGAACTCCGCGATCTCCCGGTGGTGGATGAACGAGGTGGGGTACGGGTGTTCGTGCACCTCGACGGGCAGCCCTGCGCCGATCCGTCCGACGTAGTGCGCGAGGCGCCCGGTGAACTCGGCCCGGCCGCCGCCCAGGACGTGCGCGGCGCGGACACTGACGTACGGGAACGCCGGATCGTTCAGGAACACCGCCTCGGCCCGCCGCTTGCCCTCGGCGTAGCCGGCGGCGGGACCCGGCGGCACGTCCGCGCCGGCGGCCGTCGGGAGGACCGGGGAGGAGATCAGGCGGTCGATGCTCTCCTCGACCACGGCGGCCGGCGCCGAGGGGGCCGGGGCACTCGGCGGCCGGGCGGAGCCTCCGTTCGGGTCGGGCCCGGGGAACGTCGCCGGGTCGTACACCTCCATCGTCGAGGTCATCACGTAGCGGCCGGTGCGCCCCCCGCCGAAGACCCGGCGGGCGACGGCCGCCTGCCGCGGGGTGTAGCAGACCTGGTCCACGACGGCGTCGAACGTGCGGGAGCCCAGTGCCGCGCGCAGTTGCCGTTCGTCGTCGCGGTCGGCCACCAGCCGGCCGACCCCCTCGGGCGGGAGGGCTGAGCCCCGGTTGAGGACGGTGACCTCGTTCCCGGCATCACGCAGGAGCGTGACCAGGTGCTTACCGAAATATCGGCTTCCGCCGATGACGAGCATGCGATCCATGCGGTCGACCCTGCCCGCGTATCGTCCCCGGTGGAACAGATCAGTTGCTGAACGCGTCGTAAGGAAAACTGTTGATCGATGTGCACCGGCTGCGCGTCCTGCTGGCCGTCGCCGAGCACGGCAGCTTCAACCGGGCCGCCTCCGCCCTGGGCCTGACGCCTTCGGCGGTCTCCCAACACATCGCCTCGCTCGAACGCGGGCTCGGCCGGCCGGTCGCCGTGCGCAGCACGCGCGGGGTCACCCTCACCGAGGCGGGCCGACTGCTGACGGAGACGGCGCGGACGATCGACGCCGAACTGAACCAGGTGCGCCACCGCATCGACCGGCTCGCCGCCCCCCGGCCGCGGTTGACGGTGGCCACCTTCACCAGCGGGGGCCGCCACCTGCTGCCGCCGGCGCTGACCGCCTTCGTGGCCGCCCACCCCGAGGTGGAACTGACCGTCCTGGAGGCCGAGCCGGAGGACGCGCTGCCCATGGTGCGCGGCGGCCAGGCCGACCTCGCGCTGACCTACCGCTTCGACGGCCCGCTGCCCTCGGGCGCGCCGGACGGCCGGGGCCCGACCGGGGTGAACTGGGTACCGCTGGCGGAGGATCCGCTGTACGCGGTCCTCCCGCCCGGCCACCCCCTCGCCGGCCGGGACGCCCTGGAGCCCGCCGAACTCGCCGCCGACCGCTGGGTGCTCGGCTGCCTCAAGACGGAGGCCCACCTGCGCCGGTACGCCGAACGGGTCGGGTTCGAGCTGCGGATCGCCGCCTCCACCACCGACTACTTCTTCGCGCAGACCCTCGTAGGGGCGGGCGTCGGCGTCGCCCTGATCCCGCACATCGGCCTGGCCCCGGCCGCGGGTTGCGCCGTCGTCCCCCTCGAACCACCGGGCCCCGCCCGGCACATCGGCATGGTCACCCCGCGCAGACCCTCACCGGAGCCGTACGCGAACGCCCTGACGGCCGCCCTGTCCGCGAGCGCGGCGGCGGCAACCCCGGCGGTGGATCGTGGCCCTGCCGGTCAGGGGGGACGCCCCCCGGGGTCTTCACCACGGCGCTGCTGAACGCCCGGGAGCGGCGCCGTGCCTCGGTCGCGGGCGTGGGGGTGGTCGGGCCGCGCCGAGGAGGGGTCGGTCCGTCAGCCGGGATCGCCCTTCCGGACGGTACGGAGGTGGTCCCGCGCCGCGGTGGCCGCGTCCCGGGCCTCCTTCGCGGCCCGGCCGGCGTCCCGGTGACGGGCCTCGGCCTCGGTGACCGCCGTGTAGGCCCGGTCGCGTGCGTCCCTCGCCCGCTCGGCCTCCCGTCCCAGGCGGGCCGCCTCGCCGTCGGCGTCGGCCGCCGAGGCCACCGCGTTCCGGCGGGCCTCGTCGGCCTCCCGCAGCTCGTCCTCGCGGGCGGTGGCATCCCGTTCGGCGTCCTCGAAGGCCGCCCCCGCCGCCTCCAGGCGCCCGTCGCGGCCGGCGTCGGGGTCCGCGCGGGCGTCGGCCCCACCACCACCGGCCCCACCACCACCGGCGCCACCATCGCCGTCGGCCCCGCCGCCCGCCGCCGCCCCGTCGGCGTCCTGACGCCGACCCTCCGCCCGTACGGCGTCCGGGTCGACGGCGGGGAACCGCGACTCGGGCTCGGGGGTCCGTACGAGCCGGCCCGAGGCCCACTGCGCGGCCGCCTCCGGTCCGGCCAGGACCGCGTACAGGATCCGCTCCACCTCCCGCACCACCGGTTCCGAGATCGGCGAGCCCGCTTCCCCGGTCAGCCGGCCGGCCTCCCGGGCGAGGGCTCCGATCACCACGTGCTGCTGGTGGGACAGGGCCCGCAGCCGCTCGCCGTCCAGCGCGTGGTGCGCGGTGCGCAGGGCCTGCCCGAGCTGGAGGAACTGTTCGGCCTCCGCCGGCTGGGACCGTACGAGCAGGTTGCAGGCCCAGGCGGCCAGGGTGGGCCGGCGCAGGGCCGTGATGCGTCGCGCGGCCTGCGGTCCGTCCTCCTTCTTCGCGCGGGCCGCGGCCTCGGCCCGCGCCGCCGTGAAGCCCGATGGGTGCGCCGCGTACAGCGCGTCGATGACCTCGTCCACGTCCACCCGCCCCACTGTCGGCCATCACCGGCCGGCCGCGCGGTACCGCGTCCGCCCCGCGCCGCCGGGCGGGCGCACGGGGTGCCCCGGGCGGGTGAGGAAGATCGCCGGAACGGGTCAGCGGGTCGCCCCGCGCGGGTGAAGTGTGCGCCGGGGCCGCTTCCCCGACCGGGGCACGGCCCGTTGGAGGGGGCATGAACGCTCCCATAGACGCCCCGATACTGCCCGCGGCCCGCGATCTGACCGCCCCGTCCGCACCGACCGCCTCAGCCGCCCCTACCGTCCCGCCGGGGCCGCCGGAGCCCCAAGATCCGCGCGCACCGGCCGGGTCCGCCGACGCGGGGGCCGATGCCGGTCCGGACCCGCTCCCCCGCATACGGTCCACGTTCCGCGACGGCGTCCTGACCGTCGCCCTGGCCGGGGAGTTCGACCACTACACCTGCGCCCCCTTGCGCGGGCTCCTCGACGAAGGGGCCATGCGCGGCGCACACCACCTCGTCCTCGACGCGACCCTGGTCTCCTTCTGCGATTCCGCCCTGCTGGACGCGCTGGACCGGTGGGTCCTGAGCGGCCGCTCCTGGGAGCTTGCCGGCGCCTCCCGTTCCGTCCGGCTCCTGTTGTCCCTGGAGGAACGGATCCGGTCGGCGAACGGCGTCCCCCAGGGGGTGGGCCGGTGACCTTCGCGGCGCTCACCCTGATCCCACTGCTGCTGGCCCTCGCTCTGGCCCGGCAGTTGCCGCCGCCTGCGGAACGCCGGAGGCCGACCGTCAGTCCGTCGACTCCTCCACGATCCGCCCGTCACGCAACTCCACCACCCGGTCGGCGAGTTCGATCATCGTCGGATCGTGGGTGGCGACCAGTGCGGTGACGCCCTCGCTGCGCACCACGGCGCGCAGCAGCCGCATGATGGAGCGGCCGGTGTCGGAGTCCAGTTGGCCGGTGGGCTCGTCCGCGATGATCAGGGCGGGCTCGTTGGCCAGCGCGCGGGCCACGGCGACGCGCTGCTGTTGACCTCCCGAGAGTTCGCCGGGGCGCTGCTCGGCGTGGTCGGCGAGGCCGACCAGGGCGAGCAGCGTGCGCACCCGTTCCTCGCGCTGCTTCGCCGGGACCTTGCGCATCCGCATCGGGACGCCGATGTTCTCGGCGGCGCTCAGCACCGGGATCAGTCCGAAGGACTGGAAGACGAAGCCGATCCGGTCGCGGCGCAGGGCGAGGAGTCCGTCCTCGTCCAGCCCGGCCAGGTCGGTTCCGTCGAGTTCGACGGTGCCGCCGGTCGGGGTGTCGAGTCCTCCGACCAGGTTCAGCAGGGTGGTCTTGCCGGAGCCCGACCGTCCCTTGAGCGCGGTGAGTTCACCGCGTCGCGCCTCGAACGTGACGCCTCTCAGGGCGTGTACGGCGTGTTCTCCCGTACCGAAGCTCTTGCGCAGGTCGCGCACCACCATCATGGACGTCACGGTGGCCGCGTTCTCCTGCTGCTTCATGGCGGACTTCCCTTCGGGCCGGCTCGCTTGCGCACTTTCAATTCCGAATATGCTCATCTGTCACGTCAAACATACAAGTCCCTTCCACTGTCGGATCGAATCTGACAGCATCGTCCGCTATCCGGTGCCACTGGTCCGGATGGGGGGAAGGAAGGCACATGATCGGCTTTGTCGTGCGCCGGATGCGCGGGCGACTGCCGCTCGCGGCCGCCGCGTTGCTCACCGCACTGATCACCACGACCACGCTGACGGCGCTGCTCGCCTTCACCCGGAACGTGGGCGACGCGGCGATGCGACAGGCGCTGACCGGCCCGGGACAAGCCAGGACCTCCGTCCTCCTCTCCGCCGAACACGGCCTGGACACCCGCGCCGGGGACGACGAGAACACGCGCGCCTTCGGCGCCGCTCTGTTCGGGCCGCTGCCGTTCGAGGTCGAGAGCGTGGCACGCAGCCGTTCGTACGGGCTGCCCGGTGGACCGGGCGCGGCCGGCGGGGACGCCGACCTGACCGTTCTCGCCGCGCTCGACCAGCGGCGCGTACGTCTCCTCGCGGGCCGGTGGCCCGAAGCCGTGGCCGGGCGGCCCGAGGGGATACCGGTGGCCGTGCCGCAGGCGGCGCTGAGCCGGCTGCGGCTCGACGCGGCGGCCCTGCCCGCCGAGGTCCGTCTCGACGACCGCTACGGCGGCGCCCCGCTGACGGTGCTGGTCACCGGGGTCTACCGGGCCACCGACCGCGACGCCCCCTACTGGCGGCTCGACCCGCTCGGGGGCCGCGAACTCCAGGTCGCCGCCTTCGCCACCTACGGCCCGATGCTCGTCCACGACTCCGCCTTCACGGCCGGCGCCCTGGTGCAGAACAGCCGCGCGACACTGCTGACCGCCGACTTCTCGAACGCGAGCGCCGCGCAGGTCGAAGGGGTCCGCGAGCGCGCTCCGGCCCCCGGCGCGAGGGTGTCCGGGCTGACGCCGAGCACCGAACTACCGGAGTACCTGCGGGGGCTCGACACCGCTCGGCAGGTGGCCCGCTCCACCCTGGCCGTCGGCGCGCTCCAGTTGGCCGTACTCGCGGCGGCGACCCTGCTCCTGGTCGCCCGGCTGCTGACGGAACGCCAGGAACCCGAACGGGTCCTGCTCACCGCGCGCGGTGCCTCCCGTCGGCGCCTGGGGATGCTCACGGCCACCGAGGCGCTGCTGCTCGCCCTGCCCGCCGCCGCCCTGGCGCCGCTGCTCACCCCACCGCTGCTGCGCGTCGCCGCCGCTCACGGCCCGCCGGCCGGGACACCGACGCAGACCGGAGGCGGCTGGGTGCTGTGGCCGGTCGCGGCCGGGTGCGCACTGCTGTGCGTCCTGTTGACCGCGTTGCCCTCCGTGCTGCGCGGCTCGGCCGCCGGCGTCCTCGCCCGCGTCGGGGGCCGTCGCGGCCGCGTCTCGGCGGCCGCCCGCTCCGGACTCGACCTGGCGGTGGTCGCGCTCGCCTTCCTCGCCTACCGGCAACTCGACCGGTACGGCGGCGCCGGGTCCACCGGGGGCGGGGACGCCGGGGGGCTCGGCGTGGACCCGCTCCTGGTCGCCGCCCCCACCCTCGCCCTGTGCGCGGGCACCCTCCTCGTCCTGCGCGTGCTGCCGTTCGCCGCGCTGCTGGGCGGGTGGCTCGCGGCCCGGGGTCGGGGGCTGGGCCGGGCCCTCGTCGGCTGGCAGCTCGCACGCCGTCCCGCGGCGGCCACCGGGCCCGTCCTGCTGCTGGTCCTCGCCGTGTCCAGCGGGGTCCTCGCGCTGGGCCAGCACTCCGCCTGGTCCGACTCGCAGCGCGACCAGGCCGACTTCACCACCGCCGGCGGGCTGCGGATCACCGGCGGCGACCTGGCGCCCCTGGGCCAGGGCGGCCGGTACGCGGCCCTGCCCGGTGGCGAACGGAGCACCCCGGTGCTCCGGGCGCAGCACGCGCTGCCGGACACCGGCGTCGGCGAACTCCTCGCGCTGGACTCCGCCGCCGTCGCCCGGACGGTGCCGCTGCGCGCCGACCTGCGCGACGGACGGCCCATGCGGGCACTCTTCGGGCCGCTCTCGGTACCCCCGGAAGGCGGCGCCGGGATGGAACTGCCGGGAGCGCCCCGGCGGATCGACCTCGACGTATCGCTTCGGACCCGCGGGAACGGCGGCGACCCCCGGTTGGGCGTACTGCTGCGCGACCGGTTCGGCCTGACCCACCGGGCGCCGGCGGTGGCCCTGACCGAGGGCGACGGCACCGTCTCCGTGGACGTCGCGGCCCTGGCCGGCGCCCCGTTCGGTTCCGTCGCCCCGCCCCTGACGATCGCCGGGTTCACACTGGCCTACGGAACCGAACCCGGCTACTTCGCCCCGTCGGGCGCGGGCCGGCCGGTCGCCGGGGAGGTGACGCTGCGCCGGGTGGCGGTGACCGACTCCGCCGGTGGCCCCGCGGTCCCCGTCACGACGCCCGCGCCCGCCTGGGACCTGGCGACCCCGATGCTGGGCGACGGCGTGCCCGCGGGCCGGTCGACGCCGGCCGAGGAGTCGACCGGGGCCCTGATGGGCCTGCGCTACCAGGGCGGGTCCGCGACCGGCGGACTCACCCTCACCCTGACCCCGGCCCGCAGCGCCGCCGCGGAGCTGCCCGGCCTCGCCACGGTCGGCTACCTGCGCAGCGTGGGGGCCGAGCCCGGCGACGTGATCCGGGTCCGGCTGGGCATGGACGTCCTCCCCGTCCGGATCACCGGGACCGTCGCCTCGCTGCCCGTGGCGGGCGACCGGGCGATCGCCGTCGACCTCGCCACCGCCGGCCGACTGCTCGCCACCATGGACGGGCACGCGCTGCCCGCCCCCGACGAGTGGTGGCTGCCCGCCGCCTCCGCCGACGATCCCGCCCCGGCCCGGGCCGCCGCCGAACTGCGCGCGTCCGCCGGGTCGCAGCAGGTCCTGCTGCGCGAGGACGTCGCCGCCGAACTCCTCGACGACCCGCTCAGCGCCGGGCCGCGGACGGCCCTCGCCGCACTCGCCGTGGCCTGCGCGGTGCTGGCCGCGATCGGTTTCGCCGCCGCCGCGACCGCCGCCGCACGCCGCCGCGCCCGGGAGTCCGCGATCCTGCTGGCCCTCGGGGCGCCCCGGCGGGCCCTGTCCGGGGCCGCCGCGGCCGAGGGCTGCGTCCTGGTCGGCATCGGTACGGCCGTGGGCCTGGGCCTCGGCGCGTTCATCGTGCACACGACGGTGCCGCTGATGGTCCTGACCCCGAGTGCGGCCCGGCCCGTCCCGCACGTGCTGGTGGACCTGCCGGAGCTGCGGATGCTGGCGCTGACCGCCACCATCGCCGTCGTGCCCCTGCTGTCGGCCGTGCTCGGCGGCCGGCGCGATCGAGGAGTGGCCGCCCGGCTGCGCCACGTGGAGGAGATGTGACCAGCCCGTTCCCCGGCCGCCGGGACGAGCGACCCGAACCGGGCCCCGCCACGACCGCCGCACGCCGGCGCCGGGAGACCACCTGGGTGTGGACCAGGCTGCGGGCCGCCCCCGCCGCCGCGCTGCTCACGGCCGTACTGGTGTTCGTGTCCGTGCTGCTGGCCACCGCCCTGCCGCGCGCCCTGGACCGGGGCGCCGACCAGGCCCTGCGCGAGTTCCTGCACGCCGCCGGACCGGGTCCCACCAGCCTGTACGCGTCCGCCAAGTCCCGCCCGGCGATGGCGTCCCAGCAGGACCTGGAGGCCTCGCTGGGCATCCTGCGCGCCCGCACGGGCGGTGCCTTCCGGATCGCCGGCTCCGGGCCGGTGTACGGGGCCCAGGGCGTCAAGCCCCGCGCCCTCGCCAACAAGGAACTCGCCGTACTCGACGAACTGCCGCCCCAGATCAACTTGTTGTTCCTCCCTCAGGCCGGCGCGCACGCCCGGCTCGTGGAGGGCCGCTGGCCGGGGGGCCGCGCCGAGGGGCCGGTACCCGTCGCCCTGTCCAAGAGCGCCGCCGACACGCTCAAGGCCGAGGTCGGCACCGTCCTGAAGCCGGCGGACACGCTCTCCGCGCCGATCACCGCCGAGGTCGTCGGCCTCTACACCGTCGACGACCCCTCCGACGCGTTCTGGACCGACCTCAACTGCGCGACCCGGGCCTGCTACCCGAACAACGGCGGCTGGCTCGCCTCCGCCCTGGTCGGCCCGGACGCACTCGACCGGCTCGCCCCCTGGGGCGGCGGCTCCGCGGACTTCTGGCGACTTCCCGTGGACACGACCCCCCTGCGCGCCGACCGGCTGCCCGACGTCACGCGCGAGATCTCCGCCTACGTCGCCGGCCCCACCTCCACCGCGCTGTCCCACGAGAGCGGCCGCGTCGATCTGCGGATCACCTCCGACCTCCCCCGTCTGTTCGGCGAGTTCCGGACCCAACAGCAGGCCGCCGCCCCCCTCGCGGCGATCGGACCGGCCGGGGTGGCGGGCGTGGCACTGGTGGTGTTCGGCCTGGCCGCCGGGCTCGGCGGTGACCGGCGCCGGGCGGAGCTCCTGCTGCTGCGGGCCCGTGGCGGTTCGCGCGCGGGCATCGTCCGCCGCCTCCTCGCCGAGGGCGCCCTGACCGTCCTGCCCGCCTCCGCCCTCGGGGCCGCCCCGGCCCTGGCGCTGTTGCCGACCCCACGGCTGGGCGCCGCCCTGTGCGCCGCCCTGGCCGTCACCCTCGTGGCGCTGCTGGCCTTCCCCGTACGGGCCTTCGCGCTGCTGTCCGCCCCCCGGGAGCCGGCTCCGCGCCGCCGGCTGGTCGCCGAGCTGCTCGTCGTCGCCGCGACGGTCGCGGCCGTCGCGGAGGCCCGCCGGCGCGGCGTCGCCCCGGCCGGTGCGGGCCTCGACCCGCTGCTGGTCGCCGCCCCGCTGCTGATCGCCCTGTCCGGGGCGCTGCTGCTGGCCAGGGTCCAACCCCTGGTGGTGCGGGCGCTGGCCGTGGCCGGGGCCCGGCGGGCCGGGGTGGTCGGCTTCCTCGGTCTGGCCCGGGCCGCCCGCGGACCCGCGGGCCGCGCCCGGCCCTCCGTACTGCCCCTGATCGCGCTGTTGTTGGCCGTCACCACGGGCGGGTTCGGGGCGGCCGTGCTGACCGGTGTGGACGCGGCCCGAGCCCGGGTGGCGCGGGCCGAGGCGGGCGGCGACGTCCAGGTGGTCGCCCCTGCGGGGCAGTCGGTGCCGCCGGAGTTCGCCCGGGCCGCGGGCGCGCTGCCCGGCGTACGGACCTCCCTGGGCGTGTGGATCGACGGGGAGGCCGCCGTCGTCGACGCCGGCGGTGTCGCCACGCCGGTCACGGTGGTCGTCGCCGAGCCGGAGGCCTACGCCGAACTCGCCCGTACGGTGGGCCGCGGCGGGTTCGACGCCGCGCTCCTCGGCGGCGCCGTCGAGGCGAGCGCGCCGGTTCCCGCCCTGGTCAGCGGTGACCTGTCCGGGCGGGCGCCCGAGGGCGGCCACCGGGTGCGACTGCGCGACGGCAGGGACCTCCGGGTGAAGCCGGTGGCCGTGGTCGACGGCACCCCGGCGCGGCCGGGCGTCGCGGCGGCCACGATCGTGCTGCCGGCCGGCCCCGTCACCGCGCGGGCGCCGCAGGCCGCGAACGCCACCCACTGGTTCGCCGTCGGCCGGGCCGACACGGACCGGGTGCGCGAACTGCTCCGTACGAGCGCGCCCGGCTCGGCCGACCGCTACCTCGTCCACACGAGCGCCGAGGTCTCCGCGCGGCTGGACTCCAGCCCCCTCCAGCACGCCGCCGGGCGGCTGTTCCTGGCCTCCCTCGCGGGCGCCGCCGGCTTCGCGCTGCTGGCCGTCCTGCTCGGGCTGGTCCGGGCCGCCCCCGAACGAGGAGCGCTGCTGGCCCGGTTGCGCACCATGGGGTTGAGGCCCCGGCAGGGCATCGCCCTGGTCCTGACGGAGGCGCTGCCCCAGGTGCTGGCGGCCGCGGTCGGCGGGATCCTGACCGCGGCCGTCGCCGTCCGCGTGCTGGGCGTGTCCGTGGACCTGTCGGCGCTGGTCGGCGCGGCCGTGCCGACCGGGCTGCGGCTGACCGCCGCGCCGGTCCTCGTCCCCGCCCTGGGCATGGCGCTGCTGGCGGCGCTGGCCGTGCTCGCCGAGGCGGCGGTGTCCGGCCGGCGCCAGATCATCACCGAGTTGAGAGCGGGAGACCAACGTTGAACAGCGAAGCGCCCACGTACGAGGAGCTGCGCCGGCAGGCGCTGGCCGCCGCCGAACCGCGCGCCCGGGACGCCGGCACCGCCATCGTCTGCGACCGTCTCGTACGCATCTTCAGCGCGGACGGGGTGGAGGTGCAGGCGCTCCAGGGGCTGGAGTTGACGGTTTCCCGGGGTGATCTGGTGGCCCTCGTCGGCGCCTCCGGGAGCGGCAAGTCCACGCTGTTGAACATTCTGGCGGGGCTGGACGTCCCGACGGCCGGGAAGGCGGCCGTCGGCGGCTACGACCTGCTGGAGATGTCGGCCCGCGACCGGTTGCGCTACCGCCGCGAGGCGGTGGGATTCGTCTGGCAGCAGACCTCGCGCAACCTCCTGCCGTTCCTGACAGCTGCTCAGAACATCGCGTTGCCGATGCAGTTGAAGGGCGGCGGACGCAAGGCGGCGACCCAGCGCGCCCAGCGGGTGGGGATGCTGCTGGAGGCCTTGAAGATCGGCGGTCTCGGCGACCGCCGACCGGCCGAATTGTCCGGCGGGCAGCAGCAGCGCGTCGCGATCGCGGTGGCCATGGCCAACGACCCGGCGGTGCTCCTGGCCGACGAACCGACCGGCGAGCTGGACTCCGAGACCGGCGCCACCGTCTTCGAGGCGTTCCGCTCGGTCAACCGGGAGCTGGGCGCGACCGTGGTCATCGTGACACACGACCCGATGGTTGCGGGCGAGGTCCGCCGTACGGTGGCCATCAGGGACGGCCGCACCAGCAGCGAGGTCCTGCGCCGCACGGTCACCGACGAGCACGGCGCGGAGTCGATCAGCGAACGCGAGTACGTCATGCTCGACCGCAGCGGTCGGGTCCAGCTGCCGCCCAAGTTCCTGGAGGCGCTGGGCATGGAGGACCGGGTGGCGGTGGACCTGGCCCCCGACCACATCGAGGTCCGCCGGCACGACGCGCAGGAGACGACGGACCCCGGAGCCGCCTCCGGCTCCGGCTCCGGGCCGCGATAGGGCCGGCGGCTCGACGGCCCCGTCCGGTCGCCACCGCGCTCCCGGAGCGCCCCTTCCCGCCGTTGTCCGCCCCCGCCCACCTGCGGCGACGGCGCGTGCGTCACTTCCTCGGTCCGGGTGTCGTTAGGCGCACGGGGTTGACTCGGGGGCGAAGGGATGACGGAATGCGGCAGTTTCCTCTGGAGATGCACGACGTGGCGCCGGGGCGAGTGGTCGAGTGGCGGTTGCGCTCCACTGCGGCGCCGGCCGGGGACCGGAGCGACACCCCGGGCAGGAGGGCCTCCTTCAACCAGGACAAGCACTTCACCGTCGCCGAGGCGAGCCGTGCGGCCGACGACCCGGTCGCGTCGTGGGTCGCCGTGACCTTCGAGATCGACGGAGTTCTCGACGAACCGCTCCTGGCGCAGGCCCTGTTGGGCTTCGTCCAGCGGCACGAGGTACTGCGGTGCGAGTTCCGACGACTCGCGGGCGAGCTGGCGTGCGAGCCGATCGCGCCCGAGGAACTCGCCCTGGAGGCCGAGCACATCGCCACCTTCGACGACGCGGTCCTGGTGAGGGACTTCCTCGTCGAGCGGTTCAAGCGGAGCATCGACACCCTGTCGTGGCCGCTGTTCACCATGGGCGCCGTGCTGCGTCCCGAGTCGTCGACGGTCTACCTCGCCTTCGACCACATCGTGTGCGACGGCATGTCGATGCCGATCGTCGTCAACGAGGTGCTGACCGCCTACGAGGCCCTGCGCGACGGCGTGCCGGCCGTGCTGCCGCCGGCGCCCAGCTACCTCGACTTCGCCGAGGAGCAGCGCCGCCGCTACCTGTCCATCGACGCGGGGGACGAACGGCTCGGCTACTGGAAGTCCTTCATCGAGCGCAACGGGGAGTTCTTCCCCCGCTTCCCCCTCGACCTGGGCGTGGAGCCCGACCGCATGTACCCGATCGTCAACGAGGCTTCCTCGTTGCTCGACGCGGCCGAGGCCGAGGTCTTCGAGAAGGTCTGCCTGGAGGCGGGCGCGAAGCCGTTCATGGGGGTGCTCGGCTCCGTCGGCGTATGTCTGCGCGAGGCCGGCGGGCCGGGCGTCTACCGGGGGTTCATGCCCGTCAGCGAGCGCGGGCGCGAGGCGTGGAGCGATTCGGTGGGCTGGTTCGTGAACACCATGCCGATCGAGTTCGACGCCTCGCCCGGGCTGGACTTCGGGCAGGTCATGGCCTCGGTCCGGGCCGGGTTCGGTGAGATGATCGGGCACATCGACGTGCCGTTCGTCAGGGCCTGGGAGCTGCTGGCGCCGCGGGAGTTCGCCGCCCGGGCGTGGCCGTACCCGGTCAACTTCTTCTCGTACATCGACATGCGCAGGTGTCGGGGCGCCGAACGCCACGACGAGTGGCGGCCCACCACGCACGTGTGGTCGGCCCGCGCCAACGGCGCCTGCTCGTGGTTCCAGCGGGACACGGACGGGCTGCACATGAACTCGCTGTACGTGGACACCCCGGCCGCGCGACGCACGATGGGCGACTTCCAGGAGGCGCTGCGCCGGACGGTGCAGACGGTCGCCCGCTCCGGTGGCTTCGGTCGGCCCGTGGCCCTCACGGCGCCCCGCCGGCCGGAACCGGGCCGCGTCAGGGTCTGACACGGATCGGCGGCGGGACCGGGGGCGTCGGCGGGACAAGGGCGTCGGCGCGGCGCCCGGCCTCAGAGGGCGTCGGCGCGGCGCCCGGCCTCAGAGGGCGTCGGCGCGGCGGCGCAGCAGGTCCCGTTCGCGTGCGTTGCGCGTCAGGGACGCCGCCCTCAGGAACTCGGCGCGGGCTTCCGGCCCGCGTCCGAGCCGCTCCAGCAGGTCGCCCCGTACGCTCGGCAGCAGGTGGTAGGTGCGCAGCGCGGGCTCCTCGGTGAGGGCGTCGACGAGGGGCAGGGCGGCCCCGGGTCCCTCGGCCATGGACACGGCGACGGCCCGGTTCAGCTCGATCACCGGTGAGGGGATCAGGAGGACGAGGCGCCCGTAGAGCGCGGCGATGGCCGCCCAGTCGGTGTCCTCGTAGCGGACGGCCGCGGCGTGGCAGCCGGCGATGGCGGCCTGGAGGGAGTACGGGCCGCTGCCCGCCCGGTGCAGGGCGTCGACGCCGCGCCGGATCAGGAGCCGGTTCCAGCGGGCCCGGTTCTGATCGGCGAGCAGGACCGGTTCGCCGTCGGGGCCGGTCCGGGTGGCGATGCGGGAGGCCTGGAACTCCAGGAGGGCGCAGAGGCCGTGCACCTCGGGTTCGCCCGGCATCAGCCCGGTGAGCACCCGGGCGAGGCGCAGGGCGTCCTCGCACAGGGCGGGGCGTACGAGGTCGTCCCCGGCGGTGGCCGAGTAGCCCTCGTTGAAGATGAGGTAGATGACCTCCAGGACCGAGGCGAGGCGCTGTTCGCGGTCGGCGCCGTACGGCACCTCGAAGGGCACGGCGGCCTTGGCGAGGGTCCGTTTGGCGCGCACGATGCGCTGGGCGACGGTCGGTTCGGAGGACAGGTGGGCGCGGGCGATCTCCTGGGTGGTCAGACCGCCCACGAGGCGCAGGGTGAGCGCGATGCGGGCGTCCGTGGCGAGGACCGGGTGGCAGGCGGTGAAGACCAGGCGGAGCAGGTCGTCGTCGATGTCCTGCGGGTCGGCGGGCTCCTCCGGGGCCGGCGCATCTTCCAGGGTTCGGCCGACCTCGGCGAGCTTGCGGGCGTAGGTCTCCTTGCGGCGGACGAGGTCGATCGCGCGGTGTTTCGCGGTGGCCATGAGCCAGGCCCCGGGCCGGTCGGGGATGCCGGCGACCGGCCACTGTTCGAGTGCGGCGACCAGGGCGTCCTGCGCCAGTTCCTCGGCGATGCCGACGTCGCGCACGATGCGCGCGACACCGGCGATGATCCGTGCGGACTCGATCCTGAACACCGCTTCGACCGCTCGGGTCGTACTCACTGCCGTCACGGCCACCCATCAGAGCAGCCGTGACGAGGCAGGGCAAACGCGGCGCGGGGCCGCAGGGATCACATTTCGTCGATCTGCCGGACTTCGGCGCTCACGTTCCAGTGCGCGGGGTGGATCTCCAGGAAGCGCCGGGTCCACTCGACGGCCTCGGCCTTGTCCTTGCACTGGCAGAGGGAGTAGCCGCCGACGACCTCCTTGGTCTCGGTGAAGGGGCCGTCGGTGTAGCTGATCTTCCCGTCGGACCAGCTGACCCGGGTGCCCTCGGAGGTGGGGAGCAGGCCGGCGGTGTCGAGCATGACGCCCGCCTTGGTGATCTCTTCCAGCAGGGCGCCCATGCGCTCCTGGAAGTCGGCGGGGAACTCCTCCGGCGGAAGGGCCTGCTCGTTGATGCGGATCATCGTCAGGAAGCGCGGCATGGTGACTCCTCGGTCGGGAGGGCGGGGGCTTTCCCCGCTCTCACCTGTGCGTCGAACGGGGGCCGCCCGGATCGACAGCTCCGGAGGAAATTCTTCGGGGAATTTTCCGGAGCGGCCGGCCGACGCGCTGCGGACCCATGCCGCGGGCCCTGCCCACCGGCCCTACCGACGAGTAGGATCGCGGCCCCTGGCCATTCCGAGAGGATTCCCGATGCCCCGCACCCCCTCCTCGCCGATGCTGCTCGCCGGTCTCCTGGCCGGTTCCTCGGTGCTGCACGCGGTCGCGCCGAAGCCGTTCGACGCGATGGTCCCCGCATCGCTGCCCGGAACCCCGCGCGGGTGGACGTACGCGAGTGGCGTGGTGGAACTCGCGCTCGCCGTCGGCGTCGCGCACCCCCGGACCCGCCGGGTGGCGGCGATGGCCACGGCGGCGTTCTTCGTGGGCGTCCTCCCCGGGAACGTGAAGATGGCCGTCGACGCCCGCCGGAGCTCCCCCGCCCACCTCGCCGCGGCCATCGGAAGGCTCCCGCTCCAGGTCCCGCTGGTGCTGTGGGCGCGCAAGGTGAGCCGTACGGCGACAGCCGGCTGAACCGACGCCGCCCGCCTTCCGCCCGCGTCCGCCCCCCGCACCGCATCCGATCGGGCGGGGACGGCGGAAGAGTCGCACAGAGCCCCCGGTCGCTCGTCGGCGGACCGGGGGCTCGGCCGCGCCCTGAGCGCGGGGGCGACGTCAGGTGGGCCCGTGGCGGGTCAGGAACACCAGAAGAAGAGGGTGTCGTTGACGCGATCGCCCTCCTCGGCCGCTTCCCACTCCTCGGCCTCGAAGCGCATGGCCTTGACGAAGTACTCGGCGGTCTCCCGGACTTCCGGTTCCACCAGGTCGAGCACGGCCTCGTGGGCCGCGACGAACGCGGCGGCGGCCGCGGTCGGGAAGGTACCCATCCACGGGGTGGTGTCACCGGGGAAGGGCACGCTCACCGGCGGTCCGGACAGGACGATCTCGGAGATGCTCAGGTGGGAGGGGACACCGGCCGCCGAAAGCTCCTCGTCGACCGTCGAGAACCACGACTGGCGCGCCCAGTCGCCGAGGTCGTGGGTGTCCGAGAAGTGCGCGGCGATCAGGGCGTGCAGGGCGTAGGTCCACTCCGGCCCCTCCTGCCCGCTGACCTCTCCGTCGAGCAGTTGCTCCAGCGCCCGCGCCACGGACACTTCCAGCTCTATCCCCCGGCTCTGCAGCCTCTCGTCCTTGCGCGCGCACTCCGCGCGGACGTAACCGAGGCAACGCTCCTGCTCGGGCGTGCGCTCGACGGCGGTGAGCAGCCTCATCGCGCTGCGCATGTTGCCGGTACTCATCACCAGGTGACCCACTGGCACTTCCTTCCCCACATGACGGATCTCCATGATCTCCGAGACCCGCCCCCCGGCCGAATCCCCTGCTCCGGCACCCGAACCGGCCGCCCGCCCTCAGGGGCCGTCCCCCGTCATGGGCTGTCCCCCGTCCAGTCCCAGCGCGAGGGGTCGCCCGCGCGGCGACGGTAGTGGGTGCGGCCGCCCGCTCCGTAGCGCCCTATCTCGGTGGGCAGCCGGGCCTCCTCGGCGAGCTGCGGAGCGCTCCAGCCGGTGACGTCGAGGAGGAGACCGTCGAGGGGGCCGCCCACGAGCTCGCCGTACGCGTGACCGGGGCGCGGGCCCGGATCGGGATCGTCGTGGTCGGCGCCGTAGACCCGGCGCCGCAGCATCCTGTCGTCCATGGGCCCAGCTTCACAGGCCCCACTGACAACGGGGTCCGGGCCCGGCGCGGGCCGGACCGCCTACGCTGTCGATCACCGCAACGCGAACTGAGGAGCACCACCCATGGCCCGTCGGGTACACCGGCCACTGGAGGACCAGGAATTCGACTTCATCGTCGGCATGACACAGGGCCCGGTCCTCGCCTACTTCACCGGCACCTGGCCCAAGGTCGTCGAGGCCTGCCGGACGATGGACGTCCTCGTCGCGGAGTTGGCCGAGGAGTACGGAACGCGACTGACGGCCGTCCGCACCGACATCACCCGCTGTCCCGGGCCCACCCGGCGCTTCGGCGTGACCGGCGCCCCGACCGTGGTGCTCGTCGAGGCGGGCGAGGCGGTGGCCTCGCACGCCGGACCGCTGGACCGCGAGGCGTTCCGCGCCTTCCTGGACGCCCACCTGTAGGTCGGCGAAGTCTCCTTCCCGCGGCCCGTCCGCCCGGTGGGGGTGCGCGTGCCTCCCCACGGGTGAACCCGGGCAGTCTGGCCGAAAGTGGCATAGGTGGGATAGGTGCCTCAGGCATGTAATGGAGTCCGGCGCTACGGAACCATCGCTTGCGAGGTGTTGTTCTCATGTCCGAAGCCGTGTCCGAAGCCATCGCGTTCCCCCAGGACCGGACCTGCCCCTATCACCCGCCCACCGCGTACGAGCCCCTGCGCGGGGCGCGGCCGCTGTCCCGGGTGACCCTGTTCGACGGACGCTCCGTGTGGGTGGTCACCGGCCACGCCGAGGCCCGCGCCCTGCTCTCCGACGGACGGCTGTCCACCGACCGCACCAACGCCGCCTTCCCCACTCCCACCCCCCGGTTCAAGGGCCTGCGGAACCGCCGCACCGCCCTCCTCGGGGTCGACGACCCCGAGCACAACGCGCAGCGCCGGATGCTGATCCCCAGCTTCAGCCTGAAGAGGACCGCGGCTCTGCGCCCCCGCATCCGGGAGACCGTGGATCGGCTGATCGACGCCATGGTGGCCCGCGGGCCGGGAGCCGAACTCGTCTCCGCCTTCGCCCTGCCGGTGCCGTCCACGGTCATCTGCGCCCTGCTGGGCGTGCCGTACGAGGACCACGAGTTCTTCGAGGGGCAGTCGCGGCGGCTGCTGCGCGGCCCGGAACCGGCCGACGTCGAGGACGCCCGGCAGCGACTCGACTCCTATCTGGAGGCGCTGATCCGGCGCAAGCGCGCCGATCCCGGCGACGGCCTGCTGGACGAGCTGATCGCGACGCGCCTGGAGACCGGGGGGACCGACGTCGAGGAACTGGTCGCCCTGGCGGTGATCCTGCTGGTCGCGGGACACGAGACGACGGCGAACATGATCTCGCTCGGCACCTTCACCCTGCTGCGCCACCCCGAGCAGCTGGCCGAGCTGCGCGCCGACCCGTCCCTGATGTCGGAGGCGGTGGAGGAGCTGATGCGGTTCCTGTCGATCGCGGACGGCATGCTGCGGGTGGCGACCGAGGAGATCGAGGTGGGCGGCGTGACCATCCGCCCGGACGACGGGGTGGTCTTCGCCACCTCCGTCATCAATCGCGACGGGTCGGTCTTCGAGGCGCCCGATGCCCTCGACTGGCACCGGCCGACCCGGCACCACCTGGCGTTCGGCTTCGGCATCCACCAGTGCCTCGGGCAGAACCTGGCCCGCGCCGAGATGGAGATCGCCCTCGGGGTCCTGTTCGAGCGGCTGCCCGGGCTGCGCCTGGCGGACGATCCGGACCGGATCCCGTTCAAGCCCGGGGACACGATCCAGGGCATGGTCGAACTCCCCGTGGCCTGGTGAGCGGCGTGCGGATCTCCGTCGACCACGACGTCTGCGTCGGCGCCGGGCAGTGCGCGCTGACCGCGCCCGAGGTGTTCACCCAGGACGACGACGGCTTCGGGGAGGTGCTGGCCGGCCGGGAGGACGGCCACGGCAGCCCGCTCGTACGGGAAGCCGCGCGGGCCTGCCCGGTCGCGGCGATCTCCGTCCTGCCGGCGCGGGAGGGGTAGCGCCGCCGGGGCCGGGTGGGCGGACGATCCGACACCTCGATTTCCTGTACAGTTGTCCAGGAAATCGAGGCCGTCGGGGACGCCGGGGGCCGTCCGGGACGAAGTGGAGGTGGCCGTGCACACGGTCGCTCAGGTTCTCATCGGCGTCGTCGCCGCCCTGCACGCGTACTTCCTGGTCCTGGAGATGTTCCTGTGGCAGCGGCCGCCGGGACGCGCACTGTCCGGGTTCGACGCGGACACCGCCCGACTGACCGCCCCGCTCGCCGCCAACCAGGGGCTCTACAACGGCTTCCTCGCCGCCGGACTGGTCTGGGGTCTCGTCATCGATTCCCTGGCGACCCAGGTCTTCTTCCTGATCTGCGTGATCGTCGCCGGGGTGTACGGGGCCGCCACCGCCAACCGCCGGATCCTGCTCGCCCAGGCCCTGCCCGGCGCGCTCGCCCTGGGCGCCGCGCTGGCGGCCGCGTGAACCCGCCGGACCCCGGTCCCGAGCGGGCCCGCGCCGAGGACCCTCGAACCGCGCGGACCAAGGCGCGACTGCGCGAGAGCCTGCTCGCCGAGTGCGCGTCGGGCCGCGAGCCGGCCGAGGTGGGCGTCTCCGCGGTGGTGCGCCGGGCCGGCGTCGGTCGCGCCACCTTCTACCTGCACTACGAGGACCTCACCGCACTCGCCGTGGACGCCTGCGCGGAGGTGGTGCACGCGGCGGTCGACGCCCTGCACGCCTGGCAGACCGGCCCGGGCTCGCTCGCCCCGCTCCGCCCGCCGGCCGCGCTGGCGGAGTACCTCGCATCGGTCGCCGGTCACGCGGCCCTGTACCGGAGCCTGCTCCTGCAGGGCGGTGGCGGCCCGCTCGGCGAGCGCCTGCACCGGGAGCTGGCCGAGCGCGCGCGGGCCGAGCGGTCGGCCGTCGGGGCGCCGCACGCGGAACTCGTCGCTTCGGCGGTGGCGGGCACCTTCACCGGCATCCTCGCGGACTGGCTGCACGGGCTGCTTCCGGACACCGACCCGGGCGTACTCGCCGACCGGATCTGGGCCCTGCTGCTGGCCCTCCACCGGGCCCTGCCGCCGACCGCCTGAGCCCGACGACATCGGGGCGGGCGCCCCGCACGTGCGGGAGCCCCCGCCGTTCACCGGCGGGGGCTCCTCGTCACGGGCTGGTCTCGCGAAGCGGCGCTACAGCGTCACCACTTGCTCGGCCTGGGGTCCCTTGGGGCCCTGCGTGACGTCGTACTCGACCTTCGCGCCCTCGGCCAGCTCCTTGAAGCCGGTCGTCTGGATCGCGGAGAAGTGCACGAACACGTCGGGGCCGCCGTCGTCCTGCTGGATGAAACCGAACCCCTTCTCCGAGTTGAACCACTTCACGGTGCCAGTTGCCATGGGTACTGATCCTTCTCAACGTTCCACGCGGGCCGCACGTGCAGCCGTCTCGATAGTGCCCACCCGCCGCTCGCGGCACACTCCGGACGCGGCCAACCATGGCAGTTCGAACACATGACCGCGCCATCCGCGGGTCACATCGCGCCGTCCCCGACGGGCAGCGGCACGGCCGGACGGGGGGCGCGGGCCGCCGCCGCCCGACGGGAGCCGCCGACCCGACAGCCCAGGCAGTGGGCGTGTCCGGCGCGGGCCGCGGTGTCCCGGGTCCGCCAGTCCCATGCGGTGCGCGGCCGGGGGCCGCTCGGCTTGCCCCAGCCGGCGAGGTGGAGCAGCCAGGTGACGATTCCCGCCACCAGGACCAATCCGAGGCCGAGCCAGATGCCGGGCGCCCAGGCCGCGCACAGGGCGGCGCCCGCTCCGGCGCAGCCCAGCAGGGCCAGGGTCGTTCCGGTCCAGCCGGCCACGGTGTGGCCGAGGTCGACATCGCCGTGCGCGCTCATGATTCTCCCTGGGGGTACGGGCGCCAGTACGCTCGGAGCAGGATCTTTTATCTCACGAGCTAAGTAACTTAGATACTAAGGAGAGTGTGGGTGCACGGCAAGTCCCGCCCCCCGGCCACCGCCGGGGAGGCCATCGCGCGCATGGACCAGTACGTGGCCCTCGGCCTCATCGGCCAGCAGGAAGTGGCCCAGCTGCTCGGACTGAACGTCACCGACCTCACCTGCCTGGGCCACGTCCTGGGCGCCGGGGACGCCCCGCTCTCCGCAGGCGACCTCGCCGAACTGACCCACCTCACGACGGGAGCCGTCACCGGGGTGATCAACCGGCTGGAGCGCGCCGGATACGCGCACCGCCGGCCGGACCCGAGCGACCGCCGCCGGGTACGGGTGGTGGCCGACCCGGCCGCCGCCCTTCGGGTCGTCGCGGTGTACGAGCCGTTCTACGCCCGGCTCGGGGCGCTGTTCGCCGACTACTCCCCCGCCGAGGTCGCCGTCATCGCCGACTGGTTCGGGCGGGCCACGGCCGAGATGCAGGCCCACCTGACCCGCGTGCGGGCCGGGGAGATCGGCCCCCCGCCCGCCTGATGACCGACTGGTAAAATGGGCGGGAAACTTGAGGCGCGGGGTGTTTCCACCCGATGCGGACGCGTACGACGAGCCGGGGCCCGTACCGAAGGGGTACGGGCCCCGGCTCGTCGCCGTTCACCGTCCCGTCCGCCCTGCGCGCTCGCTCTCCTCACGGAAGGTTCTGCATGAAGAACCCGTCAGCTCACGGGCGTTTCGGCATCAAGGCCGGAGCGAAGGCCGGCTCCAGGCCCGGAGCCAAGGGCGGCGGCAAGACCCCCCGCACCCTCGGCCCCCAGGGCGAGTTCACCATGCCCCGGACCGGCGGCACCCCGGCGCTGCCCCCGGTGACCTCGTTCGAGGAGCTCGACCTGCCCGCCGAGCTGGTGAGGACCCTGGCCGAGCAGCAGGTGCGCGAGCCGTTCCCGATCCAGGCCGCGACCCTGCCGAACTCCCTCGCGGGCCGCGACATCCTCGGCCGCGGCCGTACCGGCTCCGGCAAGACCCTGGCCTTCGGCCTGTCCCTGCTGGCCCGCACCGCGGGGCAGCAGGCCGACCCGAAGCGGCCTCTGGCGCTGATCCTCGTACCGACGCGCGAGCTGGCGCAGCAGGTCACCGAGGCCCTCGCGCCGTACGCGCAGGCCCTCAAGTTGCGGATGGCCACCGTCGTCGGCGGGCTGTCGATCGGTCGCCAGTCCGGTGCGCTGCGCACCGGCGCCGAGGTCGTGGTGGCCACGCCCGGGCGGCTGAGCGACCTGGTCGGTCGACGGGACGTGCACCTTGAGCGCGTGCGGATCACGGTGCTGGACGAGGCCGACCAGATGTGCGACCTGGGCTTCATGCCGCAGGTCACCGAGATCCTGGACCAGTGCCACCACGCCGGGCAGCGGATGCTGTTCTCGGCCACCTTGGACCGCAACGTCGACCAACTGGTGCGGCGGTACCTGAAGGACCCGGTCTCGCACTCCGTGGACCCGCAGTCGGCGTCCGTCGGCACGATGGACCACCACGTGCTGCACATCCACGCCGCCGACAAGATCTCGGCGGCGACCGAGATCGCGGCCCGCGAGGGCCGGGTGCTGATGTTCCTCGACACCAAGCACGGCGTCGACCAGTTCGTGAAGCACCTGCGGGCCATGGGCGTCCGGGCGGAGGGGCTGCACAGCGGCAAGTCCCAGCCGCAGCGCACCCGCACCCTCGGGCAGTTCAAGGACAGCTTGATCACCGTCCTGGTCGCGACGAACGTCGCCGCCCGGGGCATCCACATCGACGACCTCGACCTGGTGGTCAACGTGGATCCGCCGGCCGACAGCAAGGACTACCTGCACCGGGGCGGCCGGACCGCCCGCGCGGGCGAGTCCGGCAAGGTCGTCACCCTGGTCACGCCCAACCAGCGGCGGGACATCGTCCGACTGATGGCCGACGCCAAGATCCGGCCGACGATCACCCAGGTGCGCTCCGGTGAGGCCGCGCTGAGCCGGATCACCGGCGCGAAGGCGCCGTCCGGGGTTCCGCTGTCCGGCGCCGCGCCGACCGACGCGAAGGGCCGGCCGAGCGGCTCCGACCTCGGGTTCCGCGGGATCGGCACCCGCCCGGGCCGCCCCGGCAAGGGCAAGGAGTCCCGCAAGACCATCGAGGCGCGCCAGGCCGCCGAGGCCCGCCGGGCGGCCCGGGTCCGCAAGGGCCTCTGAGGCGCGGGCGCCGGACCCGCGGGGCGGGACCGGCGTCGTACCGCTCCCGTGTCAGGCGCGGCGGCGTCGCCGCCGGGCGACTATGGCGCGGGTGACGAGCGGCGGCAGGAGGTCCTTCGCCAGCTTGCGCCAGGCGCGGCCCGGCCGGGGCGCGGGCCGGGCGGCCGGCGGCGCGGCGACGACGGGCTCCACGGGCTCGGGCTCCTTCAGCGGCTTCGGCTCGGGCGGCGCCGTCGCGCTCTCGCCACCGATCCGCACGAGCGGCCGGCCGTGCACGATGTCCACGCCGTGCCACAGGTCGGTGCGGCCCTCCAGCCAGGACAGCATGGCCGCCTGGTGGGGCGCGGGGTCGCCCCAGGTCGCGTACAGCTTCAGGGCCGAGACGGCGATCACCCGCAGTTCGCCGGTGGCGACCGCGGCCCAGACGGCGGCGGCGACGCCCGGGCAGTGCTCGGAGCGGTAGTCGTCGAAGACGACGACGGCGTCCTCGCCGGCGACCAGGCGCGAGGAGTCGATGTCCTGGACGACGTGCTCGTGCAGGTGCGAGGCGTCGATGTGGACGAAGCGGCAACTCCCGGGCCGTACACGGTCGGAGACCACCGAGGTCGGTGCCTGGATGACCGTGGGCAGCGCCTCGTGGAAGGCGAGGTAGTTCGTTTCGAACCCGCGCCGGGTGAGCGTCGGGTAGGAGTCACGCGTCTCGGCGAGGTTGAAGTCGTCGGGCGCGGGGGAATCGAAGAGGTCGCAGACGGTGAACTCCTCACCGTCGCGAAGGTATCCGCCCAGGAAGATGGCGCTCTTACCCATGAAGGCGCCCAGTTCGAGGATGTCACCCGGGGTTTCGGCGTCCTGGTTCTGTCGGGTGAGGAACCAGTCGAACAGGACCTGGTCATGCGCCGAGAACCAGCCCTTGACCTCGCCGAACGTTCGGGGGACGGGCGGTGCAGGCTCGCCGTCGGGGGTGGTGACGGGGGCCTGTGAAACGTGCGACACGGAGAGTCATCCTCCAGTGGAGTGGCATCGGTTCAACGCTGATACCTGGCCAGGTAGTGAGGACCATAAGCCCTCGTACTGGCGTCTGACGAGACTTCGCAACAGGGCTTGCTTCCCTTTCCGTGCCGGGACGGGGCCGCGAACACCGTTCGCGGCCCTCAGAAACCACCCCCGCAACCGCCGCAGCCCGCGCATCCCGCGCCGAGGGACGGAGGGTCCGCGACGTTCCGGTCGCCGGTCGGGGAACCGGCGGAACCCGATGAGCTCGATGAGCTCGATGAGCTCGACGAGGGGGCGGCCTCGGGCTCCGGCCCGCCCACCACGGCCAGGGCGAGTGCGGGGAGCGTGAGGGCGCTCAGTCCGTGCCGGCTGACGTCCGCGACGGTGGTGCGGTTCCTGGCCGGCAGGCGGGAACCCCGGTCGGGGCGCGGTTCCCAGGCCTCGTCCGCGAGGACCTGTTCGTACCGGGCCCGGCCGGCCGGGCTCGCCCCGCGGGCCCGGGGCCACCGGTCGCGGCCGTCGTACCGACAGGCCCAGACGAGCAGGAGCAGGGCGAAGGCGCCCAGGGGGCGGAGCCAGTGCCAGGGGCCGTCGACGGCGGCGGACCGGATCACAGCCGCGATGGCGGCGATGACCGCCAGGCACCCGACCGCCCCTTCGAAGTCGTTCGCGTCGGCGGCCCCCTCCTCCCGGGCCCCGTCCATGGCCAGTCCCTGTTCGACGAGCCGGGCGGCCACGCGCGCCACGGCTGCCGACCCGGCCGTCTCGTCGCGCACGGCCGCGGCCGGCCGGACGTCGCCCGCGCTCCTGCGGGCCAGGACGGCGGCCTGCACCGGATCACGCGGACGTCGACCGGTCAGGTCGATGCGGTGGTCCGCGGTGATGGTCAGCCGCCCGGCGAGGTGGAGCGCCGCCATCGCGGTCTCGGCGACGGCCGCGTTGCCGTTGCGCAGGTAGGCGACCTCGTACATCGTCAGTGGTTCCCGGGCCGGCCGGGGTGTGCACACCCGGGGCCGGGTCATGCGCCGGTGGGCCAGGATCCGTACGAGGTCGGCCACCACGAGCAGGACGGCGGCGGGCAGGAAAAGGAACGCAAGCCACACGATTACCCCCCGGTGTACGGCTCTCGGGGATGAGTGTGGGCCCGCCCCGGGCACCCGGCAACACCCCCGACGGGTACCGTCCCGGGGTGTCCTCGGCTACCTCGCGCAGGGGTCCTTCGGCAGGGCGAGGCGGCGCAGCCGTTGAGCGGCGGCGTTGCGGGCGCGACCGGTCCGGGCGCGGGCCGCGAGGACGACCAGCGCCTCGTACGGGGCCGGTGACAGGGCGGCGGCGTGCTGGCACCAGTCGGAGGCGGCGACCAGTTCGTCGGCCGACCACGGACCACCGGCCTGCATCGCCTTCAGCAGGGTCCACTCGCGCAGTCGGCGGGCCGGGAAGGGCCGTCCGGCGACGGCGGGCCGCAGGGCGCCCGCCCAGCCGGAGAACGCGGCGTCGGCGGGGAGCCGCACGGCCCGCCGGTCCAGGTGGGTGACGACGGCGCTGTCGGCCATGACGGGGTCGGGGTCGCTCAGTACCGCGGCCACCGCGTCGGCCTCGGCCGGTGTGCCCGCGGCGGCGGCGAGGCGGTCGAGGTGCCCGGCGTAGCCGGAGCGGCCGGGGGCGGGCCGTGGCGGGACCGGAGGCGCGGCGGAGGCCGGGAGCGGTGCCGCGAGCGGTCGCCCGGCCTGGTCCGCCGGGTCGCCGCCCTGCTCCCGGATCGTCTGCTCCTCGCGTATCCCCATACGACCATTCCACACGACCGGGGTGAACGGATGGCGCGCAGGGTCCCGTAGGGCCGCCCGGGGCGGCCTCGGCGGAGCCCGGCGTCCAGCCGGTTCAGCCGTCGTGGGCCTCGTGGCCGCCGGAGCCCTGCTCCTCGTCGTGGCCGGTCTCCGGCAGCGGGGCGCCCGTCTCCAACAGGGTCTTGAGGCTGGAGACGAGCAGGGGCCAGGCGCGCCCGCACATGCCGACCAGGGTGCCGCCCGGCACGAACCCCTCGTGGTGGACCGTGAGCCGGGTCAGGGTGTCGCCGACCGGCTCGATCTCGTACGTCACCCGGGTGCGCGGCTGGCCCGCCAGCTCGGCGCGCAGCTCCTCCTCGATGCCGACGGCGGCCGCCCACCGGGGGGTGAAGGTGTGCCACGTGTAGGAGAGCCGGCGGTCCGGTACGCACTCCAGGACCACCTGTTCGGGGTCGATGGTGCGCGCCCCGCGCTCGACCCAGGCCATGGGCGAGCCCACCGCCCAGTCCGTCTCGAAGCTCAGGCCCCAGTAGCGACGGGTGAGGGCGGGCTCGGTCAGGGCCTGCCAGACCCGGGCGGGGTCGGCCTGGATGTACAGGGTGTACGTGATGTCACTGTCGGTCATGGGCCCATGCTGCGGGACCGGCCGCCCCCGCCGGCGGATTGGTCGGGTCGCGGCGGGCGCCGTCACCAGCGGACGCCGTGCTCGGGGAGTTCCGTGGGCGGGGTGCGGGGCGGGGCGGGCAGCGAGAGGCGGGCGCGGGCCGTGTGGACGGCCGCGAGTTCGTGGTGGCCCGCGGGACCCCAGTCGCTGAGCTCCCGTACCTGTTCCGGGGTGGCCAGCAGGCGCGCGTACGCCGCGTCGGCGGTCGGGGACACCCCGGTGAGCCGGGCCGCGGTGCGGGCGAGGGCGCCCCGGTCGGTGCGGCGGTAGCCGAGGGCGAGGGCCGCGACGGCCGGCTCGGCGGTGGGCGACGGCAGGTGTACGGCGCCGGTGGCGCGGGCGACGAGCAGCAGGACGCGACCGTCGGGGGCGAAGAGCCAGCCGGAGCGTTCCCGTACCGGCAGGTGTGCGGGGACGGGGCCGGGGGTCCAGGCGCCGTGCTGCGGGGTGCGGGGGCTGCGCAGGACGCCCAGCCGGTCGAGGGCGCTGGGGGTGGTGGGGCGCCCCGCCTCCAGGAGGGCGGGACCGCCGCCGCTGATCCGGGCGCGCAGGGCGGACAGGGCGCGGCGGGCGTCGGCCGGCTCCATCAGGGCGGTCAGGTCGGCGGGCTCGGCGAAGTCGATGCCGGTGACCTCCTGGGCGGGGAGCCGGACGGACCGGATCCGCTCCGGGGTCCACGTACCCCCGTCGTAGACGTGGAGGATCTCGCCGGGGAAACCCATCTCGGGCGGGAAGCCGGGGGTGTCCGCCGGGATCCAGTCCACGGCGAGGCCGTACGGGTAGTGGCCCTCGACACCGAGTTCCTCGCGCATCTCGCGGGCGGCCGCGGCGGCCGGTGACTCACCCGCGTCCACGGCTCCGCCGGGCAGCAGCCGGTCGGCGCGGTAGTCGACGCTCTGGACGAGCACCCGTCCGTCGGGGTCGGTGACGAGGACGACCGCCGCGGTCCAGAGCGTGGCGCGCGAGGCGCCGTACTCCTGCGGGGTCATCCAGGTGCCCGTCCGTCCGGGATCGTCGGTCAGCTGCGGCATCGGAACTCCGTTCACCGTGGGTGGACCCGCCGGGCTGTGCAACAGCGGGCGCGGTCCCCTGGTTACGGCGCACACCGGGCGGAACACGCGGATCGGCTTTACCCTCGCTATACCTCCTTATGACCTGGTTATGTCGATCTTGATACCGTCCGCGTTGCGGACTGGCGGCGTGAAAACCGCCGGTCCGACCACGTACCCGGACCGAGGAGACAGCACAGCCATGCGACGCGCACCCCGTACGGAGACCCGCGCGGCCACCGGGAAGCGGTGGACCGCGCCGATGGTCGCGGGGGTCGCGGGAGGCGCCGCGGTGCTCGCCTTCGGCGGGCTGTACGCGGCCGGGCTGCTCCTCGCCGGGGAGGACGTCGCGCCGGGCACGAAGGTGCGCGGCGTCGACATAGGCGGGATGTCCCGCGCCGAGGCCCGCCAGGCCCTGGCCCGGGACCTGGGGCCGTCCGCGACGGCCCCGCTCGGGCTGCGGATCGGCGAACGCACCGAGCAGGCGGCGCCGGCCACGCTCGGCCTGTCGCTGGACACCGCCGGGACCGTGGACCGCGCCGCGCGCGCCGGCTCCGACCCGTTCACGGTGATCGGCAGGCTCTTCGCCTCCGGCGACCCCGACGTGCGACCGGTGGTCCGGTTCGACGAGAAGGCGGCCCGCGCCGCGCTCGACGGCATCGGCAAGAAGACCGGCCAGGGGGCCCGCGAGGGCGCCGTGGCCTTCGAGAAGGGCAAGGCGAAGGCCACGGCGCCGGCCGCGGGGATCGCCCTCGACGTGGACCGCTCGCTCGACGCGTTGCAGGCCGCGTACCCGCGCGCCGCGGGCACGGCGGGCCCCTTGGAGCTGCCCGTGCGGCGCACGGAGCCCCGTGTCGGGCAGCAGGAGACGGACCGGGCCCTGAAGGAGTTCGGCGAGCCCGCCATGTCGGCGCCGGTCACCCTCACCGTGGCCGGCAAGCGCATACCCGTCGCCCCGGCGGCGCTGGGCAAGCACCTGTCGATGAAGGACGACGGCACGGGCCGGCTGGCGCCGGCCTTGGACGAGAAGGCCCTGCTGGCCGATCCCGCCGTCGGCGGGCCGCTGCGCCAGGCCTCCCCCGGCCCGGTCGAGGCGAAACTGCGGGTCGACGCCGCCGGGCAGGTCACCGTCGCCGAGGACGGCCGGACGGGCCGCCAGGTCACCGCCGCCACGCTGGGCAAGGCCGTGCTGCCGCTGCTGACGCGCAGTGGCGCGGCAGCCCGTACGGGGGAGGTCGCCACCGAGGAGGTCCAGCCGCGGCTGACCCGGGAGAGCGTGGCGCGGCTCGGACTCAAGGAGCAGGTGTCCACGTTCACGGTGCCGTTCGAGCGGGCCGCGTACCGGACGACGAACATAGGTCGGGCCGCCGAGCTGATCAACGGCTCGGTGGTCCTGCCCGACGAGACGTGGAGCTTCAACCAGCGGGTCGGCGAACGCACGAAGGAGAACGGCTTCGTCGACGGCATCATGATCAACAACGGCGTGTACGAGAAGGCCGCGGGCGGCGGCGTCTCCGCCGTCGCGACGACCGTCTTCAACGCGATGTTCTTCGCGGGCGTCAAACCGGTGGAGTACGGGGCGCATTCCTTCTACATCGAGCGCTACCCGGAGGGCCGCGAGGCCACGGTCGCCTGGGGAAGCCTGGACCTGAGGTTCGCCAACGACTCGGGCAAGGCCCTGTACATCCAGGCGGAAGCCACCGACTCCTCCGTCACCATCACCTTCTTCGGGACGAAGAAGTACGACGAGGTGAAGGCGGAGAAGGGGCCGCGCACGAACGTCAAACCGCCCGCGACCCGCACCGGTACGGGCCCCAAGTGCGAGCCGCAGTCCCCGCTGGAGGGCTTCGACGTGGCCGTGGACCGGATATTCGTGAAGGGCGGCCAGGAGGTGAAGCGCGAGACGCTGAAGACCCGTTACACGCCGCGCGACACCGTCACCTGCGGTGCTTGAGCATGTGAGTCGGGGGCCGCTCAAGTCGCTGGGGTCGCCCGAGTCGCTGGGGTCGCTTGGGTCGCTAGAGTCACCCGCGCCGTGGAGCGACCTGAGCGGGGGGGCCGTGGTCCGTTCCTCATCTCACCCATCAGTGTGACGGTGGACGTAACGGGGCACGGTCGTGCGGCAGGCTGGGCGGATGCAGCCGCGCCGAGCTCCGTCCCCGTCCGTGATCGCGCCCTTCACCCTGCTGCGGGCCCGGCCCCTGCTGCCGCTGGTCCTCGGCGTGGTGCTGCCGGCGGCGTTGATGCTGGTCACGGGATGCGTGACCGTACGGCCGCCCGCGCCGGCCGGGGCGCCGGGCACGGGGGCCGCGGTTTCCAGCCCCGCGCCACGCCAACCGGTTTCCGCCGCCTGGTCGTTGGGTCCGCTGCCCGAGGTCGGGACGGCACCGCCACCGACTCCCGTCGGGCCGCCGCCGACTCCCGTCGGGGCGACGGGCGCGGCAGCCCCCGCCGAGCGCGCGGTGCCCGCCGCCGCACCGGAACGGCCCGCCCCGCGCCGGGCCGGGGACCGTCCGCCGCGCCGCACCGCCCCCGCACGACCGGTCCGGCCCCCGAAGGCCGTACGCCGTGCGCCCGCCCCGGCCCCGAAACCGCGTCCGCGCCAGGAGGCGCCCCGGCAGCGGCCCGCCCCGCAGCGCACGTTCGACATGGCCCCCCTCTGCGCGGCGGCCCGCGGCCGCGTCGACCCGACCATCGTCGCCCTGTGTCGGTAGGTCACCCGGGCTGCGCCGGCCGGTGGCGCCCTCGGTGGGCCGCACGGGGTGGGATCATCGTGGGATGCGCCTGATCGCCGACGGGGCCACGCCGATCGCGCGGCTGGTGATGGTCAACGACCTGGAGACCGAGGACGGTCACGCCTTCGAGCTCGCCGAGCCGCTGTTCCTCGCGGTCGGCGACCGGATCCGTTTCGAGGGCGACGCGCTGATCGTCGTGCGGGCGGGCGGCGGGGAGCCGCTGACGCCGAGCGGCGGCTGGGCCACGCGGTGCGGACTCCGAGCGGGTCGACGCCTGCGCGTCCACGCCCGTGGCGCGGAAACGCGCTGATCGTCGGCCGGCTCCCGGCCCCGGACCCGCGAGGGACAGCCGCGGCTCGGGAGAACGCGCGACGCCCGGGGGGGGTGTTCGGCGGCCGACGCCCTCGCCCCGGCCTGCGGTACGCCGAGCCGACCGCGCTGCCCCGCGTGCCCGATTCCGGCCGCCCGCGCCGACAACGGACCCCGCGGAGGCCCGGTGAGCAGCGCGTACGGGGCGCCCCTGCGTGCGGAGCCGGCGGTTTCGGTTAGGTTCGATCCCGGCACGTCCGGCGCCGGGCCGGCGGGCGGCGGGCGGGGAGGATGCGGGCATGGCCGACGCGGATGCGGGCGGACGGGCACGGCGGGTCGTCGGGGCTTTGCGGGAGCTCGCGCGTGAACAGCCCTATGGCGCCGAGCTGTTGACGGGCTTCCCGGACGCCGAGATGGACTCCTGGGCCGTCGTCGTGCCGGAGCCCGTACGGATCGTGCTGCGCGAGATCGGCGGCGTGCGCACCGAGGAGGACGAGTACGCCTTCGGGCCGCGCGGCCGGCAGGTCTTCGCGGACGGGTACTGGACCCTGGGCGCGCCGGACTTCGGCGAGGGCTCGCTCATCGTCGCCGTCGGCAGCGGTACGGCGGGCGATGGTTGGGGGCCGGTCGTGACCGTGTTCCCCTTCCGCGACGAGCGGAACGTCACCGTCGAGGCCCCCGACTTCCTCGACTGGCTGGCCGGTCTCACCGCGCGCCTCGCGCGATCCCTGGCCACCGGGGACGTCACCGGACCGCCGGACCCCCGGGTGCGCGTGTCGGCCGTGCCGAGCATCGCGGCGGCCCGGGGATCGGACGCCGCGCTCGCCGCGGCGGCCGGACCCGGGGACTCGCTCACCGACGTCGTCGACCTGCGTGCGCTGCCCGGCTATCCGTGCGGGGTGGACTGGGAGCCGTACTTCTCCACCTCCTCGGGGACCGCCGACACCGGCAGCAGCGACGTCCAGTTCCGGTTCGCCCCGGACGGCAGCGTGCTGTTCCTGCGCAGTGTGGTGAGCGGGGACTTCCTCGGCCGGCCGGTGCTCCGCCATCGGGAGCCCGCGGACGCGGCACAGCGGGCGGTCACCGGGTTGCGGGAACTGGCCGCGCGACGGCCCGAGTTCGTACGCCTGACACCCGGGGCGAACGACTCCGCGATGGACGCCTGGGACATTGCCGTCCCGGAGGAGATCCGTACGGTGCTGCGCGCCGTCGGTGGTGTGGACGTCGCCGGGCTGCCCCGGCTGGCGCTGTTGCCCGGAGCCGCGGAGCCCGAGGTGGACCCGGAACTGCACCGGATGCTGGGCGGCGACGGGACGTACCGGCCGTTGGCCCGGCTGCGTCACGGCCGCTCGGAGGCGCTGCTCCAGGTCCGGATCGACCCGTCGGCCGGGCAGTGGGGGCACGTGGTCTGTGTGCCCGCCGATCCGGAGCGGCTGCGGGAGTTCCCCGAAGCCGCGCTGGTCGCCGAGTCCCTGCCGGGGCTGCTGCTGGAGTACCTCCGGCTGGCCCGGCGGGCTGCGGCCGGACCGGACTTCGCCGGGCAGGTGCGCCACGACCCCACCCGGCTGTTGCCCGGGGCCGGGCACCCGTGGCCGCGTCCCCGCCCCCTGGCCCAGTGGGCCGGGGCCGCCGACCCGTTGCTCGCGACGGCCGCCGCGGACCTGCCGGAGGGGGCGTACGCGGCGGACCTGCGGGCGGCGCCGATCCCGAGCGAGGTGTGCTTCCACCGGGCGCGGGAGTGGCCGTACGGAGCACGTCTGGACCGGCTGTTGTTCCCGGCGGGCGGCCGGCTGGCGGTGGCCGTCCCGATGGCCGACGCCGGGGTTTCCCCGGGTGCGGGCGCGGGGGCGACCGCACCCCGCAGGCACCCCGGCGGTGGTTAATCGGATGGATTCACCCGATCCGGATACCTAGAGTGACCGGGCAGGCCGTCGTCGAGCAGGAGCCGAACATGCGCACCCACTACCCCCGTACGGCGCACCTGCCCTGGTCCCCCGGTGCGACCTCGGACGACGTACGGGCCCACGGCCCCTCGGCGCTCGCCGGGCACGAGGTGGTGGTCACCGAGAAGCTCGACGGCGAGAACACCACCCTGTACCGGGACGGTCTGCACGCCCGCTCGCTCGACTCCGCGCACCACCCCTCGCGGGCCTGGGTCAAGGGCCTCCAGAGCCGGATCGGCGCCGGGATCCCGGCCGGCCGGCGGGTGTGCGGGGAGAACGTGTACGCCCGTCACTCGCTGGCCTACGAGGACCTCGACAGCTGGTTCTACGGGTTCTCGGTGTGGGACGGCGACCACTGCCTGGACTGGGACCGGACCGTACGCTTCCTGCGCCGGCTCGGCGTCCCCTCCCCGCGCGTCCTGTGGCGCGGCGTCCACGACGAACGCGCGCTGCGCAGGCTCCGCGTCGACACCACCCGCCAGGAGGGCTACGTCGTCCGTACCGTCGCGGGTTTCGAACGCGAGGACTTCGGGCGGTACGTGGCCAAGTGGGTGCGCGGCGGCCACGTGCGGACCGACACCCACTGGATGTACGCGCCCGTGGTGCCGAACGGGCTCGGCCCGGCGGCTCCGCTGTGGGCGGCCGCGTCGGGGTCCGAGCCGGACGTACCGGGGTTGCTGGCCGCGTTGGGGGAAGACCCGACGCCCGCGACCGGGGCCCGGCAGGCCACCGCCGAGGTGGCGGCGCGGCTCGACGGGGCGGGGCGGACCGGTGAGGCCCGACTGACCGGCATCCTGGCCGCCGCCCTGCACCGGGAGCCGCGCGCGGCCCTCGCGGCGCGGCTGGCCGCGGGGCCGCTCGGAATGGCGGCGGCCCGCCGGGTCGCGGACCTGGTGGGGCTGTACCCGGCGGTGCGGCAGCCGTTCCCCGACGAGCGGCGGCGGGCCGGGTTGGTGAGCATGGCGGCGGCGGCGGACCTCGGGGTGCTGCACGCGCTGGCGCTCTCGGTTCCGGACGGGACGGACGGCACGGCGGCGCGGGAGTGCGCGGAGTGGTCCGCACTGTGCGCCGAGGAGGCGGGGTTGCTCGGCGCGGACCCGCTGGGCGAGCTCCGGGCCGGTCTGCGCCGTGCCCTGTCCGGCCTGGACGGGGATGCGGCGGACCGGTGCTGGGCGCAGGCCCGTGAGGCCTTCGGGCGGGGAGCCGTCTCCACCGCGCAGGAGGCGGTGGCGGCGACCTGGCGCTGGCGGGACGCGGCGTCCCGGCCGCGGTTGGTGCAGCTGTGCGGGCCCTCGGGCAGCGGCAAGAGCACCTTCGCCCGGAGCCTGCCGGGGGTGGCCGCGTACGTCAGCCTCGACGACCTGCGCGCGGGCCGGGGTGCGCGCGCCGACCAGCGGGCCAATGCGGAGGTCCTGCGGGAGGGCCTGGACCGGCTGGACCGGGCCCTGGCCGCCGGCGGAACGGTGGTGTGGGACGCCACCTCGCTGACCGGGCAACAGCGCGGCCTGGCGGGCGGCGTGGCGGCCCGCAGGGACGCCCTGGTCACGCACGCGGTGGTGCTCGTCGAGGAGGCGGAGTTGCGCCGCCGCAACGGCGTGCGGACGCATCCCGTACCGGAGGCCGTACTCGTCGGGCAGGTGCGCCGGTTCAGCCCGCCCTATCCGGGTCAGGCGCACCGGACCTGGTACATCGGCGCGGGCGGCACCGTCGAGGACACGGCGGGCGGGTTGGGCGGCCCGGGGCACGGGCCGTACGCGGGCGGTCTCGCGGAGTCGGGTGGCGGCGGCGCCGGAAGCGGTACGGCGGGCAACGGCACGGGAGGGTACCTCTGATGCGGACCAGTGAGCAGCTCTACCACCAGGTCCGCTGGGACCCGCGGTTCGATCCGGCGCGGTTCACGCTCGGGTTGCTCCAGCGCGGGGCCGCTCCCGAACGGGTGCCGTTGCCGTCGTTCGTACCGGGGGGTGACATCCCGTGGCACCGGGTGCTGTTCGTCGAGGCGGACGGCGAGCTGGTGTGGGACCGGGCGACCGGCGTGGACCTGATCGACACGAGCCCGGCCGGGCGGGTGCGCGAACGCCGCCTGCTGGAGGCCCCCTTCTTCGACGTGCGGACCCCGCACGCCTGGGATCCGGCGGGCGGTGGCGCCTGGCGCCCGGTGCGGCCGGGCCCCGTCGCTGCGGCCCCGCGGCGGGTCCGGCTGCTGACCTGGAACACCCTGTGGGACCGCTACGACGCCCCGCTCATCTCCACCGCGCTGCGCAGGCCTCTGCTGCTGGCCGACCTGGCGACCGCCGATGCAGACGTGATCGCCCTCCAGGAGGTCGAACCGGCCCTGCTGAAAATGGTGTTGGCCGCGCCCTGGGTCCGGGACGGTTACGTCCTGGGCACCGATCCGTACGGGGGCGACGTGTCCGGTTGCGGGCTGCTCCTGCTGAGCCGGCTTCCGGTGCGGGAGGCCGGGCTGCACGTGTTGCGGCGGCACAAGGGGGTCGCCGCCGTCACCGTCGACACCGCGGCCGGGCCGCTCGTCGTCGCCGCGACCCACCTGACCAGCGACCACACCGAGAACGGCGCCGGACGGCGCGAGGAGGAACTGGCCCGGATCGCCGAGGGAACAGCCGGCCTCGACGCGGACCTGGCGCTGCTCGGCGACTTCAACGACGGTCGGTCCGGGGCGCCGGGTCCGGCGGCGACGCTGGGCCTGCGGGACGCGTGGAGCGAGGTGCGCGGCGCGGGCGACGACACCCCGACCTTCGATCCGGTGGGCAACCCCCTGGCGGCGGTGGGTTCCCTGACGGGCCGGCCGGGCCGGCTGGACCGGATCCTGTTGCGGTCGTCGGCGGCGCGGGTGCGGTCGGTGGCTCTGCGCGGTGACTCCCCCGCGCCGCAGGGGCTGTTCATCTCGGACCACTACGGGGTGGAGGCCACCCTCGAGTACGCCGCCGCGGACGCGGGGCCCGCGCGGCTCGACGTGGCGGCGACCGCGCGGACGGCGGTGGCCTGGCTGCCGCCGGAGGACCCCGCGGTGACGGAGCTGCGGCAGCGCCACGATCCGGCGTACGGGCGGTGGCCCGCGCACGTGAACCTGCTCTTCGGCTTCGTGCCGGAGTCCTCCTTCGACGAGGCGCTGCCCCTGCTGGCGCAGGCCGCGGCCGCGATCGAGCCGTTCGCCGCCCGATGGGAGGGCGTGCGCTCCTTCGGGCCCCGGGAGGACGCCACCCTGTGGCTGGACCCGGCGGCGGCCGGCGAGGCCCCGTGGCAGGAGTTGCGGCGGGCGCTGGTGGAACGCTTCCCGGGATGTGCGGGGCGCGCCCGGGGAGCCGGGTACACCCCGCACCTGACCCTGGGGCGCAGCCGTGATCCGCGGCGAGCGGAGCGGGAGTTCGGGACACGGCTGACCCACGGACGGGATGTGACGGTCGGGCGGCTCGCGGTGCTGTCGCGGCGCGGCGGTGGCCCGATGGTGGTCCGGGCGACCGTGGAACTCGGCACGGGCGAGGTGTGCCTGCTGCCCGAACCGTCGCCCCTGGCCGCGTACCGGACGGACCTGCGGGGCGGGGTACCGGCGGGGCGGGACGGGGCGGAGCCGGAGCAGATCGGGGTGGTGCCCGCACGGGCCGGTTCGGTGCCGGGGCGGGACGTGCTGTCGCCGCGGCGGGACGCGCCGGCGCCGGAGCGGGCCGCGCCGGCGTTGCCGAAGCGGCCGCCGCGCGAGGAGCGGCAGCGGTCCGTGGCGGAGGTCGTCGCGCGGGTGACGGCGGCCCTCGGGGAGGGCGCGGTCGTCCGGGTCGCCGGGTCGCGGCGGATGGCGTGCGCGCCTGCGTGGGCCGATCTGGACCTGGTGGCGCTGGTACCGGGTTCCCCCGGCGTCGGTGGGCTGCGGGAGCGGGTCGCGGCCGCGTTGCCGGAGGCCGAGCGGCTGCGGGAGGTGACCGGGGCGCGGGTGCCGGGGCTACGGTTGCGCCTCGGGCAGCGGGACGTGGACCTGGTGGTGGTCGCCACCGGCGGGACGGACCCCGCCTCGGCCGTCGCGTGGCGGGCGGAGCTCGGCGCGGCGGCCGCGGTGGCCCTCAGCGCGCTGAGCGACGCGGACGCCGTACGGGATTCCGTGGGCGCGGAGCGGGCCGCGTTCTCCGGGCTGGCGGTGCGGGTGAAGGCCTGGGCGCGGGCCCGCGGCCTGGACTCGGCGCCCTTCGGTGGTCTGCCGGGGCTGGCCTGGGCGGTGCTGGCGGCCAGGACCGTACGCGCGGCCGGCGACATGGAACCGGCGGCGCTGCTGCGGGAGTTCTTCGGGACGTGGGCCGCCTGGGACTGGAACGAGCCGGTGGAACTGCTGCCGGCCGGGGCCCCCGGTCCGCTGCCCGCGCGGGCGGGGCCCGGACACGGCCGCGCCGTCGGGCGTGGCGGTGAGCCCGACGGGGTCGCGGGCATCCACGCGCCGCAACCCGTGGGCCGGCACGGGGAGGCGCCCGCGCCGGTCACCGTGCTGACCCCGTCCGCACCGGTGCGCAGCTGCACGGCCCAGGTCGGGGTCGGGATGCGGGATCTGCTCGTGCGGGAGTTGTACCGGGCGTGGGAGGTCCTCGAAGCGGACCCGGGCGGCTTCGAGCGGCTGCTGTCCGGCCCGCCGCTGCACCGTCGGCACGCGGCGTGGGCCGTGGTGACCGTACGGGGTGGCGGGACACGGGAGTTCGAGGAGAACCTGGGTCGGGCCCGGGGCCGGGTGCGCGCCCTGCTCGGCGCGCTGGAGGAGGCCGGGGTGGCCGACGCGCACGCCTGGCCGCGCCCCTTCGAGCGGGGCGACACCCTGGCCCGGTACGCGGTCGGCCTGGGGACCGGGCCGAGCGACGGGGGACGGGGGGAGGCGCTCGCCGCCGCGTGGTCGGCCACGCTGCCCGGTGTCGAGGTCGCCCTGGTCGCCGGCGGCGAGGTGCCGGACCTGAGCTGACGGGGCCCGGCGGATGGCGACGAGTAGCGAACGCACGGCGCCATCCGCTCCCCCCGTACGAACACTTCCCGAAACCGGGCCGGATCCGGACCCGGCCGCGACGACACCGGGCCGAAGCCGGGACCAACGCCGCCGAAGCCTGCCCGAAGCTCCGTCCCGCCTCAGCGGGCACGGCGGAACGGAGCGGTCAGGAGCCTCAGTAGAGCCTCGCGGGGATTTTTCGTCAACACTTTTCACAAGGATTGAAGAAACTCCAAGTTCACAGGCCTCGTGGCCAATTGACACATCGTTGGATCTTCGATTCATGAACGCTGAACCCCTTGACGGCCCCCGTGGCGGGCAGTTCACTCACGCTTCGATCCCCCTGGATCCAAGACGTCAGGAGTGCCCCCCATGCCACGCCTCTCCGATCATCCGCCTCGACTGACGGTCGCGGCCCTCGCCGCCGCCCTGGTCGCGGCCCTGCTCGTGCTGCTCCCCGGCACCGCCGCCGGCGCGGCGCCCACGCTCCTCTCCCAGGGCAAGCCCGCCACCGCCTCCTCCGTCGAGAACGCCGGCACCCCGGCCGGCGCGGCCGTGGACGGCGACAACGGCACCCGCTGGTCCAGCGGGTTCGCCGACCCCCAGTGGATACAGGTCGACCTCGGCGCGCCCGCCCAACTCGGTCAGGTGGTGCTCCGCTGGGAGACCGCCGCCGCCAAGGCGTACCGGATCGAGTTGTCCAACGACGGCAGTTCCTGGTCCACCGCGTACTCGACCTCCGCCGGCGTCGGCGGGAGCGTCACCCACGACATCACCGGCACGGCCCGGTACGTGCGCGTGCACGGCACGGAGCGCACCACCGGCTACGGCTACTCCCTCTGGGAGTTCCAGGTCTACGGCACCGACGGCACCGGGCCCGTCATCCCCGGTGGCGGCGACCTCGGTCCGAACGTGATCGTCTTCGACCCGTCGACGCCGAACATCCAGGGCAAGCTGGACCAGGTCTTCGCCCAGCAGGAGTCCGCCCAGTTCGGCTCCGGGCGCTACCAGTTCCTCTTCAAGCCGGGTACCTACAACGGGCTGAACGCGCAGATCGGCTTCTACACCTCCATCTCCGGTCTCGGCCTGAGCCCCGACGACACCACCATCAACGGTGACGTCACCGTCGACGCGGGCTGGTTCGGCGGCAACGCCACCCAGAACTTCTGGCGTTCGGCCGAGAACCTCGCGCTCAACCCGGTGAACGGCACCAACCGCTGGGCGGTCTCGCAGGCCGCGCCCTTCCGTCGCATGCACGTGAAGGGCGGGCTCAACCTGGCACCGAACGGCTACGGTTGGGCCTCCGGCGGCTACATCGCCGACTCGAAGATCGACGGTCAGGTCGGCAACTACTCGCAGCAGCAGTGGTACACCCGGGACAGCTCCATCGGCGGCTGGTCCAACGCGGTGTGGAACCAGGTGTTCTCCGGGACCCAGGGCGCGCCGGCGCAGTCGTACCCGAACCCGCCGTACACCACCCTCGACACCACCCCCGTCTCCCGCGAGAAGCCGTTCCTGTACCTGGACGGCAACGAGTACAAGGTCTTCGTCCCCGCCAAGCGGACCAACGCCCGCGGCACGTCGTGGGGCAACGGGGCGCCGCAGGGCACCTCGATCCCGCTGAACCGGTTCTACGTGGTCAAGCCGGGCGCGAGCGCGGCGACGATCAACCAGGCGCTGGCGCAGGGCCTGCACCTGCTGTTCACCCCCGGCGTCCACCACGTCGACCGGACGATCCAGGTGAACCGTCCGGACACCGTCGTCCTGGGTCTCGGCCTGGCCACGATCATCCCGGACAACGGGGTGACCGCGATGAAGGTGGCCGACGTCGACGGGGTGCGGCTCGCGGGCTTCCTCATCGACGCGGGCCCGGTCAACTCGCCGACGCTGCTGGAGGTCGGCCCGGCGGGCTCCGCCACCGACCACGCCGCGAACCCGACGACCGTGCAGGACGTCTTCATCCGGGTCGGCGGGGCCGGCGCGGGCAAGGCGACCCTGGGCATGGCGGTCAACAGCCACGACACCATCGTCGACCACACCTGGATCTGGCGGGCCGACCACGGGGACGGGGTGGGCTGGGAGACCAACCGCTCCGACTACGGGTTCCGCGTCAACGGTGACGACGTCCTGGCCACCGGACTGTTCGTCGAGCACTTCAACAAGTACGACGTGGAGTGGAACGGCGAGCGCGGGCGCACGATCTTCTTCCAGAACGAGAAGGCGTACGACGCGCCCAACCAGGCCGCGATCCAGAACGGCGCCGTCAAGGGCTTCGCCGCCTACAAGGTCGCCGACTCGGTGAACACCCACGAGGGGTGGGGTCTGGGCAGCTACTGCTACTACAACGTCGATCCGACGATCCGTCAGGAACACGGGTTCCAGGCGCCGGTGAAGCCCGGAGTGCGGTTCCACGACCTGCTGGTGGTCTCGCTCGGCGGCAACGGCCAGTACGAGCACGTCATCAACGGCATCGGCGCCCCCACCTCCGGCACCTCGACCGTCCCGTCGACGGTGCTGTCGTTCCCCTGATCCACCCGCACCACCCCTGATCCCACCCCATCCCCCGACCCCCGGAAGGCGCGGGGCGGCCCGGCGGCCGCCCCGCGTTTTCCGGGCCATCCGAGAGAGCGCTCTCCCATCGCGCGGAGGGCAGACACCCGAGGAGCGGCACACATGAAGATCCGATCGCGGACCCTCTCCGCCTTACTGGTCTCGGCGGCCTTCGCCGTGACCGCCGCGGCAGGCCTGGGCGGCCTCTCGCTGACCGCCCAGGCCGTCCCCGAGGCGGGCGCGTCCCCGCACGCGGCGCACGCGAACGCGGCCCCGCTCGCCACCGGCGACGACCCCGACGGCGACGGCTGGATTCCGGCCGTACCCCAGGTCACGGGGGTCACCCCGTCGTGGGCGAACCCGCCCGAGCGGTACTTCCACGAGTTCCAGGCCAACTGCGCCGTCAGCCGGACGGCTCCGGACGACCCCATCGTCTTCGCCGGCCGACCCGGCGCCTCCCACGACCACACCTTCATGGGAAACACCACGACCGACGCCTTCAGCACCACCGCCTCGCTCAGTGCGGGCGGCACCGCCTGCACCGCGCCCGGCGACCTCTCCGGCTACTGGATGCCGACCCTCTACAACGGCAGCCGACCGGTCCTGCCCACCGGACCACAGGTGATCTACTACAAGACCGGGGTCACCGACTACAAGAGCGTGCGGCCCTTCCCGAAGGGGCTGCGCTTCGTGGTCGGCAGTCCGACCCAGACGGCCGCCGAGTTCCGCGGCCACAAGGGCTGGGTCGAGGGCTGGGAGTGCGGGGACAGCTTCAAGAACACCGAGTTCCCCGCGAACTGCCCGGCCGGAACCCAGCTCAACATCCGTATGCAGTCGCCCAGTTGCTGGGACGGAAAGTTCCTGGACACCCCCGACCACAAGGCGCACATGGCCTATCCGGTCGTGAAGCCCGGCAACAACGACAACGTCTGCCCGGCCAGTCACCCGGTGGCGCTCCCCATGGTCGAGTTCAAGATGGCGTTCCCCGTCAGCGGGGACATGTCGCAGGTCAGGTTGTCGAGCGGGAGCGGTCACTCCTTCCACTACGACTTCTTCAACGCCTGGGACGACCGGACCCTGGCCGCCCTCGTCGAGCACTGCGTCAAGGGCGGGCTCCAGTGCGACTCCCGCGGCTACGACGAGACCCACCCCGAGGCGGGTGCCGCCCTCGGCCCGGACCACCGACTCCCCTGACCGCACCAACCCTTCCCCTTCCCTCCCCCACCCCCCTTGGAGGTCTCCGCGTGCCCTCCCGCATGCGTTCCCTCGTCACGGCCGCGCTCCTCGCGGGCGCCGTGACCGTACTGCCCACCCCGCCGGCGCAGGCCGCCGGCAGCGTGGTGAAGGTGACCGGCTCCCAGGGCAACTGGCAGCTGACGGTGGACGGTTCCCCGTACCTCGTCAAGGGCGTCACCTGGGGCCCGTCCCCGGCCGACGCCGGCCGGCTGCTGCCCGACGTGAAGTCGCTGGGCGCCAACACCATCCGCACCTGGGGCACCGACGCGAGCAGCCGTCAGCTGTTCGACGCGGCCGCCGCGAACGGGCTCAAGGTGGTCGCCGGGTTCTGGCTGCAACCGGGCGGCGGCCCGGGCAGTGGCGGCTGCACCGACTACGTGACGGACACCGGCTACAAGAACACCATGCTCGCCGAGTTCTCCCGCTGGGTGGAGGCCTACCGCGACCACCCGGCCGTGCTCATGTGGAACGTCGGCAACGAGTCGGTGCTCGGCCTGCAGAACTGTTGGTCCGGAGCCGAGTTGGAGAACCAGCGCAACGCCTACACCGGCTTCGTCAACGACGTCGCGAAGGCCGTCCACCGCATCGACGCCAACCATCCGGTCACCTCCACCGACGCCTGGGTGGGCGCGTGGACGTACTACAAGCGCAACTCCCCCGACCTGGACCTGTACTCCGTCAACGCCTACAAGGAGGTGTGCGGGGTCCGGCAGGCCTGGGAGCAGGGCGGCCACACCAAGCCGTACCTGATCACCGAGACGGGTCCGGCGGGTGAGTGGGAGGTGCCGAACGACGCGAACGGGGTCCCGCTGGAGCCGGGCGACCGGGCCAAGGCGGACGGGTACACGAACGCCTGGAACTGCGTCACGGGCCACCGGGGGGTGGCGCTGGGCGCGACGGTGTTCCACTACGGCACCGAGTACGACTTCGGCGGCCACTGGTTCAACCTGACCCCCGCCGGGGAGCGCCGCCACATGTACCACGCCGTGAAGCGGGCGTACGGAGGCAGTACGGCCGGGGACAACCTGCCCCCGACCGTGTCCGTGCCGTCCGTACCGGACGCGGGGGCGGTCCCCGCGGGCAAGGAGGTGACGATCCAGGCCCCGGCGACGGATCCCGAGGGCGACCCGCTCGCGTACGAGGTGCTGTGGGGCGGCAAGTACGTGGACGGTGGCGGCGGGCTGGTCTCCGTACCGTCCACCCACCTGGGCGGCGGCACGCTGAAGGCCACGGCTCCGGCGCGGACCGGGGTGTGGAAGCTGTACGTCAAGGTGAAGGACGGGCGGGGCAACGTGGGCGTCGAACAGCGGTCGGTACGGGTGGTGCCGCCGCCGGTGGCGGGCACGGACGTGGCCCGCGGCAGGCCGACGACCGCCTCGACCTACCAGAACGACGGGTACGGCGGCTGCCCCTGCACCCCGCAGTTGGCCACGGACGGTCGTACGGACACCCGGTGGGCCAGCACCTGGGCCGATCCGCAGTGGCTCGAGGTGGACCTGGGCGCGGTGCGGCAGCTGCGTCACGCGCAGTTGGTGTGGGAGTCCGCGTACGGGAAGGCGTACACGATCAAGGTGTCGGACGACGGCCGGAACTGGCGGACGGCGTACGCCACGTCCTCCGGTGACGGCGGGATCGACGACTTCGACATCTCCGCGTCGGGCCGCTGGGTACGGCTGGAGCTGACCGAACGCGGCACGGGCTACGGGTACTCGCTGTTCCACTTCGGCGTCTACGCCTGACCGCAGCCCCGCACACCCCGCGCGCCGCCCGATCCCTGCCGGGCGGCGCGCGGTCGTGTGTCCGGACGGGTGGTGGGGCGTGGCCGCGGATCGGCGGCGGCGCTCAGAGTTCGATGACGATCTTCCCGGCGGTGTGGCCGTCCTGGCTGAGGGCGAAGGCGGCCGCGAGTTCGGAGAGCGGGAAGGTCTCGGCGACAGTGACCGTGAGGCGGCCCTCGTCGGCGAGGCGGCCCAGGGCGGCGAGGTCGGAGCCGACGGGCCGTACCCACATCCACTGGCCGCCGGAGCCGAGGACCGTCTGGTCGGCGATGGAGGCGTGCCGCCCGTCGTCGGCGAGGACGGCGCGGGTGACGTCGAGGACGCCGCCGACGAAGTCCGCGACGACGTCGACCCCGTCGGGGGCGAGGCCGCGGACGCGGTCCGCGAGGCCGTCCCCGTACGCGACGGGCTCGCAGCCCAGCTCGCGCAGCCGGTCGTGGTTGCGGGGGGAGGCGGTGCCGATGACGCGGGCGCCGAGCGCGCGGGCGATCTGCACGCCGAGGGAGCCGACGCCGCCGGCGGCGCCGTGGATGAGGACGGTGTCGCCCTCGCGGGTGGCGAGACGGGTCAGCAGTTGGAAGGCGGTGAGCCCGGCCAGCGGCAGGCCGGCTGCCTGCTGCCAGGTCAGCGAGGCGGGCTTCGGCGCGAGGGCCCGTACGGGCACGGTGACGAACTCGGCGAAGGTGCCGCCGTGCACCCAGTCCTTGCGGGCGTAGGCCATGACCTCGTCGCCCGCCGAGAACTCGGGGGTGTCGATGCCGACGCGTTCGACGGTGCCGGCCACGTCCCAACCGGGGACGACCGGGTGGACGACGTCCATCAGGGCGTCGAGGCCGCCCGACATGATCTTCCAGTCGACCGGGTTGACCGACGCGCAGCGGACCCGGACGAGGACCTCGCCGGGGCCGACCTTGGGGACCGGCAGCCGGGTCTCGGAGAGCACCTCCGTCCCGCCGTACGTCTCGTACGTCATCGCCCGCATGGTGTCCTGGGTGTGGTCGGACATGCGCCTCGCCTCTCCGCGTACCGATGGAAGGATCCCTTTCCGCATCCCACCACGAAAGGCCGTGCCCGCCCCGGCAGGCGGGGCGGGCACGGCGCGGCGCGCGGCGGCGGGGGTCACAGGGCCCGGTGGGCCGCGATCACCTCCGCGTAGTGGCGGCCGCTGGACTTCACGGTGCGCCGTTGGGTCGGGTAGTCGACGTGGACCAGGCCGAAGCGCTTGTCGTAGCCGTAGGCCCATTCGAAGTTGTCGAGCAGCGACCAGGCGTAGTAGCCGGCCAGGGGGGCGCCGCGCCGGGCCGCGCGGGCGCAGGCGGCCAGGTGGCCGGTCAGGTAGGCGGCGCGTTCCGGGTCGTGGACGCTGCCGTCGGGGGCCGGCGTGTCGGGGTAGGAGGAGCCGTTCTCGGTGACGTGGATGCGGCGGGCCCCGTATTCCTCGGTGAGGCGCATGAGGAGGGTCTCGATGCCGCTCGCGTCGACCTCCCAGTCCATGCCGGTGCGCGGGACGCCGGGGCGCTCCACCTGGCGGGCGTAGGGGGCGGGGCCGGTCGGGTCGGCGGTGACGAACTGCGGGAAGTAGTAGTTGAGGCCGATCCAGTCGAGGGGCGCGGCGATGGTGGCGAGGTCGCCGGGGCGTTCGGGCAGGTCCACCCCGTAGACCTCACGCATGTCGGCGGGGAAGCCGCGGCCGTGGACGGGGTCGAGCCACCAGCGGTTGACGTGGCCGTCCATGCGGTCGGCCGCCGCCCGGTCGGCTTCGCTCGTGGTGGCGGGCTCGACGGTGGAGAGGTTGTTGACGATGCCGATCCGCGCGCCCGGGGCGGCGGCGCGGATGGCCGACGTGGCCAGGCCGTGGCCCAGGAGCAGGTGGTAGGAGGCGCGGACGGCGGCGGTCAGGTCGCTCGCGCCGGGTGCCATCCGGCCCTCCAGGTGGCCGATCCAGGCGGAGCAGAGCGGCTCGTTGAGCGTGGCCCACTCGGTGACGCGGTCGCCGAGGCGTCCGGCGACCAGCCCGGCGTACGCGGCGAAGTGCTCGGCGGTGGCCCGCTCGGGCCAGCCCCCGCGGTCCTGGAGCACCTGGGGCAGGTCCCAGTGGTAGAGGGTGACGGAGGGGGTGACGCCGGCGGCGAGGAGTCCGTCGATGAGTCGGTCGTAGAAGTCGAGCCCCTTGGCGTTGACGGGGCCGTCGCCGCCGGGGAGCACCCGGGGCCAGGCCACGGAGAGGCGGTAGGCGTTGGTGCCGAGTTCCTTCATGAGGGCGATGTCCTCCTGCCACCGGTGGTAGTGGTCGCAGGCGGTGTCCCCGTTGTGGCCGCCGTCGATGGCGCCGGGGGTGCGGGAGAACGTGTCCCAGATGGAGGGGGCGCGGCCGTCCTCGTCGACGGCGCCCTCGATCTGGTAGGCGGAGGTGGCGGTGCCCCAGGCGAAGTCGCGCGGCAGGGCGGCGAGGTCGATGGCCTGGTGGGCGGCGGCGAAACGGGTTTCGGAAAGGGTCACTTGACGGCTCCTGCCGTGAGTCCGGCCACCAAGTACCGCTGAAGCAGCAGGAATCCGGCGACGACGGGAATGCTGACGACGAGCGAGGCGGCCATGATCTGGTTCCAGTAGACGTCGTTCTGCGTGGAGTAGCCCTGCAGGCCGACGGCGAGGGTGCGGGTGGTGTCGTTGGTCATGACGGAGGCGAACAGCACCTCTCCCCAGGCGGTCATGAAGGCGTACACGGCGACGGCGACGATGCCGGGCACGGCGGCCGGGACGACGACGCGCAACAGCGCGCCGAGCGGGCCGCAGCCGTCCACGGTGGCCGCCTCGTCGAGCTCGCGGGGCACCGAGTCGAAGTAGCCGATCAGCATCCAGATGGAGAAGGGGAGGGAGAAGGTCAGGTAGGTGAGGATGAGCCCGCCGCGGGAGCCGTAGAGGGCCACCCCGGTGGTGTTGCCGATGTTCACGAAGATCAGGAACAGCGGCAGCAGGAAGAGGATCCCGGGGAACATCTGCGTGGACAGGACGGTGACGGTGAACAGGCGCTTGCCGCGGAAGCGGTAGCGGCTGACGGCGTAGGCCGCGAAGACGGCGATGACGACCGAGCAGACGGTGGCGGCGCCGGCGACGATCAGGGAGTTGAGGAAGTACTTGGCGAGCGGGATGGTGTGCCAGATGTCGACGTACGGGCGGAAGGTGAGCCCGCTGGGAATCCAACGGAACTGACCGGCGACGTCCTGGAGCGGCTTGAGGGAGCTGGTGACCATCACGTAGACGGGCACCAGGACGAAAGCGGCGAGCAGGGTGAGGAACACGGCCCGCACCGCACGGAACGAGGCGGGCGGATCGAGCGGGCTCCTGGCCTTGGCGGGCTTGCGGGCGCCGCCGGGCTCGCGGGCGCCGGCCGGCTCGCGGACCGCGGCGGGAGCGGGCGGGCGGCCGGGCGCGGTCGCCTCCGCCGGCGTGTGGGCTCTAGGCATCGGACTTCCTCCGGCCGCGCGTGGTGACCAGCAGGTAGACGGCGGTGACCAGCAGCAGGAAGAGCAGCAGCAGGACGGACATGGCCGAGCCGGTGCCGAAGTTCCAGGTGACGAAGCTGGACTGGTAGATGTGGATGGAGATCAGGTCGGCGGCCTCGGGGGCGGACTTCCCGAACAGGACGAACGGCGTGTTGAAGTCGTTGAAGGTCCACAGGAACAGGACCAGGAGCAGGACCTGGTTGACCGCGCCGACGGACGGCAGCGTGATCCGCCGGATCTGCTGCCAGACACCGGCGCCGTCGAGGGCCGCCGCCTCGTACAGGTCCCGGGGAACGTTCTGGAGCGCGGCCGTCACGATCAGGAAGGCGAACGGCCAGCCCTTCCAGACGGAAACGATGAGCAGCGCCCAGAAGCTGTTGTCGCCCAGCAGCCAGAACGTGTGCTCGGCGCCGCCGATGCCGAGCTGGTCGTGCAGGACGTGGTTGATCATGCCGTTGTCCCGCTGGAACATGAACGACCAGGTGATGACGGCGGCGTACACGGGCAGGGCGTACGGGACCAGGAACAGGGCCCGCAGGAAACCGCGACCTCGGAAGCTCTCCTGCATGAACACGGCGGCGGCCGTACCGATGAACCAGCACAGGCCCACGGAGAGCAGGGTGAACAGGCAGGTGGTGACGAAGGAGCCGAGGAGCGCCTCGCCGACGGGCCGGTTGACGTCGACGGCGAGTTCGTAGTTGTCGAAGCCGGTCCAGGGCGCACCGGTCCAGTCCCGGATGTGGAACTGGGTCAGTTCCCGGAAGCTCGCCACGATGCCCATGACCATGGGGATCAGGTGGATGAGCAGTTCGAGGAGGAGCGCGGGCAGGAGCAGCAGGTAGGGCAGGGCGATGCGGCGGACGCGGCCGGGGCGGCGGATCCGGGACGTGGTGCGCCGCACCGGCCCGACCGCGGGAGGGGGCGGGGCGGCGGCCGGGGCGGGGGGCGCGGACGGCGACACGGTCATGGCAGCCGGCTCAGTTCGCCATCTGCTGCTGGGCCTTGGTGAGCTTCGCCTTGACCGACTCGGTGGTGACGGGGCGTCCTGCGGCGGCCTCGGCGAACAGCTCCTTGACCGCGGTGCCGACCGCCGTCTCGAACTGCGACTCCTCGGGTACCTGCGGGAGCGGCGCGGCGCTGGTGCCGAGGGTGTCGCGGAGCACGGTGAGGTCGTCGGTGGCGAAGGCGGCGTCGCTCTGGGCGGCCTTGACCGGCGGAATGGACCCGTACGCCTTGTTGAGGACCTTCTGCTCCTCGTCGCTGGTCATGAACTTCACGAACTTCAGCGCGCCGTCGATGTTGTCGGTGTTCTTGAAGACGGCCAGGTTGATGCCGGCGACCATCGAGTTGGTGTTCTTGCCGGCGCCGGGGGTCCCGCCCGCCGGTACGGGGACGGGGGCCACGCCCCAGTCGCCCTCCTTCATTCCGTTGGCCTTGAAGCTGGTGGCCGCGCTCTGCCACAGGACCATCGCGGTACGGCCGTTGGCGAAGTCCTGGAGCGACTGGTTCTTGTCGTACTCGGCGTTGCCCGGGGCGATGATCTTGTCCTTGGCCATGAGGTCGACGTACTGCTTGACGGCGTCGACGTTGCCGGGGCTGTCGAACGTGGGCTTTCCGGCGGCGTCGAAGAAGGACGCGCCGTGCTGCTGGGAGAGCGCGAAGACCTGGTGGATGTTGTTGGAGAGGTTGGACCCCTCGGCGCCCAGGGCCCACTTTCCGTCCTTGGAGAGCTTTTGGCCGGTGCTCACCATCTCGTCCCAGGTGGCCGGCGGCTTGTCGATGCCGGCCTCCTGGAACATCTTCTTGTTGTAGTAGAGGGCGTACGACATGGAGTAGAGCGGGACGGCGGCCGGGTCCTGGCCGGTGGCGCCGGCCGATCCGATGGCGGAGGGGACGAAGCGGTCCTTGCCTCCGATGGCGTCGAAGTTCTTGGCGTCCCAGGGGAGCAGGGCGCCGGTGGCCTGGAGGGAGGAGGACCAGGTGTTGCCGATGTTGAGCACGTCCGGGCCCTGCCCGGAGGCGGTGGCGGCGAGGATCCGGTTGAGCAGGTCCGCCCAGGGGACGACTTCGAGTTTGACCTTGATGCCGGTCTGCTGCTCGAACTTCTTGAGCTCGGGGCCGAGGGTCGCCTCGTCCGCCGCGATGTCGGAGCCCTGGTTGGACGCCCAGTACGTGAGCTCCTTGGGCGCGGTGTTGGTACCACCCCCACTGTCCGCGGAACCGCCGCCGCAGGCGGTGGCGGCTACGGCGAGGAGGGAGACTGTCACGGCGGCGGCAGCGGCTCGGGTTCTGCGCATGGCGGATCGGCCCCTTTCGGCAGGGTCGTGGGAAGGCCGGGGAGCGGGGCTCGGGTGTCGTCCGCCCGGAACCTCGCCTGCACCTGTTGCGTACAGGCCTTAATTTAGGACGTGAGTTAAGCCTCGGGAAAGGGTCGCGTCAAGGGGTCGCGCAGGGGTATGTTGCGAACCATGTCACGGCGGAAGGGGCCAGATGACCACGGGGCGTAGCGGACGTACGGTGCGGGACCTGCGGCGCGGCAACCGCAGCGCCGTGCTGCAGCGGTTGTACTTCGGCGGGCCGATGAGCCGTCAGGAACTGGGGCCCGCGACCGGGCTGAGTTCCGGATCGGTCAGCAACGTCGTCGGCGAGCTCGTCGCCGACGGGCTGCTGGAGGAGGCCGGGATCGTCGATTCCGACGGCGGCCGGCCGCGCACCCTGCTGCGGGTGACCCCCGGCAGCGCACACATGATCGGGGTGGATGTCGGCGAAACCCGGGTCAGGGTCGAGCTGTTCGACCTCACGCTCACCGAACTGGCGCGCACGGAAATGCCGTTGCTGCCGCGCGGCTGCTACGACGTCGGTCCGATCGTGGACCACGTACGGACCGGCATCGCCACCGTCCTCGCCGACGCCGGGGTGGGCACCGAGCGGTTGCTGGGCGTCGGCGTCGGTGTCCCCGGGATCATCGACCGCGAGGCCCCCGGCGGGACGGTGGTGCACGGGCAGACCATCGGTTGGGACGCGGTCCCGTTGGAGGCGCTGCTCCGCGCGACGAAGGCCGTGCCGGAGGAGGTCCCGTACCTCATCGACAACGGTGCGCGGACGCTCGGCCAGGCCGAGATGTGGTTCGGGGCGGGTCGGGGCGCGCGGGAGGCCGTCGTGGTCCTCTTCGGGTCGGGCGTCGGCGCGAGCCTGATCACCGACGGTTCGGGCACCGCCCTGGAGTGGGGCCACCTGACGGTGTCGGTGGGGGGCCGGCGCTGCCGGTGCGGGGCGCGGGGCTGCCTGGAGGCTTACGCCGGGGCGGAGTCGGTCCTCGCCCGCTGGGCGGAACGGGGCGGCGGGGTGGGTCCGCGGGGCGGCGGGGAGATCCGGCGCGGCGGGACGGCGGGGAGTCCCGGGTCGGTCGCGGGTGAGGGGCACGACGGAGCCGGCGCGGTCATCGGGACCGGTCGGACCGGCGAGGCGCTCGGAGCCGACGAGGCCATCGAGGCCGACGAGGAGGAGGCCCTGTCGGCGCTGCTCGACGCGGCGGTTGCGGGGGACGCGCTCGCCCTGGCCGTGCTGGAGGAGACGGCGGAGTACCTCGGCGCCGGCCTGTCGGACGTGATCAACCTGTTCCGGCCGGAGCGGATCCTGATCGGCGGCTGGGCCGGCCTGCTGCTGGGCCCGCACATCCTTCCCGCGGTCCGGGAGCACGCCACGCGCTACTCGCTGCGGCACCCCGCCGCCCGGGTCTCCATCGACCTGGGATCCCTGGGACCGGACGCGGTCACGGTGGGTGCGGCGACGCTGCCGCTGTCGGCGTTCTTCGCGGCGGGCGGCCGCCGCGCCCTGCCGGAGCCCCCGGCGCAGCCGCCGGGCTGGCAGACCGCCCTGGAGGTCCGCGGAGCGACGCACCCCGCTCGGGGCTGAGCACCGGCGGCGGGTACCGACGGGCAGGCACCGACGGGCAGGCACCGGCGAAACGGCCCCGCCCCTGCGGGGCCGGCACCCGGCGGCCCACCGTACGAGCCCCCACCGTACGGGCCCCCGCAGGCCGCGCCGGCGGGGGCCCGGGAGCCCGCCCGGATCCGGGGGGCGGCGGGCCGGGGGCGGCGGGGCGTCGCGTCAAACGTCGGGGCGGGCGCCTGGAAACGTCGGGGGGTCGGGGTGCGCGGGTCAGGAGGAGTCGCGGATCACCAGGCGGGGGGCGAAGAGGACCTCGGCCGGTTCCGGCGGGCCTTCGCCCGTGACGCGGTCGAGGAGCAGCCGGACCATTTCCGCCGCCATGTCCTCCACCGGCTGGCGCACCGTCGTCAGCCTCGGCCGCGCCGCCGTGGCCGCGCTCGAGTCGTCGAAGCCGACCACGGCCACGTCCTGCGGGACCCGCCGGCCGTGCTCGCGCAGCACCAGGCAGGCTCCCCGGGCCATGAGGTCGTTCGCCGCGAACACCCCGTCCAGGTCCGGCCGTCCGGCCAGCAGGCGGCGCATCGCCCGCTCGCCCCCGTCGAGGGTGAAGTCGGCCTCCGCGACCGCTCCGAGGGCCCCGCCCGCGGCCTCCGCGAACCCGGCGATCCGTTCCCGGCTCGCCGTCACGTCCTGCGGCCCGCCGATCGCCACGAGCCGTCCGCGTCCCCGCTCCAGAAAGTGCCGGGCCGCGAGCGCCCCGCCGTCGTGGTGCCGCAGGTCCACCCGGTCCAGGGCCGGCGCGGCGGACGCCACCGGGCGGGCGAACAGGACCGCCGGCAGCCCTGCCGCCGCGAGCAGCCCGGGGAGCGGGTCGTCGCCGCGGGTGGTGACGAGCAGCGCGCCGTCCGCGCCGCCCTCCCCCAGGTACGACACGACCTGCGCGCGGTCCCGTGCGGAGTCGGCGAACATCAGCACCGGATGCACCCCGCGCGGCCGCAGGGCGCGTACCACTCCGGTGACCACCCGTCCGAAGAACGGGTCCTGGAAGAACCCGGGCGCCGCGCCCTCCGTCGCGACGCCCGCGTCCGCGTCCCCATCCGTGGCGGCGTCCGTGCCGGCGCCCGAGACCACCAGGGCGATCGCGCCCGAGCGTCGCGTGACGAGCGAGCGGGCCGCGCGGTTCGGGACGTACCCGGTCTCGGTGACGGCCCGCCGGACCGCGTCCTGGATGCCCGGGTCGACGTTCCGGACGCCGTTGACCACGCGGGACACCGTCGCCCGGGACACGCCCGCCGCGCGGGCCACGTCCTCCAGCGTCGGGGCCGTCCCGGTCCCCGCTCCCCTGCGCCCCCCTGTGTCCATGGCCGCACTGTAGCCGTCCGGGATCAGGCGTCGAGGGCCGCCCGCAGCGGGAGGTCGCCGGCGCTGCGCCCGGCCAGGAGCGTGAAGCGGCCCGGCTCGGTCGCCCAGCCGCCGGCGGGCGGCGACCAGTGCTGGAGGGCGCGTTCGGGGATCCGTACCCGGGCCGTGGCCCGTTCCCCCGGCTCCGCCCGTACGGCCGCCCAGCCCGCGAGCCAGCGGACGGGGCGCTCGAGCGCCGACCCCGGGCGGGCGAGGTGGACCTGGACGACCTCACGGCCCGGCCGGCTCCCGGTGTTGCGCACCTCGACCGGTACCTCGTACCCGCCCCCGGGCAGCGGCAGGGGCGTGCCGATCCGTTCGAACTCCCAGGTGGTGTAGCCGAGTCCGTGGCCGAACCAGTACGCGGGCCGCCGGTCGGCGCGCAGCCAGCCGCGATGGCCGATGTGCAGCCCCTCTTCGTACGGGAGGACCCCGCGGGTGGGCCGGGTGGTGCGGACGGGGGCGTCGGCGAGGGCGTCGGGCCACGTGGTGGGGAGCCTGCCGCCGGGCTCGGCGCGGCCGAGGAGCACGTCGGCGAGGGCGGCGCCGCCCTCCTGGCCGGGGAACCAGGTGAGCAGAACCGCGGCGGGGTCCTTCCGCCACGGGAGCACGACCGGCCCGCCGCAGTTGACGACGACGATCGTACGAGGATTCGCCCGGGCGATTTCCCCGATGAACCGCCCCTGAGAGGGGTCCAGTTCGAGGGTGTCACGGTCACGCCCCTCCGATTCCCCGCCCTCGCCGCTGCCGACGCACACCACGACGGCGTCGGCCGCGCGCGCGGCGCCCAGCGCGTCGGCGCGCGCCCGCACCGGATCGGGCTCGGGCGGCGCGGCGGTCAGCACGGTGGCCCGGCCGGTCCCGGGGGCCAGCGCGCGGCGGGCCACGACCCGGACCGGCCGGCCGGCTTCGAGGCGGATCCGCGCGGTGTGTTGGGGCGGGCGGACGTGCACGACGGCGGGGTCGTCGGTCTCGGGCGGGAACTCCCCTTTGATCAGGGCGACTTCGTCCACATGGAGGGTCATCTGCCCGAAGCCGCCGAGCCCCAGGGTCCAGGGGCCGGTCACATCGGGGTGGAGCACCGCCTCCAGTTCGACGGTGGCCGCACCGGGGGGCAGCCCGGGCTCCAGGACGCGGCCGGAGGGCTGCGCCTGCGAGTGGAGGACCGCCCCGGCGGCATCGAGCACCCTCAGCCGCACGCCGGGCAGCCCGGTGTCCGGGTCGCGGGCGCACCGGGCTCCCAGCGGCCCGGGCTCGGCGGCTCCGGCGGGCCGCGGCCCCGGCTCGTACACCACCCGCACCCGGTCCGGCAGGGCTTCCCGCAGCCCGGCCAGGGGGGTGACCACCCCGACCGGGAAGACCTCGGAGCTCCCGCCACCCTGCACCCGGGGCTCGGTGGCGTGCACCCCGATCACGGCAAGGCTGCCCAGCCCGGCGGCGTCGAGCGGCAGCCCGCCGGCCCGGTTCTCCAGCAGCACGAAGCTCGCGGCAGCGCTCTCGCGCAACAGGCGGCGCCGCCGGTCGGCGCCATCGACACCTGTGCCACTCCCGGGGGCGTCGGCATCGGGGACGTCGCAGGTGTCGGGGGCGTCGGCATCGGAGGCGTCGGGGAGGTCGAGGTCCGCGCCCGGCCCGGCCCGCCCCGCCGTCGCCCCTCCCCCGCCGCCGCCCTCCAAGGACGCCTCCCTCAGGGCGCCGACGCGGGCGGCCAGCCGCAGGAGCCGGCGCACCTTGTCCGCGACGGCCTCGGCCGGCACCCGGCCGTCCTCGACGGCGACCGCCAGCGCCTCTCCCCACGGCCCGTCGGGACCGGGCATGGCCAGGTCCTGCGCGGACACCGCCGAAGCCGCGGTCGAGCGGACGGCGCCCCAGTCGGAGACGACCACGCCGTCGAAGCCCCACTCGCCCTTGAGGGGCTCGGCGAGGAGGGAACTCTCGCTCATGGTCGTCCCGTTCACCCTGTTGTACGCGGACATCACCAGCCAGACCCCGGCCCGTACGGCGGCCTCGAAGGGCGGCAGGTACAGCTCGCGCAGGACCCGTTCGTCGAGCCTGGCGTCCAGGGTCAGCCGCTCCGTCTCGGAATCGTTGGCGACGTAGTGCTTCGCGGCCGCCGCGACCCCCCTGGATTGGACGCCCGCGATCAGGGCGGCCCCGATCCGGCCGGTGAGCAGCGGATCCTCGGAGAAGCACTCGAAGTGCCGCCCGGCGAGGGGGCTGCGGTGCAGGTTCAGGTTGGGCGCGAGGAGGACGTGGACCCCCTTGCGGCGGGCCTCGTCCCCCAGGAGCCGGCCGAGGCGGTGGACGCGCTCCTCGTCCCACAGCGCCCCGAGCGCACTCGGGCAGGGCAACAGGGCCGAGGGGAGGGTTTCGTCCCAGCCCGGTCCGCGCACCCCGACCGGGCCGTCGGAGAACACCATCTCCGCGAGGCCGATGGCCGGTTCGGGGGAGGTGCGCCAGGTGTCCGAGCCGGTGAGGAGCCGGACCCGCCGACGCAGGTCCAGTCCGTCGACGAGTCGTTCCGCGTCACTGCCACTCATGTACCGACCTCTTCACGCCTGTCGCCGATCGCCGATGGGAGAGCGCTCTCCCGCATGATCCCGAGCAGCCGGCGGCGCTGTCAACGGACGCGGCACGAAGGGGCGTTCACCGCACGTCATCCGCACCCGGCCGACCGGCCGACCATCCGGTCACCGGTGATTCCAAGCCTGTCGGTTCCGAGCGTTTCCGACCGCCCCCGCCCAACGAGTTCCCACAGATGACCATCGCCTGCGAGAAGCGGTACGGAGTCGATCCCAAACCACCCGTCAGGGTGGCAACCAGTTGATTCCGAAACCATCTGGTATGTCCAGTTAAGCGCTGCCGATGCACCCTTCTGAGCTGGAACGATGCGGAACACCACCCCACTGGACCGGCACGACGAGAGGACGGTTTCGTGAGCCATCCACAGGAGGACGGCGCGATCGGCGCGGTCACCGCAGCGCAGTTGAACCGCATCGCCCAGGACGGCGTCTACGCCTCCCCCACCGCGCTCGACCCGACCGCCACCAACCTGGCCGAGGCCCTGGTCGCCACGCTCAACGGCTCGGCCGAGATCTCCCTGTTGCCCCCCGATCCACAGCAACTGATCGAGCGGGTACGGCAGAGGGCGACCATCGGGTTCCCCCGGATCACCTCCGCCCTGGACGGGGTACGACTTTCGGCCCACACCATCAAGCTCAACACCGCGGAGCCCCGGCCCGTGGTGATCGTGCCCTCGGGCTGGACACCCCTGGGCTGGGCCCTGTTCGAGTACGCCTACCTCCAACTGGCGCTCCGCGGCTACCACGTGCTCGCCTACACCCCGCGCGGCATCGGCACCACGGTGGGCCTTCCGGGCGGCGGGTACGTGGACGGTCCGTTCACCTCCGAGGGCACGATCGACGTGGCCGGCCCCGCGGACTGGGCGGACGGCTCCAGCGTCATCGACTACGCCGAGCGGTACTTCGAACCGAGTGCGATCGCGTTCCTGGGCGAGTCGTACGGCTCCGGCATCAGCCAGCTCGTCGCGGCGCACGACCCCGCCGGACGCGTCGCCGCGGTCGTCGCGCTCAGCACCTGGGGCAACCTCGCGACCAGCCTGTACCAGCACGACACCCGGCACCTGGCAGCGGTGAAGGCCCTGGTCGGCTTCACCGGCGGTCCGGTCGAGCGGAAGTTCGACGCGGCGACGCAGCAGATCCTGGCGGACTTCGACGCCGGCCGAAATCTTGAGGGGGTGGCCGCCTGGGGCACGGTGCGGGCGCCGTCGGAGTACGTCGCGGCGACCAACGCGCGCGGCGTCCCCACGTTCTTCTCCAACACCTGGCACGAGACGCTCTTCCCCGCCAACCAGGTCATCGAGCACTTCGATCGCCTGACCGTGCCCAAGCGGCTGAACCTGTGGATCGGTGACCACGCCGCACCCGAGGGCGCCGGGCTGACCATCCCGTTCAGCGGACCGAACGCGCCCGTCGAAGAGGCCTTCGCCTGGCTCGACCACCACCTGCTCGGGACCGACAACGGCGTACCCGACTGGCCCGCGGTCAGCACCCAGATCATGTTCACGTACCGGACCAGTACCGACCCGGAGACCGGGAAGGACGTGATCACCGAGCCCGCCGTCCGCGAGACGAAGCCGTCCTGGGCCGAGGTCACCACCTCCACGGAGCGCTGGTACCTGACCGCCGTCGCCCCGGGCAGCCGCGACGGCGGACTCGGCGCGGAGCCGGAGAGCGGCTGGCAGCGTGAGTTCACCGCCGGTGAGGCCACCGAGGCCGTCGCGGTCGACGCCCCCATCACCACCGGTCAGGCCGAGTGGAAGGGCAACCCGAAGACCTACCCCACCGGCAAGTTCGACCGCCGGCACCTCGCCGTCTGGGCCGGCGCGCCCCTCGAATCCGCCCGTCGGATCCGCGGCGTTCCCGAACTCGCCCTGACCGTCCGCAGCACGGCCGGCTCCGCGACCCTGGTCGCCCTGCTCTTCGACCTCGCCCCGGACGACACCGCCCGCATCATCACGCACGAACCCCTCACCCTGCCGGACCTGACCCCCGATCAGGACGTGGACGTCACCTGGCGGCTCCAGGCCGCCGGCTACGACCTGGCCGCCGACCACCGGCTCATGCTCGTCATCACCGGCAAGGACCCGCTCTACTCCGACGCGGGCGTCGAGGGCAGCACCACCACGATCACCTCCGACGGGGGCAACCCCGCCCACCTGGCCCTGCCCCTGGGCTGACACCCCGGCCCCGGATCCGGGGCACCGCGGCCCGCCACCGCGCCGCGGCGTCGACCCCGGTCGGCGTCGCGGCGCCGCGGCGCCGGCGCCGACCTCACCCGGTGCGCAGCCAGTCCTCGTAGCGGGTCGGCGCCGGGCGGGCGTCGGGGCCGGCGGTGAGGACGTCGCCCTCGACGGCGGCGAACATGCCGGCCCGCTCGTCGGTGACCACGGTGCGGGCGTCCTGCCGGACCGCGAGGGTGAGGCGGCCGAGTTCGTCGAGGGGGAAGACGTCGGGGCCGGCCACGTCGAGGATGCCGTTCAGCGGCGGGCCGGTGGTCACGTCGGCGAGGGCCGCGACCACGTCGGCCGTCGCGATGGGCTGCACCGGGGTGGCGGGCAACCGTACGGTCCGGTCGTCGGCGGTCCAGGACATGACCGCGTCCATGAACTCGAAGAACTGGGTGGCGCGCACGATCGAGTAGGGCGTGGGACCACCGCGCAGCAGCTCCTCCTGAAGGGTCTTGGCGCGGTAGTAGTCCAGTTGCGGGACCCGGTCGACGCCGACGATGGACAGGGCCACCTGGTGGCGGACGCCCGCGCGCTCGCCGGCCGCCAGCAGGTTCCCCACGGTGGTGCGGAAGAAGGCCGGGGAGGCCTCGTCGAAGGTGGGGGAATTGCTCACGTTCACCACCGTGTCCGCGCCCTCGATGACCTCGTCGAGGCCGACGCCGGTGAGCAGGTCGACCCCCGTCGACGGGGCGGCCGGCACCACGTCGTGGCCGGCCGCACGGAGCGCGGTGACGAGTTGGGAGCCGATCAGTCCGGTACCGCCGATGACCGTGACCTTCATGCACGTGTCCTTCCGTGAGCCGAGTGCGACGCCCTGCCGTCGCCGCGAACCCGGATGATCCATTACACGACGTCTCCCCCGGCAACACGGCCAGGCGCGTGCGGGTGCGTCGAGGTCCGCCGGCGGGGTCCGTACGGAACGCCGGCCCCAGGACCGCGACGCGACGGGTGGAACCGGGACCGGGGGACGGGGAACCGGGGAACGGGGAACCGGGGAACGGGGAACGGCGACCGGCCGGGCGAGCCGGACCGGCCGCGGCCCCCTACCCCGCCCGGCCCGCGCGCTCGCGCGCCGACTCCGGCGTGTCCGTGCGCCGGAGCAGCAGCAGGGCGATGTCGTCCGTGCGCGGGGCCGTGTGCTGGGCGTGGGCGACGAGCGCGTCGGCGAGTGCGCCGACCGGCTGCGCCGGCGAGAGGTGGGCCGCGGCTTCGCGGATGCAGGTGTCGAGGTCGCGTCCCGGGGTTTCGACCAGCCCGTCCGTGTAGAGCGCCAGGAGCGTGCCGGGCGGGAACGGGATCTCGGTGCTGTCGTAGACGGCGTCGGGATCGATGCCGAGGAGGAGGCCCGGGCGCAGGTCCAGGGTGCGGGCGGGTCCGGTGGGGCGCTGGAGGAGGGGCGGCGGGTGGCCGGCGGTGGCCAGGCAGGCCGTGTGGCGGGCGAGGTCGATCTGGACGTACAGGCAGCTCGTGAACAGTCCCGGGTCGAGGTCGGTGAGGAGCCGGTTGGTACGGGCGAGGACCTCGCCCGGAGGTGCCCCGGCGGTCGCGTGGACGGCGGTGCGGACCTGTCCCATGAGCGCGGCGGCGTTCACGTTGTGCCCTTGGACGTCACCGATGGTGGCGGCCACGGTGGTGCCGTCGACGCGGATGAGGTCGTAGAAGTCCCCGCCGACGTCGAGGCCGTGGGCGGCGGGCAGGTAGCGGGCGGCCACGTCCAGACCGGGGACGCGGGGCAGGGTGTGCGGCAGCAGGTTGGTCTGCAGGCTGCGCGCGAGCCGGCGCGTGGAGTCGTACAGTCGCGCCCGGTCCAGGGCCTGGGCGATCAGGCCGGCCAGCGCGGTGAGGACGGCGCGTTCCCCGGGGACGAAGGGGTGCGGGTGCCGGTACGCGACGACGAGCGAGCCCACCGGGCGACCCGACGCGATCAGCGGGAGGAAGGCCCAGGCCGACATGCCGTCCTGGGTGACCGCGGCCGGGTACGCGGCCAGCAGTTCGTCGGGGGTGGCGTAGAAGAGGGCGCTGCCGGTGCGCAGCACACGGGTGGTCGCCGTACCGGAGGCCATGGGTTCGCCGTCGAAGCGGGCCATCAGTTCGTCGCTGTAGCCGCGGTGGCCGACGATGCGCAGCCGCTGCTCGTCGACGACGAGCAGCGCCATGGCCTGCGCGCCGAAGGCGGGGACGAGTTGGTCGGCGGCCTGGTCGACGACGTCCTGGGCGTGCGCCGCCTCGGTGAGGGTGGCAGCCAGGTGCATGAGTTGGTAGAGGGCCGTGGCGCGGCTCGGCAGGTGTTCCTCGTCGGCGGCGGTGTCCGGGGCGAGCGTCTCCCGCGCGACCACTGCGGTGATCCGGACGCTGATGCCCGAGCCGTCCGGGTACAGCTCGAAGCGCAGGGTCCGGTCGGGCGGGCGTACGGCGAGGAAGGTGCGGGGCATGCGGCTGATGACGGCGGCCCGGTAGTGGTCCTCGATCACCGGGGTGTCCATCCAGGGCAGCGCCTCCCAGGGGAGGGTTCCGATGAGGTCGGCTGTCGGGGCTCCGAGCAGGGCGGCGGCATCGGCGGTGAGGAAGGTGATCTTCCCGTTGAGGTCGAGGGCGCAGCTGCCGCCGGGGAGGCGGCGTACGAAGGCCAGTCCGGCCGCCGCCTCCACCGGCCCGGGGGTCGGCGGGGGCGGTGGTTTCATGATCACGGGCTGGGCGGCGGGGGTGATCGGGCTGCCGGCTTCGGCCGCTTCCCGCAGGATCCGCGCGAGGCTCCCGCAACCGGCCTCGATGGCGTCCCGTTCTCCCGGGTCGAGGCGCGGGGGGTGCGAACCGGGCCACAGCAGCACCAGCCCGGCCGGCGGGGGCTCACCCACGGGCGCTCCGGCGGTCGGGGTCGGGATCCGGGCGGCGGCCAGGGTGAAGGCGTAGGGCAGGACGAGGGCGAGGCGCGGGTAGCGGCGGGCCGTTTCCTCGCGTCCACCGAGCCATACGAGCCGCCCGTCGCGGACCGCGTCGGCGACGGGGATCCGGTCGTCGAGCCACACCCGCGACCAGGGGGCCGCGAAGTCGCGGGCGACTCCGCAGGTCAGGGCGAGGTGGAGGACCCGTCCGGTGGGTTCGGCCAGGTAGAGCATGCCGGTGGACGCGCCCGTGGCGCGGACCACGGCGTGCAGGGCCGTCTCCAGGGGTCGCCCGGCCGCCGGATCGTCGGGGCCGGCAGGTTCTTCCGGCACCTTCCCATGGTCTCCCATGGGCTCGGAGTCGGTGTGCCGGAGCGTTCCGGCCGCCCCGTGCGGGGGCGGGACCGGCCGGCCGGAGCCCGGTTCCCCGCCCGGCGACCGCCTGCGAGGTTCAGGCCTTCAGGGCCCGGCCGGCGACGGTGAGGGCGAGGCGGCGGGGTGCGAGCCCGGAGGCGATGGCGGACAGCCGGTTGCCGAGGCCCGCGACCACGCTCGCCGGGGTCGTGCCGCGCTCCAGGGCGCGGCGGGCGGTGGTGACGACCTGCTCAGCGGTGGCGACCTTGCCGACCATGGCGTCCCGACTGCCGACCACGTCGAAGAACTCGGTGCTCGTCGGTCCCGGGGAAACGGCGAGGACGCGCAGCCGGGAGCGGCGGGTCTCGTACGCGACGGCTTCGGTGAAGCTGAGCACGAACGCCTTCGTCGCTCCGTAGACCGCCATCGCCGGGGTCGGCTGGTAGGCCGCGACGCTGGCGAGGGTGATCAGGGCGCCCCGGCCGTCGGCCACCAGGTCGGGCAGGAAGGCGCGGGTCAGGCCGGCCACCGCGGCGACGTTCAGCTGGATCATCCGGTCGACCTCCGCCGGATCCTGCTCCAGCAGGGCGCCGTGACTGCCGAAGCCGGCGTTGTTTATCAGCGTGTGGACCCGGATCCCGCGGGCTTCGAGCTCCGCGTGCAGCGCGGCGCCCGCACCGGGCAGGGCCAGGTCGGCGGCGAGGGGTGTGGCCCGGATGCCGTAGCGCTTCTCCAGGTCCCGCGCGAGTTCTTCGAGCCGGTCCAGGCGCCGGGCGACCAGCACCAGGTCGGCGCCCCGCTCGGCCCATTGGCGGGCGAACTCGACACCGAGTCCCGCGCTCGCCCCGGTGACGAGGGCCACCGTGCCCCTGTAGGTCATCGACATGTCGGTTTCTCCGGTTCAGGTCCGTGGAAGGGGTGCGTCATACTCAATGTAGGCATCGGCATCATTGTAGTCAATGACAACATTGGCTCATTGGGAGAACGCACCACCGAGCGAGGGGAGACCGTCTTGGCCGCCGACGGGTCGTACCACCACGGCAATCTCAGGGCCGCCCTGCTGGAACGGGCGGAGGCCGTCCTCATCGAGTCCGGGGCGGAGGGCCTGAGCCTGCGCGGCCTGGCCCGCGACCTCGGCGTGAGCCACGCGGCGCCCTCCCGCCACTTCCGCGACCGCCAAGCCCTCATGGACGCGCTCGCCGTCAGCGGCTTCACCACCCTCAACGCGCGCATGAGCACGGCCGCCGACCCCGGCGCACCCCGCCCGATCGGGGCGCGCATGACCGAACTGGGCCGTGCCTACGTGGACTTCGCCGTCGGGCACACAGCCCTGCTGGACCTGATGTTCACCGTCAAGCACGCCGAGGGTTCCAGCGAGGAGCTCCGGGAACTCGGTCGGGAGAGCCTGCTGATCGTCGCCCGACTGCTGGAGGAGGGGCAGCGCGCGGGAGGAGTCCGTACGGGTGATCCCGTACGGCTCGCCCAGGTCGCGTTCTCGACCGTGCACGGACTCGCGACGCTCGCCGTCGCCGCCCTCCTCGACGACACCCCGCTGTCCGAGGCGACGGATCTGGCCCTCGACGTCCTCCTGGCAGGCCTGCGACCGGCCGGCTGATCGGGAACGCGGGTTCACAGGACGGATCCTCTCAGAGGTGATGAATCCGGCACGACGGGGAAGTCGGTAGGGGGTGGCGGCAACGGAAGCCGCTCCCCGGCAGGCACCTCCGCGCGCGAGCGCGCACGACCGCGGGCACCATCGCGCACCACCGCAGGCAAGGCAGGTACAGGCGTGCTCATCGACCTCTCCGGCAGGACCGCACTGGTCACCGGATCGACGCAGGGAATCGGCGCGGCCGTCGCGTCCGGGCTGGCCGGCGCGGGCGCCCGGGTGGCGGTCAACGGTCGCAGCCGGAAGTCCGTGGACGAGGCGGTGGCGCGCCTGTCCGAGCGGGGCGGTGAGTTCGTCGCCGCCCCGGGTGACATCTCGACGGAGGACGGGGCCCGGGCCGTCTTCGACGCGGTGCCGCACGCCGACGTCCTCGTCAACAACCTCGGGATCTTCGGCGCGCAGTCCGCGCTGGAGATCCCCGACGAGGAGTGGCGGCGCTACTTCGACGTGAACGTCCTGACGGCCGTCCGCATGACCCGGCACTACCTGCCGGGCATGATCGAACGCGGTTGGGGGCGCGTCCAGAACATCGCCAGCGACTCGGCCGTCGTCATCCCGGCCGAGATGATCCACTACGGAATGTCCAAGACGGCCCTGCTCGCCGTGGCGCGCGGGTTCGCCAAGGAGGCCGCCGGTACCGGGGTGACCGTGAACTCGGTGATCGCGGGCCCGACGCACACCGGCGGCGTCGAGGACTTCGTGTACGAACTGGTCGACCGGAACCTCCCCTGGGACGAGGCGCAGCGCGAGTTCATGCGCCTGCACCGGCCGCAGTCGCTGATCCAACGCCTGATCGAGCCGGAGGAGATCGCGCACATGGTGGTCTACCTGGCCTCTCCGTACGCGTCCGCCACCACCGGCGGCGCGCTGCGGGTGGACGGTGGGTACGTGGACTCGGTCCTCCCGTAGCGGCTGAACGCGGCGCGGGGGGTGCGCGTACGGGACCCTCGGGGGCGGGCGCGTCCGCCCCCGGGGGCCCGGGGGTCGGCCGGCTACCGGTCCTGGGAGAGTCGTAGGAGTTCCGCGAAGGAGCCGTTCAGGCGTACGAGCTCCTCGTACGTCCCCTGCTCGGCGATGCGGCCGGCGTCGAGGACGACGATCCGGTCGGCGAGTCGGCAGTTCTCCATCCGGTGCGTGACGATCACCGTGATCCGATCGTCCTTCATGTCGCGCAGGCCCGAGAAGACCATGTGCTCACCGCGCGGGTCCATGGCCGAGGTCGGCTCGTCCATGACCAGCAGGCCGGGCTTGCGGTGGAACGCCCGGCCGCAGGCGAGGCGTTGCCACTGACCGCCCGAGGGTTCGTGGCCGCCCCACAGCGAGCGGGCCAGCAGGGTGTCGAGGCCGTCGGGGAACTCCTCGACCTGGGAGCGCATGCCGACGGCGTCCAGGGCGTCCCAGACGGCCGCCTCGCCGCGCGGGTCGGGCCGGCCGAGGGTGATGTTCTCCCGGGCCGAGAAGGGCCAGTGCCCGTACGACTGGGTCACGAGGCCGACGTGCCGCCAGGCGGTGCGCTGGTCGGCGTCCGAGGTCGGGACGCCGTCCCAGGTGACGCGGCCGGACGTCGGCGCCGTCAACGAGGTCAGCAGCCGGATCAGGGTGGACTTCCCGGCGCCGTTCTCCCCGATGACGGCGACGACCTCCCCGCGCGACAGGGTGAGGGTGATCGGGCCGAGCGCGGGCCTGTCCTTGCCGGGGTAGGTGTAGCCGGCCTCTTCGAGCCGGATCTCCTGCGGGGCGTCGGCCATCACCTGCGGCCCCCGCGGGCCGGACTTCTCGGCGGCCTCCCGCACGAAGGCGGTGTAGTCGCCGAGGTAGAGGGCGTGCTGGAACATGGCCGCACCGTAGACGACGAGTTGGGACAGCGCCGCGGTGGAGGTGCGCATGGCGACGATCGCCGTGCCGGCCGCCGCGATCGCCATGTACCCGCCGACGACGAGCCCGGCGAGGGCCCCGTACGTCGCGACGACGAACACCCCGGACGCGGCGGCGGCGGCCAGGTACACGGTGAGGTACTGGGGAGCGGAGGCGACCATCCTGGAGTCGATGCGTTCGCAGACGGCCGCGTACCAGTGGTGGGCGTACGGCCGCATGCCGTTGCCGCGCAGCTCGTCGGCGAGCTTCGGGGTGGTCAGGTGCCAGCGCATCATGTGCTTGATGTTGCGGGAGGCGATGGTCTGGTTGTGGAGGCGGTAGTCGAGGCGGGCGGCGTGCACCGAGCCGAGGCCGCGGGGCACCACGGACAGCAGCAGCAGCGGCAGCAGCACGGGATGGACGACGGCCAGGACGGACGCGACGGCGAGCATGTCGATCAGGCCCCCGGTGAAGCCGAGCGCGTCCTGGAGCAGCATGGCGGAGCGGGCGGAGCCGGTCTCGGCGGCCTCGGAGCGCTCGGTGAAGTCGGGGGCGTCGTAGGCGGCGAGTTCGACGTCCATGTGGGCGTCGACCATGGCGAGGTCGGCGAGGGTGGCCATGCCGGGGTTGAGACGACGGGCCGCGCTGCCCGCGGTGATCGAGGCCAGGGCGCCGAGCGCGGTCATCGCGGCGGCGAGTGCCAGCGGTCGGGCGGCGGTGGCGATCCGTTCCTGAACGCCGTCGCCGGCGAGGAGCGGGACCATCGCCCGGGAGATCGCGGCGAGGGCCGCCGCCGTGCAGATCCCGCCGAGGACCTGGGCGACGACGAGGACGTGGAAGGCGGTGCGGTTGACGGCGAGCGCGAGCCGCGCGGTCTGCCGCAGGGCCGAGGGGACGCGGCGGGCCATCTGCCCGAGCGACAGGGCCTCCATGGTGCCGCTGTGCCGGCCCCAGGTGTACGTGAACTCCGGCGGGGCGGGGGCGGAGGCGACGGCGGCGGGCGCGGAGCCCTGGGGCGCGGGCGCCGGGGGCACGGCGACGGGTGGGACCGGTCGGGGTGGTACCGGCTGGGGTGGTACGGCGGACTTCTCTTTCGCGGCCTGCTGCTCGGACATGCCCGATCTCCTTCAACTGGCGTGCAGTGGAGCCCGGTTCGGGCGACCGCGCGCATGCCGGGGAAGCCCGGGTCCACGGTGGTGTGGAGGGGCGGTTGCGCGGTCGCGGGAACTGGAGGAGTGAGTACAGCGCAGGCCGCCGGCCGGAGCAGCGGGATCTGGCCGACCTCGCCGCGACGACCCCCTTGGCGCTGCCGCTGATCACATCCGGGCCCCGCCGTGCCGCCGGGCCGCCCGACCCCGGAGGTTGGCCGGAACCGGTCGCTCCGTGGGTCCCCGTCCCGGAAACCACTTGCGACCGGCCGCCGGGGGCGCCGACCTCCTCACTCGAACTCCGTACCGCCCTTGCGGGTCAGGTAGCCGGGGCTGATCACCTTCGCGATGGCCCTGCCGCCGACCACCGGGCTGTAGCGCTCCGGTACGGGGCGGATGACGACGCCCTCGCGCAGGTGCAGGTTCCGACCCGAGACGGTCTCCCGGCCGGAGGCCAGCTCCAGCACGGTCTCCGGGGCGTAGGGCCCTTCGAAGAGCCTGGGGACCAGAGGCAGTTCGCCCTCCTCCAGCACCTGCGCCGGATCCAGCCAGCGCACCTGCCCGTCGATCTCCGCCGACACGTCGTAAACGGCGTAGCCGGGCGGCGCGTCGGCGGCGTTGGCCCGGGCCCCGTACGGCAGGTCCTGCACGCCGGTGCCGTAGACCTCCGCGAAGACGCCGACCCGGGTCGCCCCGAGCCGCTCGGCCAGCCGGGCCGCGACCTCCGGCACGTCGTGACCACGTACGGCGCGCCAGTACAGGTTGCGCCCGTCCTCCTTCAACGCGAGCCCCTTCGAGCCGAAGCCCTTGGAGGACACGATGACCCGCTCCCCCTCGACCACGTAGGTCAACAGGCAGGCCGTGCCGTGGAGTTTCTCGGTCAGGACCACGGTCTCGCCCGGCTCGAAGATCTGCGGGTAGCGCTGGAGGTTCTCGATGTCCACCCACGGGAGCAGGTCGGGCGCCGCGTCCACGTCACCGTCCATCGTCGTGGGCACGGGCGGCGACCACTTGACGACGCCCAACAGCTCGGCGAAGTCGGTGCCTTCCTTCGCGGCCGCGTCGAGGTCCACGCCGTCCAGCGCGCGGGGGCGGCACACCAGCCCCTGCGAGAGTTCGCCCCGCAACCGGACCGCCTTGACCCGGTCGGCGGAGCTCCCGGCGAGCCGCCCGGTCAGGCCCAACTCCTCGATCAACTCGGCGGGCAACACCGATTGTTCGGGTATGTACAGGGCGAAGTCGCCGGTCCGGTAGGCGCCCTTGGCGACGACCGCACGGTAGAGGCCCACTTGGGCGAGTTCCAGCGCATCGGCGTTCGGGTGGTCGTGGACGGTCAGCTCTTCGACGGTGACGCGCAAGGTGGACATGGAGCGGCTCCTCGGTTCCGGATCTGGGCGGGGCATGGGCATGGGGATGGGCAGGGCGGGAGCGGGCAGGTCGGTCGGTGACATCGGGTCGGGACGCGCTCTTCCCTCCCGCCGCACCACTCTCCGCGCCACCATTTCCGCTGGTCCAGCGGATATCCGGGTGTTAGCCTGCGCGCCCCCGGGGCTCGCGGCTCCGCACGGCTCGCACAGGAGGTTCGCATGACACGTCGTCCCGTCACGGTCGTCACCGGAGGCAGCCGAGGCATCGGTGCGGCGACCTGTCTGCGGCTCGCGGGCGCAGGCCACGATCTGGTGCTCGGGTACGCCCGCGACGAGGCCGCCGCGCAGGCCACGGCCGAGCGCGTACGGGCGGCGGGAGCACGGTGCGTGACGGTGCGCGGGGACGTATCCGAGGAGTGCGCCGTGGAACGGCTCTTCGACATCGCGGGCGCCGAACTGGGTTCGGTCACGGGCCTGGTGAACAACGCCGGGGTGACCGGGCCCCTGGGCCGTCTCGTGGACACCCGGACGGAGGACCTGCGGCGCGTGGTGGAGGTGAACCTCCTCGGATACCTGCTCTGCTGCCGCCGGGCCGCACGGGACATGGCGAACGGCGGGGGCGGCTCCATCGTCAACGTGTCCTCGGCGGCGGCGACCCTGGGCGGGCCCGGCGACTACGTCCACTACGCGGCCACCAAGGCCGCCGTCGACACCCTCACCATCGGCCTGTCCAAGGAACTCGGCCCGGATCGGATCCGGGTCAACGCGGTGTCGCCGGGCATCATCGAGACCGACATGCACGCGACGATGGGCGACCCCGACCGGCCCGCCAGAGCCGCCGCCGACATCCCGCTGGGCCGGGCCGGCCGGCCCGACGAGATCGCCGGGGCCATCGCCTGGCTGCTGTCCGAGGACGCCTCGTACACGACGGGCGCCGTCCTGCGGGTGGCCGGCGGCAGATGACCGGTGGTCGGAGCCCAGGGGCCCGACCACGAGTGATCGGGCAGCCCTATGCTGCGGGGATGATCAAGCCCATTGAACTCGTGATATTCGACTGCGACGGAGTGCTGGTCGACAGCGAACGCATCGCCGTACGCGTCCAGGTCGCTCTGGGAGCGGAACTCGGTTGGCCGCTGACCGAGGAAGAGGTCATCGACCGGTTCATCGGCCGTTCCGGCGTCTCCATCCGCGAGCAGGTCGCCGCACGGCTCGGCGAGGAGACGTCCACCCTGTGGTGGGACCGGTTCGAGCAGCTCCACCGGGAGGCCGTGGACACGGCGTTGGCCCCCGTCGAGGGGTTGCCCGAGGCGCTCGACGCGATCACCCTGCCGATGTGCGTCGCCTCCAGCGGGTCCCACGAGAAGATGCGCCACACCCTGGGCCGCACCGGCCTCCACGACCGGTTCGCCGGCCGCATCCACAGCGCCTCCGAGGTGTCCCGCGGCAAGCCGGCCCCGGACCTGTTCCTGTACGCGGCGCAGCGGATGGGCGTCGACCCCGCCGCGTGCGTGGTCGTCGAGGACAGTCGGCCGGGTGTCCTCGCGGCCCGCGCCGCGGGCATGCGCTCCTTCGGCTACGCCGGCGGGCTGACCCGGGCCGAGCAGCTCGAGGGCCCCGGCACCGTCGTCTTCGACGACATGCGCGACCTGCCGGGCCTCATCGCCCAGCAATGACCACCGCGTCGCCGCGCGGCCGGCGCCCACCGCGCCGGCGCCGGCGACCGCGCCGGGGTGCTCCCGGCGAGCGGGCGCCGTTCGGCGCGTGCGCGGCGGCCGATGCCCGACGGACGGCGGGCGACGCGGGGCCGGCGGCCCCGTGAGGATGGTCGCCATGGACCCCGAACTCGAAGCGTTCCTACCGCTGTTCCCGCGCACCGACCTCACCGATCCGGTGGCCGCGCGCAAGAACTTCGCCGAACCGGCCGCGGCCGTACCCGCGGCGGACCTCGCGGACATGGACGTCGAGGACCGTACGGTGCCCGCCGATCCGCCGGTGCGGGTGCGGATCCACCGCCCGCGCCGGGCCCGGGGCGCCGTCGTCCGGATGCACGGCGGCGGATTCCTCCTGGGCGACCTGGACACCGAGCACCCGTGGGCCGGTCGGATCGCCGCCGGCTCCGGGGCCGTCGTGATCTCGGTCGACTACCGCTCGCCCCCGAACACCCCTTCCCGGCCGCCCTGGACGACGCCTGCGCGGTACTGTCCTGGGCCGTCGAGCACGCGGCCGACCTCGGCGTCGACCCGGACCGGGACGAGGGCCTCACCCACGCGCTGCGCCTGCTCCAGGCGGGCGTGTCGGTGGAGGTCCACCAGTGGCCCGGCACCTTCCACGGCTCGCAGGCGATCCTGTCCGCCGACGTCTCCCAGCGGCAGAACGCCGAACTCGGCGCCGTCCTGCGCCGCGCCCTGACCGACTGAGCCCCGGTCCCCGGCCGCTCCCCCGCCCCACCGGCCCCCCTGTCGGCGCTGCACCGCCAAGCCCTGTGCGGCACCGGGGCGACCGCACCGGCCGCGTAGGACCGGCCGGCGGCGGTCAGCCGAAGGCCGCGCGGGTCGCCGGGCCGTAGACACCGTACGGGTCGCCCTTGATGCTGCGGTCCCGCTGCAACTGGGCCACGCCGCGTTCGGTCTGCGCGTCGTAGACGCCGGTCGTCGAGACGTACGTGAACCCCTGCCCGTGGAGCCGTTCCTGAAGGTGCCGCACGTCGCCCCCCCGGTCGCCCGGGCGCAGAGTGCCGGAGGTCGCGGGCGACGGCTTCGCCGCCGGGGCGGGCGGCGTCGGGGGCGTCGTAGGGGTCGGGGTGGGCGTCGGCGCGGGCGGCGTCGGCGTCGGCGTCGGGGATCCGACCGGGGTGGTGGCGGGGGTGGGGGTTCCGGACGCGGATCGGGAAGGAGCGGTCCCGGCGGGGGTGTGCGGATCGGTGGTGTCGTCGGTGCCCGGGCTGCGGGCCGGCAGTACGGGTACGGACAGCTCCGGCGGCGGGACGGCCCGTGCGGGCTCCGGTTCGGGGGAACGGAGCAGCACGACGAGGGTGCCCGCGGCGGCGAGCGCGAGCAACGCGAGCACCACCAGCGGCCGGCGGCTCCCGCGCCGCCCCTCGAGGGGGGACGCGGGAGCCGCCGGGGCGCCCGCCGCCGGGGCCGGCGCCCGTACCGCGACCGCCGACGGGCCGAGCGGCCAGGCGGGGGTCGTGAAGGGGGCGGGGTGCGCGGGCGGGGTGACGTACGGGCGTACGAGGAGGCGGTCGTCGGGAACGGTCCCGCTCTCCTCGGTGTGGTGCGACACGCTGGTCTCCGGACTGGGGGGCGTCTTGCCGACGGGCCGACGGGGGCCCGCCGGGGCGTTGCCCGGGCGGTTGCCCCGGCAGCGGGGGAAGGGAGGAGAAGGAGGACGGGGGTCGGCGCGGCGGTGCGGTACCGACCCCCGTCCGGCCTGTCAGGCCCTGCGCCGCCGGGCGACGAGGACCATGGCCGCACCGGCGGCCAGTACCGCGGCCCCGCCGATGGCGAGGGGGACCGCCTTGCCCGCGCCGGTCAGCGCGAGACCGCCGTCGGGCCCGCCCGGGCCGGCGGCCCCGGTTGCCGGCACCGCGGAGGGCCCCCGATCCCGGGAGGCGGTCGGCGCGGCGGGCCCGGGGCCCGTCGGTGCGACGGAGGTGCTCGACCCGGCGGTGGGACCGGGAGTCGGCACGGCGCTGGACACGGGAGTCGGAGCGGCGGTGGGACCGGAAGTCGGCGCGGCGCTGGACACGGGAGTCGGCGGGCGCGGCGGGCCGGATTCCGCCCGGGTGCGGGATCCGCCGGCGTCGCCGGTGGGGCCCGGGGCCGTGGGCAGGCAGCCCGTGAAGGGGTGGTGGCGCGTCCCGGCGGAGCCTTGGCCGCTGAGCGAGCGGGCGATGACACCGCCTTCGAGCGGCCCGCCCTCGCCGAGGTCGACGGCGGCGTGGGGTGCCAGGACGGTACCGGGCCAGGAGTTGGCACCCCGCTTGACGATCTTCGTGGCCGCGGGGAAGTTCCAGAGCAGCCTCGACCGGAACGAGTCCGCTCCGCCGTCGGCCTCGGCTCTCGCGCCTTCGGCCGCGTCGGCGTTCTCGTCCAGGAAGAGGAATCCGCCGACGCGCGTCGCGCCCTGGTCGTACGTCGCTCCGGTGACGTTGACCACCGTGACCGCGCCCTCCGGGACGTCGAGATGCACCTTCCGGGACTTCTCCAACTCGGCCGCCGGGACCGAGAACGCGTTGTACCGCGCGTCCGTTCCGATCAGCCACAGGTGTCCACCGCGCGGACTCGGGCCGACCTCGTCCGCGCGCACCCCGGCCAGAGCCGCCGAGGCCTCCCGCAGAGCCGTGAACTCGGTGGCCGAGGGGCCCGCGTTCGGTTCGACGGCGCCGTCAGCGCCGGGGGCGTGCCGGGCGTCGTCCTCGATGAACTCGGCGTGGAGGCGGGCTACCCCGAGCACGTCGGGGCACTGGGCACCCGACCGGACCGCCCGGCCGGCCCCGTCCAGGGGGGTGGCCGCCCGCGCGCCGGTCGGAGCGAGGACGAGGGAGCCGCCGAGGAGGGTGGAGGTGAGCGTGGAACGGACGGATATCGACATCTGGGGTATCTCCGAGGGCAGCCCTTACGGCGGTTCTTGATCGGACTCTTTCCCTCCGGGACCGCTCCGGTCAAGCCGGATGCCCGATCCACCCGATTCATCCGTTGTGTGGGGGACGGACCCGACTCCGACACCTGCCGTCGGCGTCCCGATTCCACCGCCCGGACGCCCAGTTGCCTGTCGGCGGGGTTCGTCAACGGTCGGCCGGCGACTCCTTCCCGGGCCGCTCGCGCACCGGATCGGCCGCTGCGCCGAGCCGGTGGTCGGGGACCTCGGCCACGGGGGCCGCCGGGTGGCGGAGGGCACCGGCGACGGTCAGCGCCGCGAGCAGCATGAGGGCGGCTCCCGTCAGCGGCGCGGCGGCGACGGAGACGCCGTCCACCGCGAAGCCGCCGGCGAGCGCGCCCGCGGCGATGGCGAAGTTGAACATGGCGACCATCAAGGAGGAGGCCGCCTCGGACGCCTGCGGCGCGGCCTTGAGCATCCAGCCCTGGAGACTCACGGAGACCCCGCCGTACACGAGGCCCCAGACGAGCAACAGGGCGGTTCCGGCGGCGGCACCGGGCAGCAGGGCGATCAGCGTGAGGACGACGGTCAGGCCGGCGCTGACGGCGAGCAGCGTACGACGCGCGTCGCGCGGCCCGGCCAGGAAGTTCCCGGCGACCCCGGCGACTCCGTAGCCCAGGAGCAGGGTACTGACGGATCCCGGCGCGACGCCGGAGACGTCCCGCAGCACCGGGGTGACGAACGTGTAGGCGGCGAACTGGCCGGTGACCAACAGGAAGGTGACGATGACCCCGGCGCGGACGCCGCGGTTGCGGCGGAGCAGGAAGGGCAGTTCGGCCAGGGCGACGGGCCGGGTCGGGGGCAGCGCGGGCAGCAGGAGGAGCAGGGCGGCCAGGGTGACGACGCCGAGGGCGCCGATGGCGGCGAAGGCCGTGCGCCAGCCGCCGAGTTCGCCGAGCAGGGTCCCCGCGGGCACGCCGAGCACCGAAGCGGTCGGGACGCCGCCGAAGATCACAGCCATGGCCCGGCCGACGTGGCGGGCGGGAACCAGCCGGACGGCGAGTCCGCCCGCCACGGCCCAGAATCCGCCGACGCTGATGCCGACGAGGACCCGGGCGGCCAGGACCACGGCGAAGCTCGGCGCGACGGCGGCGACCAGGTTGGCGACGGCCATCAGGGCGATGAGCACGCACAGCACGTGACGCCGGTCGACGCGGGCGGCGCCGACGGTGACGAGCGGGGCGCAGAAGCCGGCGACGAGGCCGGGGACGGTGACCATCAGTCCGGCTGTCCCGTCGGACACCCCGAGCGAGTCCCCGACCGGCGTGAGGAGGCCGACGGGCAACAACTCGGAGGTGATCAGCCCGAAGATCCCCAGGGACACGGCCGCCACGGCCGCCCACCCCTTCACCGCCCCGGCCCCGGAATCCGGCTCGACCGGTGCCGGGGCAGGGCCGGGGGCCGGAGCAGAGTCGGGGCCGGGTGCCGGGTCGGGGCCGACGTCGAGGCCAGGAGCCGGGCCGAGGTCGGCGTCGGGGGCAAGGCCCGAATCGGGACCGGGCCCGCCGGCGGTATCGGGGTCGGGCCCGGAATCGGGCTCCGGGTCGGGGCTGTTGGGCGCGGCGGCGGCGAAGGGCATGTGCGGGGCTCCGTACGGGTGGGCGGTCCGGCGGGGTGAACGCGGCACGGCGGCACCGGGCGCCGGAGGTCGCGCCTCCCCCGTCACCCGCACTGCCCTGCCGTACCGCTCGCGTTCGGGCTCATTCTGCGACGACCACCACCGGCTCGGGTCACCCTGTGCGGAATCGATTCGGCAACGACCCCTCGCCGGAACCCCTCCGCCCCGGGCTCACCCGGACGCGTGAGGTTCGGCTCCGGCGGGCCGCCGACTACGGCATGGTGGTCGGATGCAGTTACGCCGGGCCGCCCTGCCCCTCTCCCTGCTGGCCCTCCTCGCGAGCGCCGGCTGCGTCTCCGTCGGCCCGGAGTCCGGCGCCGCCGACCCCGTACGCGGCTCCACGCCGCCGCTCGGTCGCCAGGACGCCGCCGAGGGGAGGCTCTCCGACGACGGGCCGGCCGAACCGCCCCTCCCCCTGAGCGTGCTGCCCGACGCGGAGTCCGATACCCCGCCCTCCGGCACCGGGCCGGACGACCGGCAGCAGCGGGACGCGCCGGACGACGTGCGCGACGACACCCGCGACGCCCCGGCGGCCACCCCCCGCGCCCGCAAGGCGGACCCGCCCGCCCGCCGGCACGCGAAGCCGGCCACGCCCCGGCGCGTGCGGCCGGCGAAGCCCACACCGCCGCGCGCGCCCCGCCCCGCGGCGCCGCGGCTGCCCCGGGGCGAGGAACTGTGCGCGGCCGCGGAGGGCGCCGTCCCTCCGTCGGTCGTCGACCTGTGCGTCCGCCAGTACGGCCACTGACCGCACCCCCCGCGACGCCCGCCCCACCGCACCCGCCGGCGCGCCCGCCCCGCAGACTTGACCCTCACACCGTGTCAGGCCGTGCAGTGGAGGCGTCATGTTCACCATCGGAGACTTCGCCAAGCACGGCCGGGTATCGGTCCGCATGCTGCGTCACTACGACGCCCTCGGACTGCTGCGCCCGGCACGTGTCGACCCGTCCAGCGGCTACCGCTTCTACGAAGCGGGCCAGCTGGCCCGCCTCAACCGCGTCATCGCGCTCAAGGACCTCGGCTTCACCCTGGAACAGGTGGGAGCGGTCCTCGACGAGAAGGTGACCCCGGAGCAGTTGCGCGGCATGCTGCGACTGCGCCGGGCGGAGCTGGAGAGCGCCGTGGCCGAGGCGACCGCCCGTCTGAACCGGGTCGGGACGAGGCTCCGGACCATCGAGAGCGAGGGAACGATGCCCACGGACGAAATCGTCGTCAAGAGCCTGCCGCCCGTCCGGCTGGCCGAACTGACCGGGGTCGCGGCGAGCTACGCCCCCCAGGACATCGGGCCGGTGATCGGCCCCCTGTACGAGGAACTGTGCCGCCGCCTGGAGAGCGCCGGAGTCGCCCCGACGGGGCCGGGTCTGGCCCGCTACGAGGACGCTCCGGACGCCGAGCCCGGCACCGTCCTGGTGCACGCCGGGCTGCCCGTCGCGGCGGGCGTCCGCCGCGAACACCTCGGGGCCGGGGTGCTGATCGTGGAGCTGCCCGGGGTCGAGCGGGCGGCGACGGTCGTGCACCGGGGTCCGATGGACGGCGTACTGCCGACCGCGCAGGTCCTGGCGCGGTGGATCGACGCGCACGGCCACCGCTCGGCCGGTTACGCCCGCGAGCTGACCCTGGCCTGCCCGGACGATCCGGAGCAGTGGGTCACCGAGCTGCAGGAACCGCTGGCCTCCTGACGGGACGGCGGCGGTCGCGGACGGACGCGCAGCGCCGGGCCGTTCCCTCGCGGGCGGTCCGCAGCCGGCGCAGCGCCCCGTGCCCGCGCCGCCGCCACTCGGTGACCGGCAGCCCCGCGCGCTGGCCGCCGCCGCTGATCAGGGCGTTGACCGGGGCGTGCGGATCGGCGGCGACGCCCTTGGCGACGAGCACGCCCACCACGAGCGGCACCAACGCCACGGCGAGCGCCGAGCCGGCGGTGGTCACGTGCCGCATGCGGGGACGCCACACGGTGGTCACGGCGTCCGAAGGGAGTGCTGAGGTCATGCCGTCATTCCATCAACGGCGGCGCTCCGGGGAATCGGGGCGGATACTCAGGCCGTTGCGCGTGAGGTACTCATTCGGACGTGGGTGGAGAGGGGTGCGCGATGGCCGGTCCGCACGGGGAGGGCTTCGAACCGGCGGACGGCGACGGTCCGCCGACGGATCCACGGGCGCGGGCGGGCGAGCTGCGCACCGCGTACGAAGGGCTGTTGCAGATCCGCCGCCTGCTGGGCGACGGCGCGGACTCCCCCGCCCCGTGGGAGCTGCGGGCCGCGCCGCGGGCGGTGGCCCTGGTGTTGGAGGCTGCGGGTTTCCCGCCGTCGGCAGTGGACGCCGAGGGCCGGCGCAGCCGAACGGGATACCGGGTCGCCGATGGTCCGGTCGGCAGTGGCGCCGGCGCGGGCGGCCCGACCTCCGCCCCGACGACGGTGACGGTGACCTGGCCCGGTCCGCCGGGTTCGGGCGCCGCCGAGGAGGAACGGGAGCGCCTGACGGCCTGCGCGGCGGAACTGGAACGGCACGGGTGGGAGTGCCTGCTGTACCGGGGGCCGCGCGGCCGACGCTTCCTGGAGGTCGAACCACCCCGCTGACCCACGGCCGCCCCTCGCCCTCGGCCCACCCCCCGGTCGCCGCGCCGTCAGGCCTCGTCGCGGTGGCGCAGCAGTCGTAGGGCGTTGGCGACGACGACGAGCGTGGAACCCTCGTGGACGAGGACGGCGGGGCCGATGCCCATGCCCAGGGCGGTGGCCGGTACGAGCACGGCCACGATGCCGAGGCTCAGCCACAGGTTCTGCCGGATCACGCGGGCGGCGCGGCGACTGAGTCCGGTGATGAACGGCAGCCGGCGCAGGTCGTCGGACATCAGGGCGATGTCCGCTGTCTCCAGGGCCACCGCCGAGCCGGCGGCTCCCATGGCCACGCCCACGGTGGCACCGGCCATCGCGGGGGCGTCGTTCACCCCGTCGCCGATCATGGCCGTACGGGCCGTGCGGCGCAGCCGGGTCACCTCGGTGACCTTGTCCTGCGGCATCAGGCCGCCGCGGACCTCGTCCATGCCGAGGGTCCGGCCGACGGCGTCGGCGACCCGCTGGTCGTCGCCGGAGAGCATCACGGTGCGGGTGACGCCGAGGGCGCGCAGGGCCGCCACCGTCGCGGCGGCCTCGGCGCGGGGCGCGTCCATCAGGCCGAGGGTGCCGAGCCAGCGGTCCCCGCGGCGGACGACCATGGTGGTGCGGCCGGTGCTGGAGAGTGCCTCCGTGCGTGCGCGCAGGGCGGCGGGTACGGGGACGCCCGGGAGGGTGTCGGCGTAGGAGAGGCTGCCGATGTGGACGGTCTCGCCGTCGACCTCGGCGCTGACGCCGCGGCCGATGACGGCGCGCAGGTTGACGGCCTCGGCGGGTGCCGGGCCGGCGCCCGTCAGGAGGGCGGGGGCGTCGCGGACGACGGCCTGGGCGAGCGGGTGGTCGCTGAGGCGCTGGGCGGCGACGGCGGTGTGCAGGAGGTCCTCGCGGGAGGCGCCGTCGGCGGTCTCGACCTCGGTGAGGCGGGGGCGGCCCTCGGTGAGGGTGCCGGTCTTGTCGAAGGCGATGGTGCGCAGCCGGCCGAACTCCTCCAGCGGGGCCCCGCCCTTGACGAGGACTCCGCCGCGCGCCGCCCGGCCGACGGCGCTGAGCACGGCGGCGGGGGTGGCGATGGCGAGCGCGCAGGGGCTGGCGGCGACGAGGACGGCCATGGCCCGGTAGAGGGTGTCGGCGAAGGGCTCGCCGCTGAGGGCGCCGTAGGCAGACAGGCCGGCGACGAGGACGAGGACGCCGGGGACGAACACCCGCTGGAAGCGGTCGGTGAAGCGCTGGGTGGGTGAGGTGCGCTCCTCGGCGTCCTGGACCATGCGCACCACGCGGGCCAGGGTGTTGTCCTGGTGGAGGCGGGTCACGACCACGTCGAGGGTGCCGGAGCCGTTGACGGTGCCGGCGTAGGCCCGGGCCGCCGCGTCGACGCCCGCCGGGTCGGCGAGGGCGGCGGCCGGGTCGGGAACGGGCTCCTTGTCGGCGGGGACGCTCTCGCCGGTGATGGGCGACTGGTCGACGCTGCTCCGGCCCGCGGCGACGAATCCGTCGGCGGGGACGCGGGTGTGCGGGCGGATCAGGACGGTGTCGCCGACGACGAGTTCCTCCACCGGCACCTCGACGGGCTCCCCGCCGGTGCGGCGGACGAGGGCGGTGCGGGGGGCGAGTTCGCCGAGGGCCTCGATGGAGCGCCGGGCGCGGCCCATCGCGTACTCCTCCAGGGCGTGGCCGAGGCTGAACAGCACGAGGAGCACGGCGCCCTCCTCCCAGCGGCCGATCACGGCGGCGCCGGCGGCGGCGACGAGCATGAGGAAGTCGACCTGGAACCGGCCCCGGCGCAGGGTGGCGACGGCTTCGCGGAGGGTGAAGAGGCCGCCGAAGACGTAGGCGGCCAGGAAGAGGGCCAGGGACGCGGCGCCGCCGTTGCCGGTCAGCTGGAGGGTCAGTCCGGTGAGGTAGACGGTGAGGGCGAGCAGGGCGCTGACCAGCTCCGCGCGCTCTCCGGCCTGCTGAATGAGGTTCCGCATGGCGTTCCGCATGACGTTCTTCATGACATCAATATATCAAGACTTCTAAATATGTGAACCTGTGCACATCCTGATCTTCTGATCTAGGGTGACGACCATGGAACCGGCCATGGACCCCGCCGCAGCGCCCCGCCTGCTCACCGAGCCCGCCGCGGCCGCGGCCGCGGAGGTCATGCAGGGCCTCGCCTCGCCCGCCAGGATCCGCATCCTGGCCCGCCTGCTGCACGCGCCCTGCTCCGTCGGCGAACTGGCCGACGACCTCGGCCTCGGCCAGCCCACCGTCTCCAACCACCTGCGGTTGCTGCGCCACCTCGACCTCGTCACGGGCCGCCGGGACGGTCGCAGCGTGGTCTACGAACTGCACGACGCGCACGTCGGCGACCTGCTCCGCCAGGTACTGGCGCACGTCCACCACGGCCCCGGGGCCTGAACGGGACACGACCCGGACGGGACACACTGAGCGGGACCAGCGGCGGAACACGCCACGTGAGCGGCACGCCAAGGGGCGCGGACCCGATCGGTCCGCGCCCCTCCCGTGACCGCGGGCCGGTTACGGCGTGCCGAAGGTCAGCGTCAGCTGCGGCGTCCCTTCGTTCGCCGCCGCCTCCGACGACCACAACCACAGCGCGTCGCTGCCGGAGGCGGTCAGCGCCAGGCCGTAACCGCCGCCGAGCGCGCCCGCGACCGCGGCCGTGTTCAGCCCGGTGGTGTGCACGGCCGAACCGTCCGGGATGCCTGCGAAGGTGCCGAGCGCCGGGGAGCCGAGGGTCGGACGGTTGTTGTACGTGGTCCCGCCCTCCGTCCACGCCCCGGTGACCGGGACGACCTGGACGGCGTCCGTGGTGCCCGCGCCGGCCATGGTGCTGGTCTTCACGCCGAGCGTGGCCGACTTCAGCACCGTGCCCGCGGGCGCGGCGGGCAGGTCGAAGCGCAGGTAGCTCGCGTACGCCGAGGTCCCGCGGACGGCGAGGGAGCCCGAGGCGCCGTAGTTAGTGGCCGGGGCGCCCGCGTTGGCGTACGTGTCCTCGGCGGCGGTCACGCGGACCACCGAGTCCGCCGGGGCGGAGGCGAGAGCGTGGTGGTTCTGCACCTGCGCCGCGCTCAGGACGGACGGGTACACGGCGGTCTCGTCCAGCTGACCCGCCCAGTGATCGCTGGTGGGACGGTCCGGCCAGTTGCCGAGCCCGTCACCGCCCACGCGCCAGAAGCCCGAGAAGTTCTCGTGCGTCGTGACGTTGAGGGTGCCGCGCCGGACGCCGTCGACGTACAGGGTCATGCCGCCCGGACCCTGGGTGGCGACGACGTGGTGCCACTGGTTGTCGTTGTAGGCGCCGGGGGTGGTGATGGTGCGGGTGGCGCCCGTGTACACGCCGAAGACCAGCCGGCCGTCGTTGGTCATGTAGACGTGCTTGTCGTACCGGTTGCTGCCGTTGACCTGCTGGTTGCCGAAGCCGACGAGCTTGCCGCCGCGGGTGGTGTTCGTCCTGAACCAGGTCTCCACGCTGTAGGCGCTGCCCACCGACTGCCGCTGGTCGCCGTACACGTGGGCGTTCGTGCCGTTGAAGCCGATCGCCGTGCTCGCGCCGGTCACCGCGGCCGGCGTCTGGCGCAGGGCCGGCCCGTTCTGGTGCACTCCGGCCTGGTTCCCGCCGTCCGAGGAGTCCGCGACGTAGGGCGCCGCCGATTCGTCGTAACGCCAGTACAGCTGGGCGCCGTCCGCGCGGACCCGGCTCGGGTACGCCTGCGCCGACGTCGGTACCGTGACGGCCGCCGTCGCCGACAGGGCGCTGGTGTTGCCCGCCGCGTCGGTGGCGGTGACCCGGTAGGTGTACGACTGGCCGGCCTGGGCGGTGGTGTCCGTCCAGGAGGCCTGCGGCCGCCGGAAGAACAGCGAGTCGGCGGTCACCGTCGCGATCGGCGACGCGGAACCGTTGCGGTATATCCGGTAGGTCAGGGCGCTGTCGTCCAGGTCGAGGCTGGTGCGCCAGCGCACCTGGACCCCGCCCGGTCCGAAGGCGGAGGCGCTCGCGACGGGCACCGTCGGAGCGCCGGTGTCACCGGTGGAGGAGAAGCGCGTCAGGCTCTGCTGCGCCGCCCCGTTGACGGTGGTGAACTCACCGCCGACCCACAGGTACTGCGCGCCGCCCTTGGAGCCGACCGTCATCACGCGCGGGCCGATGCCCTCGCCGATGCCGTCGTTGGTGTCGGGGGCCCAACCCAGTTTGCCGACACCGGCGGTCGGCTGTGCCAGCAGGTGGTGGCGCTGACCGTCGGGGAACTCCCCGACGCTGGCGCAGTCGTGCGCGTGCGAGGCGCTGTAGAGCACGTCCTGGTACGGCAGCACGGCCTGGGTGGCGCCCAGGCAGGTGTCGCGCCAGCGCTGGCCGAAGCCCGCGAGGTCGAGGGCGATGCGGCCGTCGAAGACACCGCCGCCGGTGCCCTCGTTCGCGGTGTAGAAGCCCGTCCCGTCGGTGGCGATGTCCTTGACCACCGAGTTGGTCTCGATGAAACCCGCGTAGGACTTGGTCAGGGCGCCGCTGTCGGCGTCGACGACGGCCAGCGCGTGCGTGTTCGTCCCGTTGACGGTGAAGAAGTCCCCGCCCAGCAGGACGTTCCGGCCGTCCGGGGTGACCTCGACGGCGCGCCCCGGCTCGTCGGCGTTGGCCGTGAAGGGGCGCAGGGCGCCGTCGGCGGCGGCGACGGCCGCGAAGCGCTGCCGGGACTGGCCGGCGACGGCGAGGAAGTCGCCGCCCGCGTAGACCGTGTCGCCGGTGACGGCGATGGCGCGGACCGTGGCCGCGAACGCGGGGCGGAAGGACTGCTTCACCGTGCAGGTCGCCACGTCGATCGCGGCCATGCTGGAGACCGGTGTGCCGTTGACGGCGCCGAAGTAGCCGCCCGCGTACAGGGTCTTCTTGTCCGGCGAGACGGTGAGCGCGCGGACGGTGGCGGTTCCCGAACCGACCGTGAACGACAGGTTGCAGGCGGTCGGGGCGCCGGTCGCGGCGTCGAGGGCCGCGAAGTTCACCACCGGTTTCTCGCTGCCCCCGGCGCCCGCGGGCGGGCGTACGGCGGAGAAGGTGCCGCCGACGAAGACCGTGCCGCCGGCCTCCGCGAGGGCCCAGACCACACCGTTGGGCTGCCAGGTGGGCAGCGCGTCGGCGGTGAAGGCCACGGGCGGGGTGACGGCCGCGGCCGGCGGGGCGAGCCCGAGGCCGACGAGCGCCCCGGTACCGGCAAGGGACAGGGCGAGAGCGGCCGCCGGCCCTCTGGATCTGTGCATGAACCCCCCAGTTCTTCGCGCGTGGTACTGCCCGTGCGCCGCGCGGGGTGCCCGGGGCACGGCCGTACGCCCGCGTGACCGCGGGACGGCCGAGCGGACGTACGTACGGGCGCACCTTAGGGCGAATCCGCGGGCCGGTCATCAGAATTGACCTATCAGGCGCAGAACCGGTCGAAAATCCTCAGCCGCGAGCCGTCCCGGGCGTCCTCCACGCCCGGGTGCGGTCATGCCACGGGGGACGCACGGCCCGGCGGCGGATCCGGCCGGGCCCCATGCCGGCCCCGCGCGGCGGCGGTCGGCGGCGGTCGGCGGGGCGCGTCAACCGCGCGAATCACGGGCCACCCCTTCGCACACGGTCACCCGCCGAAAACAGCCCCGTGCGGCGCCGCGCCCCTCTAACGTGCCCTCAATGCGGGGGACGGGCCATGGCACCGAAGGGCGGGGCGGATGGACGAAGAAGAAGACATGCGGCTGGCGAGGATGACTCCGGAGATCTCCCGGCGCACCCTCACGATGCTGCGCGGCCTCGCCGGGCTGGAGCCACCGGAGCAGGTGCCGGAGGACGCCATGATCGTCGCGGACGGGATCCTCGCCGACCACGGCACCGACGGTCTGCGGGTCCTGGCGATGACCCTGGCCGCCTGGGCGACGGCACAGATCGAGAACGTCGCCGAGCTGAGCCGGCGCAGCCACGAGGCGGTGCTCGACGCCATGGAGCTGGCCTGCCTGGAGGCCGCCGCGGAGGAGTAGCCGAGCGGTGACGGCCCGCTGCCCGCGGTGTCCACGGCCCCTGCGGGCGGCGGCCACCGCGGGCCCGCGCACATCCGCCACGACGCGTCGGCGCCATCCCGGCCCGCTTCGGCGACACTGGGATGAGCAGAAGGCTCTGGGGGGTCGTGATCGGAGGCCGTCGTGAGCACACCTTCCCCTATTCGAATCGCCGCCGTCCTGTCCACCGAGTACCGGGGACGGTTGATGTCCCACGCCCGGCAGGTCAATTTCCCCGAGGGTTCACGGATCTTCGACGAGGGCGGTCGGGCCGATTCCTTCTGGATCGTGCGCTCGGGCACGGTGACCCTGGAGATACCGATGCCGGGTCACCGAGCCGCTCCCGTGGAGAGCCTCGGACCCGGCGAACTCGTCGGCTGGTCCTGGCTGTTCCCGCCGTACGTCTGGCAGTTGAGCGCCGAGGCGATGACCCCGGTGCGGGCGTACGAGTTCGACGGACCGACCGTGCGCCTGCTCATGGACGCCGATCCGGCCTTCGGGTCCGCCGTCGGACACTGGGTCGGACGCGTCCTCGCCGTCCGGCTCCAGCAGACCCGCACCCGGCTCCTGGACCTCTACGCCCCGCGCACCGGTGCGACCCGGTGAGCCCCCGGAACCCGTAGAAGAAAGGTTTCGGGGTGGGTGTTCGGCCGATTCACGGGGCCGCTCCCCCACAGGTCACGCATGCCGCCACCGCTGCGGAGTGCACACATGCGCTTACGATCAGTGACGAGAAATGGGGGTACGCACGGGCGTTCCGGTCGCGGATGGGCAAGACTCCCGTCCGTTATCCGAAACGCCGACCCGAGGAGTGTTCGAAATGCGGTCCATCACCAGGAGTCTGGGGCTGGCCTCCGGCGCCATGGCGCTCACCGCCGTCACCGCGCTCGCCGGAACGGGTGCCGCCGGTGCGGCGCCGGCCGGGACGCAGAGCCTGTTCGCGCCGTCCGCGCTCGTGGTCAGCCTGACGGCCGGCGAGGACGTGGATAGCGGCACGGTGCTGCGCGCGGCGACGCTGACGTGCTCGCCGACGCCCGGCGGCACGCACCCCGACCCGGCTGCCGCATGCGCCGAACTGCGGGCGAACGGACCCGTGTTGGACGCACTCGCCGAGCCCCGGCCGGACGCGGCGTGTACCAGGGAGTGGGACCCGGTGACCGTCACCGCGGTCGGGGTGTGGGAGGGCCGCAAGCTGAGCTACACCTACACCTTCGGCAACCCGTGCGGCCTGCGCGCCAGCAACGGCGTGCTGTTCGGCATCTGAGGCCCGGCCGGCCGTACGGGCCGGGGCGACGGGGCCCCACCATCGCCCCGACCCGACTGCCCGACCCGACTGCCCGGCCCGTCCGCCCGGCCCACCCTCCCGGCCATCAGCCCAGTTCGAGGCTGGTGATCCCGTACAGGTGGGCCAGGTCGAGCTCCGGTACGGGGCCCGTGTACATGCGGGCGGTCTCGAAGACCGGGGCCAGGCCCAGACCGGCCGCCAGGGCGGTTGCCGCCGGGTTCGCGTCGGGTACGTCCAGGACGACCTCCCCGTCCGGGGCGTACCCGGCGAGCCGCCGCAGCAGAGCGGCGGCCACCTCGGGGGTCTCGGCGTAGAGCGGTCCGATCCGGGGGGCGCCGGAACCGCACGGGCGGATCACGCCGAGGCCCTCGATCCGCCCGTCGCGCACGGCGGCGCGGGCGGTGTGGCCGGGGAGTCCCGTCCAGAGCGAGAGGAAGGCGTCGCGGGACTCGGGGAAGAAGCGGCGGTCGTAGGCGGCGAGCCGGACGAAGGGGAGGGCCGCCGCGTCGATGATCCCGATTCCGTCGCCGGCACCCGCGTCCGGCTCGTCACCGCCGCCCGGAACCCCCTGGTAGCGCATGTTGGTCCACGCCGAACGGAAGCCGGACGCACGGTAGTTGTCCTGCTGTTCGACGACTCCGTCCAGCCCGACCAGCCGCCCGGCGAGCCGGGCCGTCGCGGCCCGCCACACCTGGATGCCGTAGCCCTGGCCGCGCAGGTCGGGGCGGGTGATGTAGAAGCCGATGAAGCCGAAGCCGGCGCCGTAGCGGACGGCCGAGACGCAGGCCGCCGGCTCCCCGTCGAGCCGCCCCACGAGGAAGCCCTCCGGGTCGGCGGCCGCGAAGGCGAACCGGTCGTGGTCCCCCGGGTTCCAGCCCTCCGCATCGGCCCAGGAGCGCATCAGTTCCATGTCGGCGGCGCCGGCGCCGGTGATCTCGAATCCCGTCATGCCCGGTGTTGTACCAGAGCCGCCCGGACCCGGAACGGGAACCGGCCGCCCGGCGCACCACGGCTCGGCCCGCGCGGTCGAGGTCATCGGATCGGCTCGGCCCCGCTCCGACGGGGGTCGGGATCACGTCCTGGGCCGGCGTGGCGCCCCGGCCGCACCTGGCGGGAACGGGCTGCGCCAAATGGGGTCGCGACGGCGGGTGGGCGCTGCGTAGGGTCGCCGCATGGGAAAGCCGCTCGTCGCAGTGTTCAGTGGGGCAGGAATGTCCACGGATTCCGGTATTCCGGACTACCGGGGGCCGCAGGGGCTGTGGCGACGCGATCCCGACGCCGAAAAGCTCGTGACGTACTCGTCCTACATGGCCGATCCGGAGATCCGCCGCCGGTCCTGGCTGATGCGCGCCGAGGTGTGGGCCGCCGCCCCGCAGCCCAACGCGGCGCACCTGGCCGTGGCGGAACTGGAGCGCGGCGGCACTCCGGTCCGGGTGATCACGCAGAACGTCGACGGGCTGCACCAGTCGGCCGGGATGCCCGCCCGCAAGGTGTTCGAACTGCACGGGACGGCCCGGTCGGTGGTGTGCACGGGCTGCGCCGCCCGGTCGGAGACGTCCGAGGTGCTGGCCCGGGTGGCCGCCGGGGAGCCCGACCCGGCCTGTCCGGCCTGCGGCGGGATCCTGAAGACGGCCACCGTCATGTTCGGGCAGCGGCTCGACCCGGAGGTGCTCGGCCGGGCGGTGGCCGTGGCCAAGGGCAGCCAGGTCTTCATCGCCGTCGGCACCAGCCTCCAGGTCCAGCCCGCCGCCTCGCTGGCCGGAATGGCTGCCGAGGCCGGTGCCCGGTTGATCATCGTGAACGCGGAGGCGACCCCGTACGACGCGCTGGCCGACGAGGTCGTCCGCGAGCCGATCGGCACCGCGCTGCCGGCCCTGCTGACCCGGATCGCCGCCGAGAGCTCCTGAGCCCGCGCGGCCCCGGCCGCGGGCGGCGGAGCCGGCGGTCGCCGTCCGCCGCGGGGAGCCCGGGTCGCCATCGGCCACGGGCAGCGCCGGGCGCCGTCATTCGCAGGCTGCGCCGGTCGCCGTCAGCCGCCGTCGGCGGCCCGGCGCATCTCGGCCACGTCGAGCTTCTTCATCCCGTACATGGCCTCCATGGCCCGCGCGGCCCGCTCCGGGTCCGGGTCGGAGACCAGGTCGAGGGCCTCGGTCGGCGTGACCTGCCATGACACCCCGAACCTGTCCTTGAGCCAGCCGCAGGGGCCCTCCTCCCCGCCGTCCTTGGTCAGCTCGGCCCAGTAGTGGTCCGTCTCGCCCTGGTCGGCGCAGTGGATCTGGAAGGAGACGGCCTCGCTGAAGGTGAACTGCGGGCCGCCGTTGAGGCCGATGAACTTCTGTCCGTTGATCTCGAACTCGACGACCATCACGTCACCGGCCGCGCCGGGTCCCGCGTCCGTGTAGCGGCCGATCCTGCCGAGCTTGCCGTCCTTGAAGACGGACAGGTAGAAGTCGGCCGCCTCCTCTGCCCTGCCGTCGAACCACAGGCACGTGGTGAAACCCTTGGTGACCATGACTGCCTCCCGTCGCAGTGGGTGGGACCTCGCGTCCCACACCAACAGACCGGCCCCGCGCCCGAAACTCATCGGTGGGCGCGGGGCCGGTCTGTCGGTTCACTCCTGTGGGTTACTTCCCGAGCATGCGGTCGACGACCTGCTCGGTCGCCCGACCGTCGTCCAGGTCGCAGAACTCGTCACGGAAGGCCTGGCGGGCGGAGGCGTACTCGGCGCCCAGCGCGTCGGCGTTCCGGATGGCCTCGATCAGGCTCGCGGAGTCCCGGAGCAGCGGGCCCGGCGCCTTCTTCTCCAGGTCGAAGGTGAAGCCGCGCAGGGTGTCGCGGTAGTGCTCCAGGTCGTAGGCGAAGAGCAGGATCGGGCGGTCCGTGAGCGCGTAGTCGCAGATCGCGGAGGAGTAGTCCGAGATCAGCACGTCGGCGACGAGCAGCAGGTCCGCGGCGTCGGGCCAGTTCGCGACGTCGATGACGAACCCGTCGCGGACGCCGTCACGGACCTGCTCCGCCACCCGGTAGTGGCCGCGGACGAGCAGGACGTGATCCTCACCGAGCTCGCGCCGGGCCGCGTCGAGGTCGATCCGCAGGTCGAGCTTGTAGCCGCCGCTCCAACTCTCCTGGTTCTCGCGCCAGGTGGGGAGGTAGAGGACGACCTTCTTGCCCTCGGGCAGACCGAGCCGGCTGCGAATGGCGGCCACCCGCTCCGCGTCGGGCCGCACCAGGGCGTCGGTACGGGGGCTGCCGACCTCGATGATCTCGCCGTCGTAGCCGAGGGCGCGCTTGAGGACGGTGGTGGCGTAGGAGCTCGGGGAGGCGAGCAGCGACCACTGGTCACTGTCGTGCCGCAGGCCTTCCAGGACGTCCGGGCTGGTGTAGTAGTCGTGGGTGAAGTCGTAGCCGATCTTCTTCAGCGGGGTTCCGTGCCAGGTCTGGACGACGGTCTGGCCGGGACGGCGCCGGAAGGTCTTCGGGACGCTGTCGTTGACGACGTAGTAGCGGGCGCGGGCCAGGACGTCCCAGGCCTCCAGGCTCTCGTGCTGGACGGCGCGCGCGGTCGACGGGACCTCGACACGGCCGTCACGCACCAGCCAGACGTGCTCCAACTTCTCGCCGCGGCGCACCAGTTCCTCGTGGATGGCGCGGGGCGCGTCGCCGGCGCCGTGCCCCTGGAAGACGTCGTAGACGACCATGTCCTTGACCGGCAGGTTCCGCTGCGCCGGGTAGGTCACGTCGCGGGCGATGCGCTGCGCGTAGCGGGAGCGGTCGTGCGGGCTGAGCAGCTGGTCGACGACGAGCGCCATGCGGTCGTGGAAGCGCGCCTCGACGCGCATCCGGCGGCCTTCGACGGTGATCGCGTGCGGTCCGGAGCCCAGCGCGGGCGGTACCAGCTGGACGGGTGCGCCGCGCTCGACGCCGAGGAGCCCGGCGGTGACGCCGCCCTCGCTGACCGGACGCAACGTCGGCCACCAGCGGCCGTGCGGAATGGTGGTGCGGCCCGCGTAGGGCACGGGCAGGACCGGTTCGAAGGAGGCCTCGAACCGGTCGCCGTCACGGGTGACGGGGTAGCTGAACTCCACGCCGTTGTGGTTGTGCAGGACCAGCTCGTGGGGCTCGTCGGCGGCGGACGCGGGCAGCCGGAAGGTGCCGCTCAGCGTCAGGACGCCGTCCTTGGTGGTGACGGAGTCGACCAGCGGCGGCGGGACCTGGACGGAGAGGATGAGGTGGCCGCTCGCCGCGCGCTTGGCGAACACGGCGCGTCCGTCGGTGTCCCCGGGCAGCGTGGCGACCAGGGCGGTGAAGCCGCCGCGCTCGTCGTGCGCCAGCGGGTGGCTGGTCCCGTCGGCGCGGACCACGGTCAGGGCCCAGGGCTCGGGGGTCCATTCACCGGGCAGCCGCTCGGGCGCCGGTACGGCGCTCAGCCGGTCCAACGCGATGGCCGCGGTGAAGGGGACCCGGCCGCCGGGACGGGCCGCGCCGCCCTCGGGGGTCGTCAGCGGGACGGTGAGGACCGTACCGCTGACCTTGTGCTCGGCGTGCAGCGTGGCACCGGCGCCGACCTCGGCGGCCAGTTCACCGGCCACTTCCAGGGTCGCGTCGTCGAGGAGGCGTACGTCCAGGGCGCGGGCCCGGACCACCTCGACCTGGACGGTCAGCGAGCGGGAGATGATCGGCAGGATGCGCACGTCGGGGGTGACCCAGTGTGCGGGCGGGGTGTGCCCGCTGTCGTGGTCGCCCCCCTTGAGGCGGGCCCGGTGGAGGCCTCCGGCCCCGGTGACGGCGATGGAGGTGGACCATATGCCGTCACGCCAGGTGCCGCCCGACTGGAAGACCGTGGGGTCGACGACGGCGGTGAAGCCGGCCCAGTCGGCATGGCGCAGGGCCAGGTGCGGGGCGTTGACGGAGGCCATCGGGGAGGCGACGGTGCGGGTGCTGACGACGTTGCGGCGGCGCTTGCCGCTCTCGCGGAAGACCAGCACCTTGCGGGAGCCCAGCCGGCTCTCGGCGCCCAGGTGGCCGGGCAGCGCGTAGCCGCGCAGCAGGAGCTTGCCGTCGGCCCAGGAGGCGTGCTCCAGTCGGCTGACCACGCGGCGCTCGCGCGGGCCGAGCGTGAGCAGCTTCGGCGGAACGGGCGCCTGGAGGAAGGGGTAGTCGGCCTGCGGGCGGGCCAGTCCCTTGACGGGCACGCTGTAGCTGTAGTCCCGCTGGTGGTGCAGCAGGCCGATGAACTCCTCGACGCGACCCTCGCGCGCCAGGTACGCCTTGAGGCGGTCGGCCACGGTGAGGTCGTGCCAGGGGCCGGTGCCGATCTCCCGGACGAGGCCGCCGACCTCCTTGACGAAGGCCTCGCGGAAGTCGGGGCCGCCCTCGTCGACGTACTTGTAGATGAGGGGGAGTTCCTCGGCCAGCACGTTGTGGTCGTAGTCGCGCAGGTAGCGGGCGTACTTCTCGCCGGACTTGCCGAGCAGCGCCTCGCGGACCAGGCGGACGGAGGTCACGCGGTCGATGACGGACACCGGGTCGGTGGAGCGCTGGGTGATGGAGCGCTCGCCGGTCTCGCGGACCCGCCAGTGGTAGACCACGTCACTGAGGACGTCGACGCTGGTGGCGAAGTAGTGGGCGGGGATGCTGACGGGCGCGTCCTCGTAGAGGATGCCTTCCGGGTACTGGAAGCCGTGCGCGTCCCAGAAGGTGCGCCGGTAGACCTTGTTCCACGCGGTGCGGTCGGTGACCAGCGCCGGGAACTTGGAGATGTGGGTCTTCAGCCGGTCCTTCGCGAATGCGGCGCGGTGGCCCCAGGACTGCTGCTTGCCGACGGAGCGGAAACGCTCGACGTTGCCCGCCGCGAAGTCCGACCCGGTCTCGTCGAGGGTGTCGACCATCCGCTGGTAGGCGTCCGGGGGCATGGTGTCGTCACTGTCGACGAAGGCAAGGTACTCGGTGCCCTCCGACGCGTGCCGGGCTCCGACGTTGCGGGCGGCGCCGAGCCCCGCGTTCTTCTGGAGGACCAATCGGAAACGTGCGTCGCGAGCCGCGAAGGCCTCGGCTATCGCCGCACTGGAGTCCGTGGACCCGTCGTCGACGAGGACGACCTCGAAGTCGTCGAACGTCTGAGCGGCGATGGATTCGAGGCACTCGTCGAGATAGAGCTCGACGTTGTAGACGGGGACGACGATGCTCAGGCGCGGGGGCATGGGTGGCGGGTTCTCCAGCGTTTTTTGCTCTGTTGATGAGTTGTTGATCAGCCGATTACAGCATCTTACTCTGTAACGGGATGATAAATTCAGCCCATCCCGGACATATCCCGGTGTCCGCCGGGGCGGACGGCAAAGAATTCAACCGCCCGCCTCCGCAACGTCGCGGCCCTCCCGGGCAGCCGTCAGACTTCCAGATCGAGCTCGATCTTCCTGAGCTGGTGTCGGGCCATCGCGAGATTGGCCCGCACGCGGTCCAGGGCGAGGTAGAGGAAGAAGCCCTCCGAGTTCCGCCCCTTCATCAGCCGGATGAGGTGGTACTGACCGCCGAGCGTGATCAGGATGTCCTCGATCTCGTCCTTCAGGCCGAGCATCTCCATCGTGCGCACCTTGGCCCGCACCACGTCGGTGTTGCCGGCGGCCGCGACGGCGAGGTCGAGGTCCTTGCCGCCGCCGACGGTGCCGAGGGCCATGCCGCTGCCGTAGTCGACGAGGGCCGCGCCGAGCGCGCCGTCGATGGTGGTGAGGGCTTCCTTGAGTGCGGTCTCCACATTGACCATGACTGTTCCTCTTTCTTCTGTCACGTCGACCTGTGCCGGTCGCTCGTTTGCTTTCGTTTACCGCTGGGGGGAAGGCGGGGGGCCCGGTCCGCGCCGGTCACGGCCCGGGGGCGCCGGAGGACGGCGCCGCGGGGCCCCGACGGCCGAGGCTGAGTTCTATGAGTTCGGTGATGTGCAGGCTGGACCGGCGGGCCTCCAGATGGAGGCGGCCGACGTTGACGCGGGTCTCGGCGATCAGGGTGAGGACGGCGGCCTCGCCGGCGGCGTACGTGGCCACGTACCCGTGCTCACCGCGGACCAGGAGTTCCCGGAACGCGCCCTGGCCGGTGCTGTCGCTGAGCCGCTGGGCCACACCGAGCGCGGCCGCGGTCAGGGCCGCGACGGATTCGGTCTCGGTGGCGGCGCTGTCCTGGGCCAGGACCAGGCCGTCGGAGCTGGCGGCGAGGGCTCCGGTGAGCTGGGGGACGCGGGCCCGCAGACGACGGAGCTCGGCGAGTATCTCGGCCTCGGCCTCGGCGGTCACCATCGACGGGCCCATGTCGCCCTTCCTCCCTTCGGGCTGCCTTCGGTCGGGGCGGTCGGCGCGCAGGACCGGCCGCAGTGGGAGCCTCACAGGCTTGCCTCCAGTGCGTCGCGTAGCCGGCGGAGCAGTGCCACGTCCGGGGATTGGGCCTGGGTCATCCAGTCGGGCAGGGTCGGGGCAGGTTCCGGGACCGGCGCCTCGTGGGGGGTCTCGACGAGTCCCGCGGCAGCGAGTCTTCGTACGTCGAGCAGGGTGTGGAAGGCGGGCCGGCCCAGTACCCACGCCAGGTCCGCGGGGGTCCGTATGCCGTCCGCCCGTTGGAGGAGGAGGCGCTGGCGGGCGGTGACCGTCTGTCCGGGCGCCGCGGCCCGGGGTACGACCGGTGCGGTGTCCAGCAGCGGATACGGCCAGACGGCGTCGAGCAGTTCGCGGCGGCGCCGGGTCTCGCGTTCGACGGCGGCGGCGGCCACCGAGCGGACGGAGCCGATCCAGTGGGTGGCGCCCCGCCGGAACCGGGAGGGACCGCTGCCCGGGGAGAGCGCGAAGAACGCGGCGTCGAAGATGGCGGCGAGGTGACATATCTCAAGTTCTCCGCCCGCCATGCCACCGCTGTCCACGAGGAAGCGGGCGACCTGGCGGCGGGCGCCGGCCGCGGAGATGGCCTCGTTCCACCGTTCGGGCGCGAGGCCGCCGCCCGTGGTGAGGAGTACGTCGAGCCCGGGGGTGGAGGGACTCTCGGCGTGCACGATCCTGCCGTCCTCCAGGAAGAGGGTCCCCCGGTCGCGCAGGAGGGCGCCGGTGGCCCGTTCGGCCGCGAGTCGGGTGAGCAGGGGGGATACCGCGGTGGTCATCTGAGCACCAGTCCTTCGGCCAGTGCGCGGAGCCTGAGCCGTGCCAAGGCGAGATTGCCGTCGGTCCTGTCGAGCCACAGGTGGAGGAATACGCTGCTGTCGAAGCTCGTCTCGACGAAGCGCAGGACGTGATATCCGGTACGGGTGGTGACGATGAGGTCTTCCACGGGCGGGCCGGAGCCCGGTCCACCGGTGTCCTCCGGCATGCCGGCCGCGGGGGCGAACGACTCGTACTCGGCCGCCGCCCGGGCCAGTTCGGCGGTTTCGGCGGCGGTGGTCTCGTGATCGCCCACCGGCGAGTCCCCGGCGGTGCCGAGGGCCAGTCCGCTGCTCCAGTCGACCAGCGCGGCCCCACGCGCACCAGGCAGGGCCATGGCTTCGAGCAGGCATTCGTCGATCCCGGGCACGCGGGCTCCCCTCCCGGCCGGACGTGCTGAGTGCACGGTCGTGCGGCGCGACAGGAGGGAACTTACTCAAGTTCCACAGTGCGAAAGGGCGTTCTGGCATTTTCCGCTGGAACATGCGCGGTCCCGAGTGACAGCTTGGCCTGAACCCGTTCGTTTCTGATCAAGCATGTATTCATTGGCCGCCACATTCGATCGCGAAGGGCCACGCGCCGCGACCGGTCCGCTACCGGGTGCGCGGCACGAACGCCGGTGCCCGCGCGTCGGCGACCTGGTGACGGCCCCGGATGGCGCCGATGGTCAGTCCGCCCGGCGCACCGGGAGCAGACGCTCCACCATCACCTCGAGGAGGCGGTCCGTCTCCGCCTCGTCCAGCATCGTCGGCGCGGTCAGGTCGTCCACGATCAGGCCCAGCATCGCGAGGTAGAGCAGGACCACGCCCTCGCGGTCCCCGGGCAGGCCCGCGTCCAGGTGCCAGGTGACGTTCGCCGCCAGCTCCAGCTTCTGGAAGCCGACGATCTCCGCCTGGAGTTCGGGCCGACGGGTGCCCTCCAGCCGCAGCTCCAGCATCGCGACGTGCACGCTGCGCTCGCGCCGCATCCGCTCCAGGAGCAGCCGCAGGAGCACCTTGGTGTCGAGCGGCCCGGCCAGGTCGGCCGGGTCGGGGACCAGCCGTTCGCGGGTGCGGTGCAGGATCTGTACGAGCAACTGGCCGCGGTGGGCGAAGTAGTTGGAGGCGGTGCCCGTCGGGACGCCGGCCTCCGCGTCCACGGCGCGCAGCGTCAGGCCGCGCGAGCCCTCGCGGGCCAGCACTTCGATCGCGGCGTCGAGCAGCGCGGCGCGGCGTTGCGGGTTCTGGCGCATGGGGTCCCCGGGGTGTGGGCGGCAGGTCTTCGTGAGCACTGCACCTGCAGTGCTCAGCCCACGCTAGCCGACCTGCGGGCTCCGGCCCCTCCCCACCGCCCCCTCCCCCGTGTCACGCTGCCGGACATGGAGCGGATCATCGAGGAGATACGTGAGGACCTGGACCGCCGGATCGCCGTCGCGGCGGACCGGCTCGCCGACCGGACCCTGACCGAGGACCCCGCCTACGCCGCACTGCTCGGGCGGGGCGAGCTGCGCGAGCGCATCCACCACACCCTCCGCCAGGCCGTCGAGGGTCTGGTCCGTGGCGCGCGGGGGTTGCCGCCGGACCTCTCCGACGCCCGGGCCGTCGGCGCCCTGCGCGCCGAACAGGGGGTGCCGCTCGCCTCGTTGCACCGGGTCTACCGCGGCTGCGGCCGGGTGCTGTGGCAGAACCTCACCGAGGCGGTGGCCGCGCACGACCGGGCCGCGCTGCCCCGGCTGCTGCCCGGGGCGCCCGCGCTGTGGGACGTACTCGACCGGATGACGGACGCCGCTTCGGAGGGGTACCACCGGGCCGAGGGGGTGCGTGGCGAGCGCGAGCGGGAGCGCCGCGCGGCCCTGCTCGACGCCCTGCTCGACGGTACGGGGACGGCGGCGGAGGCCGCCGACCGGCTCGGGCTGCCGGCGCGGGGCCGGTTCGCCGTGATCGTGCTCGGCGACGGCGCGGCCGAGCCCGGCGGACCCGGTGTGCCGACCGCCGGCAGACCCGGCGGGGTCGGTGGCACCGCCACCACCCCGCGCATCCTGTGGCGGCTGCGCGCCGACGGGGAGACCGGCCTGGCGGAGCTGGGTCACCATCCGCTGGAGTCGCTGCGCGAGCTCCTCGGCCCGCTCGCGGTGCGCGCCGGGGTGAGCCCGGTGGTGACCGACCCCCATGAGGTGGCCGGGGCCCGCCGGCTGGCCGGGCTCGCCCTGCGCACGGCGCCCCGCTCCGGCGGTCCGGCCACCGCCCTGCTGGACGAGCGGCTGCCGGGGGCGTTGGTCGCGGCCGACGCGGAACTCGCCGCCCGGCTGCGCCGCGTGGTGCTGGGACCGGTGCTGGCCCTGCCCCCGGAGGACTGCCGGATCCTGTTGACCACCCTGGGCACCTGGCTGACCTGCCAGGGCTCGACGACGTACGCCGCGCAGCGGCTGTACTGCCACCGCAACACGGTCTCCAACCGGCTGCGCCGCCTGGAGCAGCTCACCGGGCGGGCCCTGTCGGACCCGGCGCACGTGGTGGAGCTGGCGCTGGCGCACGCCGCCGTGACCCAGCGACCTAACGCCCCGGCCCCGCCGGCTCCCGAGGCGGCCTCGGGTCCTGCGGCGAGCTCGGGTCCCGGGGATCCCCCGGTGCCCCCGGCGGCCGCGGTTCCTCCGGCCCGGCATGCCGGGCCGACTCCAGCAGGTACGGCACGTCGATCACCGCGACCCCCGGGGTGAACAGCAGCCGGGCCTTGAGCCGCAGCGCGTTCTGGTTGTGCAGGGGCTGCTCCCACCAGTGCCCGACCACGTACTCCGGGATGACCACCGACAGCATGTCCGTGCCCTCGGCCGCCGCTTCCGCCTCCAGGTGGGCCAGCACCGGCCCGACGACGTCGCGGTACGGGGAGTGCAGCACCTTCAGCGGCATGCCCGGGTCGTGTTCCGCCCAGGCCCGGCGCAGCCGCTGCGCGTCCTCCTCGTCGGCGGCGACGGAGAGCGCGGTCAGGGTGTCGGGCCGCAGGCCCTGCGCGTAGCCGAGGGCCTTGAGGGTGGGGGCGTGGACGTTCGCGACGAGGACGACCACGTGGTGGCGCGCCATCCGGCGCGGTTTGACTCCGGGGGCGACGGCGACCTGTCGGGCCACCTGGTCGTAGTGGCGGCGCACGCCCTTCATGCCCAGGAACAGCGCGGGCATGGCGATGACGACGAGCCAGGCGCCGTGGGTGAACTTGGTGAGCAGGACGATCACCAGGACCACGGCGGTCATCACCGCGCCGACCGCGTTGATGGCGAGCCTGCGGTGGATGTGGATCCGCTCCTCCTTCGGGGTCGCCGGTGAGGCGAGTTCCTTGCGCCAGTGCCGGACCATGCCGGACTGGGAGAGGGTGAAGGAGACGAAGACGCCGATGATGTACAGCTGGATGAGGCGGGTCAGTTCGGCGTCGAAGGCGACGATGAGGGCGATCGCGGCGAGGGCGAGCAGGACGACGCCGTTGGAGTAGACGAGGCGGTCGCCGCGGTTGAAGAGCTGGCGGGGTGCGTAGCGGTCCCTGGCCAGGATCGAGGCGAGCATCGGGAAGCCGTTGAAGGCGGTGTTCGCGGCGAGGATCAGCACGCCCGCGGTGACGGCCTGGAGCAGGTAGAAGAGGAAGTGCCAGCTGCCGAAGGTGGCCCGGCCGATCTGGGCGAGGGCGGTGGACATCGGGGTGCCGGGGGGCAGGCCCAGTTCCGTGGGGTCGGCCGCGACGTGCACCTTGTAGGACATCGCGAGCACCGTGATGCCGACGAACATCGTCACGGACAGCACGCCCATCACCGCGAGGGTGTTGGCCGCGTTCTTCGCCTTGGGCTTCTGGAAGGCGGGTACGCCGTTGCTGATCGCCTCGACCCCGGTGAGGGCGGTGCAGCCGGAGGCGAAGGCGCGCATCGCGAGGAAGACCAGGGCGAGGCCGGTGTAGGTGCCGGTGGCGGTGATGGGCAGCTCGGCCGACTCGGCGCGGATGGTGTCCCCGGTCGCGATGCGGACGGCGGCGAAGGCGAACATGACGTAGATGACGAGGACGAAGCCGTAGGTGGGGATGGCGAAGACGCGCCCCGACTCCCGTACGCCGCGCAGGTTCATCAGGGTCAGCAGGACCACGAAGGCCACGGACAGGCCGACTTCGTGGTCGTTGAGGGCGGGCATCGCCGAGGTGATGGCGGCGACCCCGGAGACGACGGAGACGGCCACGGTCATCACGTAGTCGACGAGGAGGGCGCTGGCGGCGGTCAGGGCCGCGGTCGGACCCAGGTTCTCGGAGCTGACGACGTACGCGCCGCCGCCGCCCGGGTAGGCGTGGCAGGTCTGCCGGTACGAGGCGATGACGACCACGAGGAGGAAGACGATGGCGGCGGCCGCGTACCACGTGAGGTGGAGCAGCGCGACTCCACCGAGGGCGAGGATCAGCAAGATCTCCTCGGTGGCGTAGGCCACGGAGGAGAGCGGGTCGCTGCAGAAGATCGGCAGGGCGAGCCGTTTCGGCAGGAGGGTCTCACCCAGGCGCGCGGTGTCGAGGGGTTCACCGACCAGCACGCGTTTCGCATTGATACGCCTCATTCCGGCATGATCGACCATTTCGCACCGGTTTTCCGGGAAGCGGCCCGGACGTCCGTTCCGGTGGCGATCTTGAAGGGCCGCTGCGATGGTGATCACGTCGACCGCCTCGGGCAACGGACGCGAGCGGTCGCCCGAACGGAAGGAGGACGGCCGTGGACGGATCCGTCTATCTCGCCTACGACTACCCGGTGCTGGGCGCGTTCTGGACCGTGATGTGGATTTTCCTCTGGGTGATGTGGATCGTCCTGCTCTTCCGCATCGTCGTGGACCTCTTCCGCGACCACGAGATGAGCGGCTGGGTGAAGGCGGCCTGGTTGCTGTTCCTGATCCTCATCCCGTTCCTCGGCGTCCTGGTGTACGTGATCGCCCGGGGCCGGAACATGGGCAGGCGCGAGATCAAGCACGCACAGGAACAGCAGCAGGCGTTCAACGCCTACATCCGGGACGCGGCCGGCACCACCGGCAAGAACACCACGGACGAACTGGCGAGGCTGTCCGAGCTCAAGGCCAAGGGTGACCTGAGCGAGGCCGAGTTCCAGCAGGCCAAGCAGAAGCTGCTGACCTGACGACGGCACGACGCGGCCCGTCGTGAGGGGGCCGGCCCCGACGGGCCGGCCCCCGGCCGTACCTCACATCCTGGCGGCGGCGCTGCGGATGGCCTCACGGATGCGGAAGTACGTTCCGCAGCGGCAGATGTTGGCGATGGCGTCGATGTCCTCGTCCGTGGGCTCGGCCGTCCGCCGCAGCAGGGCGACGGCGGCCATGATCTGCCCGGGCTGACAGAACCCGCACTGGGCGACGTCCTGTTCGAGCCAGGCCTCCTGCACGGGGTGCAGCACGTCCCCGTCCGCCAGCCCCTCGATGGTGGTCACCGTCCGACCCGCGCAGGCGGAGACGGGCACCACGCAGGGGCGTACGTCCACCCCGTCGAGGTGGCTCGTGCAGGCCTTGCAGACGTCCACCCCGCAGCCGTACTTCGGCCCGTGGACGCCGAGCATGTCGCGGAGCACCCACAGCAGGGGCAGGTTGTCGGGCGCGTCGACGGTGACGCTGCGCCCGTTGACGATGAAGGTGTGCGAAGGCACGGCGTACTCCAGCGGTCAGCGCGGGTAGGGGGTGAAGTCGACGTCGAAGTCGAGGGGGAAGCTGCGGGGCTTGGAACCGGTGGCGCGGGCCCAGGCGTTGGCGATCGCGCCGACCGCGGCCGGCACCCCGAGCTCACCGGCGCCGCCCGGCTCCCCGCCGGTCGCCGGGAACACGAAGACCCGGACGTCCCGCGGGGTGTCGCGCTGCTGCGCCCAGTGGAACTGGCTGTAACTCCCCTCCAGCGGGAGCCCCTTGTCCAGGTGCAACCCGGCCCGCAGGGTGGTGGAGATGGCGTCGGTGAGACCGCCGATCATCTGGGCCTCCAGCCCGCGCGGATTGACGGGCAGGCCGACGTCGACGGCGATGACCGCCTTGGTGACGCGGACCCGCTCCCGGTCCCGGGCGTCGATCTCCACCAGAACGGCCGTACGGGACTTGTACTCCTCGTGGAAGGCGATGCCCTGCGCGCAACCCGCCGGCATGGCGCGGCCCCACTCCCCCTCGGCGGCCACCTTGTCGAGGACGGCCCGCTGGGCGTCGGTCTTGAGGAAGGTCCGGCGAAAACGGTACGGGTCCTTGCCGGTGGCCGCCGCGAGTTCGTCGACGACGATCTCCTCGGCGCCCCTCGTGTTGGCCGAGTAGACCGAACGCCACGAGGCGGTGGGAATGCCGGTCGGCACCTCGGTGAGCGCCTGGGTGGTGAGCCCGAAGTGGTAGGGGCTCTTGACCGTGGTGTGGAACAGGGTCTGGGCGAGGGTGGCGTTGCCGAGGCCCAGCGGCAGGCTCGCCGCCGTCGCGGTGATGATCTCGCCGAGCCCGTGCCGGAAGTCCGTCTCGGCGGCGGCGACCCGGTGCTCGAAGCTCAGCACCTCGCCCAGCAGGTGGGTGGCGCGGATCCGGTGGTGGGTGGCGGGCCGCATCCGGCCGTGCCGGGTGTCGTCCACCCGGGTCCACATCAGTTTCACCGGTCGGCGGCACGCCTTGGAGATCCGGGCGGCCTCCAGCGCCGTGTCGAAGAACAGCCGGCGGCCGAACGAGCCGCCCGCCTGCACCACGTGCACCTTCACCTTGTCCAGCGGCAGACCGAGGTCCGCGGCGATGGACTGGCGCGCGACGATGGGCGACTTGAGCCCCGACCAGATCTCCGCCCGGTCGTCCCGCACGTCGGCGATCGCGGAGTTGGTCTCCATCGGGGCGTGGCTGACGAAGGCGAAGTCGAACTCCGCGTCCACGTAGGGGGTGAGCAGCGGCGGCACCAACAGCGGCGGGACGGCGGCGCGCAGCTTCGTACGGATCTGCGGGTCGGACAGGTGGTCGGCGGGCCCGGGTCCCCAGGTGACCTGGAGGGCGGCCTTGGCGTCGATGGCCTGCCCGAAGGTCTCGGCGACGACGGCGACACCGGTGGCGACGGTCACCACCTCCAGCACCCCCGGCATGGCCAGGACGGCCGCGCGGTTGCCGACGCCGCGTACGCCGCCGCCGAGGGTGGGCGGGCGGCGCACCACGCAGGGCTTGGCGCCGGGCACGTCGAGGTCGAGGGTGTATCGCTGGGCCCCGGTGACCATCGCGCGGGCGTCGACGCGGCTGGTGGGGGTGCCGACCAGGGCGTGCTTCGCGGCGGGTTTCGGGGCGGCGCCGAGGACGATCAGCGCCGGGGAGGCGGCGGCGACGGTGAGGCTGCCGTAGCTCGCGGTGCGGCCGTCGGGGGCGCGGACGGCGCCGTTCGCGGTGGTCAGCCGGGAGGCGGGCAGGCCCCAGCCCGCGGCGGCCGCCGCGACGAGGCGGGCCCGGGCGGTGGCCGCGGCCTGCCGCACCGGACCGTAGAGGGACCGGATGGAGTTGGAGGAGCCCGTCAGCTGGTTGAAGAGCAGCTCGGGGCGCGCGTCGTCGAGCTCGACGCGGACGCCGGCGAGCGGGGTGTCGAGTTCCTCGGCGACGAGCATGGCGACGGCGGTGGTGAGCCCCTGCCCGACCTCCTCGCGCGGCAGGCGGAAGCGGACGGTGCCGTCGGTGTCCACGGCGAGGGCGAGCAGGGCGGACGTGGGCGCGCCGGCCAGGATGAACAGGTCGCCGAGGTCCACCAGGTCGGCGATGGCCGGCAGGCTCGGGATCACGGCGTGGGCGGGTTGCGGCGCGAGGACGTCGACGCCCGCCCGGGTGATCAGGGCCAGGGTGGGCGCGGCGACGAGGTGGGTGAGGAAGGAGCGGCGGGTCCGCCCGCCGGCGCCGCTCGGTGCTCGGGTCCCGCCGTCCGCACGGCTCTGCGCTGTCATGTCGTGGTGTCCCCCACCCTGCCCGGTCCGCCGCGGCGGACCGCCCCGGCTCGTTACCGACGCGTAGCGTAGCGATCACGCAGGGGGGTGGGAAGCCGGAGGCGCGAGCGAGGGCCGCAGGACCGCGTCATCACCACGCAGGGGGTCCTTCGTTCGGGGGGTAACCCGGGGGTGCGTCCGACGCGTCGGGCGACGCGGGCGCATGCGCACACGGGTCTCACGACTCGGCCAAACGATCGAACGCGCCCCTCCCGAAAGCCGGTTTCCGGCCGGTAACACCACGGGCGGACCGAATTCGTTCGCACACGGCGCGAGGTCCCGGATCGCCGCTGGCATATGCCCTGCGCAAGACCGCTACGGATGTTGCCAAACGGCTTACAGCCCAACTCGCCCTGTGCAACAGTCGTAACCGGTCCTTCTTTCAGACCTGGCCGCGCCGCGCCTGTATCGGAGTTCTCATGCCGTCCCACCTGTACGCGGACCTTCCCGCGCAGCCGCCCGAGCCGGGGTCGGTGGACGCACTGATCTCACAGACCCGCCGGCTGCGGGGCGAGGTGGACGCGGTGCGCCGCGACACCGTCGTGGACGACGACGACGCCCAGGGGCGTTGGCAGCGCGCGCTGTGCGACCTCGCGGTGCACCACCTCGACGACCTCCGCCAGCACCTCGGACAGCTCAAGGAGGGTCTGCCGCCGGCGCCGGAGCCCGTCGAAGCCCCGCAGGCGGCCCCCGAGGCCACCGCCGATGACCGTCCGACGCGCGTCGGCAGCGCCGAGTGGAACCTGCTGACCGACGAGGTGACCTGGTCCGAGGAGCTCTTCCAGATCTTCGGTCGGTCCCCCGAGGCCGGCGCGCTCCCCCTCGACGAACTGGGCTCCACCCTGTTCTCCGAGGACCAGCCGACGCTGACCGCGATGGTCACCGATTGTCTGGTGGACGGCAAACCGATAGACGGCGAGTTCCGCATCGTCCGGGCCGACGGCCGGGTCCGGACGCTGCACATGAGGGGCGAGCCGGTACTCGACTCCGACGGTTGCACGGCCTCCATGTGGGCCGTGCTGCGGGACGTGAGTGAACTGCGCCGGAGCCAGCGGGCGGTACGCGAGTCGCACGACTCGCTGCAACGCCGGCGGGAGATCGCGCAGACCGAGCACCGGCTGGCGGTCGAGCTGCAGGAAGCCGTGCTCCCCCCGTGGCGCGGCTCCCTGCGGTTCCCGCACGACAACGCGGGCACGCTGGACGTCGCCGCCCACTACCTGCCCTCCGCGACCAGCGCGCTGATCGGTGGCGACTGGTACGACGCCCTCGAACTACCGGACGGGCGCTCCCTCCTGACGGTCGGTGACCTGACGGGACACGGGGTCAGCGCGACCTCCGGCATGGCGATGATGCTCGGCGCCCTGCGCGGCATGGCCATGGCCGGGATCGAACCGGGACCCCTGATGGGCTGGCTCAACCAGTTGCTGGAGACCTCCGTCCAACCCGCGCTCGGCTCGGCCGTCTGCTGCCGCTACGACCCCGTCCGTCGCGTCCTGTCCTGGGCCCAGGCGGGCCACCCCGCGCCCCTGTTGTTCCGCCGGGGCCAGGGCCGCCCGCTGCTCCCGCCGGAGGGCGTCCTGCTGGGAGCGACCTCCGGAGCGGTCTACGGGCAGGCCGAGGAACGACTGGAAGCGGGCGACGTGCTCGTCCTGCACACCGACGGACTGACCCCGCGCAGCATCGAGTTCAGCCGGACCGACGGGACCGAGCGGCTGCTGGCCCTCGCGCCCCGGTTCTCCGCGGCCCGGTCCGCCCGCGACTGCGTGCGGATGGTGACGGAGGAGTTCGGCGAGAGCGAGCGCGAGGACGACGCCTGCATCCTGGTCGCCCGGATAGGCGACTGACCCACCCCGGGTCGGCGGGCACGCCGGCCGGCGGATCGGCGAGCGACACCGTCCGACGAAAGCGCGGCCGGCGAAGGCGACCCCGCGACGCCACGGGCACGTGGGGCATCAGGGGCCGCGCCGGACGGCGCGGCCCTTCTCGTCCCCGGCATCGGGCACCGGCGACCCCCTCAGACTCCGGTGCCGCGCGGTGCGCGCGGCGCGGGGCTGTTGGGGAGGGCCAGCTCGATCTCCTCGCGCAGGTCCTCGATCCGCGCGTGACCGGCGTACTGAACGGTGAGCCGGTACATCTCGCGCAGCCGGTCCCAGGTCCGGTGCGAGGAGGTCTCGTTCATCGAGACCAGCGCGAGGCGGGCGTAGCGGTCGGCCTGCTCCGGATCGTCGGCGATGAAGCAGGCCGAGGCCAGGGAGATGTAGTCGAAGGTCTGCGAGCGCTGGTAGCCGTCGCCGCGCAACCGCAGTGCTTGCTTGGCGTGGCGCGCGGCGACCGGGGCCGCCGAGGCGTCGTGGTCGGCCAGCGTCCGGTAGGCCAGGGCCTGCATGCCGTGCAGGTCCGCCTCGTCGAAGTGCTGCATCCAGGAGGGCGGCGGTACGTCGCCCTTGTCGGAGACGAAGAGGTCCTCGGCCTCGCCCAGCGTGCGCCGCATGGCCTGGCCCTTGCCCATGGCGGCCTGGGCCCAGGCCTCGATGGTGTGCAGCATGGCCCGGGTGCGCGGCAGGGTCTGCTCGCCGGAACCCGATTTCGCCAGCTTCATCAGGTCCAGGGCCTCGTGCGGCTTGCCCAGGTGCACCATCTGACGGGCGGCCCGGGACAGGGCCTCGCCGGCCCGCGGCCGGTCGCCGCCCTCGCGCGCCGCGTGCGCGGCGATGACGAAGTACTTCTGGGCGGTGGGCTCCAGGCCGACGTCGTGCGACATCCAGCCCGCGAGCACCGCCAGGTTCGCCGCCACCCCCCACAACCGGCGCTGGAGGTGGTCCGGGTGGTGGTAGGCGAGCATGCCGCCCACCTCGTTGAGCTGGCCCACGACGGCCTTGCGCTGGAGCCCGCCGCCCCTGGAGGCGTCCCAGGCCCGGAAGACCTCGACCGAGCGTTCCAGGGCCTCGATCTCCTGGGAGCCGATCGGGGCGGCCTCGTAGCGGTCGTAGCCCGCCGGATCGGCGTGGTGGGCCTCACCGCCGAAGCTCCGGGCTTCCTTGGCGGCGGCGGGGTCGGTGTGCAGCCAGTCGTACATGGCGTTGCTGAGGGCTGAGCCGGCGGTGAGCGCGGCTCCCGCGCCCATCAGACCGCGACGGTTGAGCATGAGGTCCATTCCCGTGAATTCGGTGAGGACCGCGGCTGTGCGTTCGGGCGCCCAGGGCACTCCGTCGGGGTTCTCCTTCGCCCCGTCCGGTTGCCGTTTCGTGGTGCGCCGCTGCCGTACGAACCCGAGGTCCTCGATGGTCACGACACGACCGAGCCGCTCGGTGAACAGGGCTGCCAGTACCGTGGGTACCGGTTCGCGCGGGGTCTCCCCCATGTCGATCCAGCGCCGCACCCGCGAGGTGTCGGTCGCCAACTGGTGGTGGCCCATGGAGGCCGCCTGCCTGTTGACCATCCTCGCGAGTTCGCCCTTCGACCAGCCGGCCAGGCCGAACAGGTCGTTCAGACGGGTGTTTGGTCCCTTGCTCACGTCAAGCCCCCAGGTTCTCGGCTGAGTTGACAGTAGCCCCCCGTCAGATGCCCAGCGACTATTCGCCAGGCTTCGCCAGGGCACGCCCGATGGTTCGCCATGGGCCGCCCGGTGTCAGGTAGGAATGCGCCTCCCCGACCCGGTCACCGGCGGAACTCCCCAGGGTGAAGCCGGGATCGGCGGGGTGGCGTACGCAACTCGTCGGCGCACGAAGGGAACCGTAAACGCCATGTACGCAGCCACGTCCTCCGTGTCCGCCCCGGTCCGGCCGCACCGCACGCTCCAGGCGGGCGGCGGCCCCTACCTCGACCCCGCCCGTCCCACGGCCCCGGCGCAGGGCGCCCTGCGGGCCCGGCGGATGCCGGGGGCCGGGTCACAGCCGCTCAGCGGACGGATCGACCTGTCGGGACCGCAGGGTGCGCAGCTGCGCACCGCGCTCGCGTCGGTGCAACGGATCTGTCCGGAGTTCACTCCCGTCCAGGTGCTGCGGCGCAGCGGACGGTCGGTCCTGCTGGTGGGGACGACCGGTCGGATGACCGCGGTGGCGAAGGTTTTACTGGATCACTCGCCCGAGTGGCGCGAGCGGTACCGGCACGAAATAGCGACGTACCGGACCTTCGTCCGGCACCGCCCGCCGGTGCGGGTACCCCGGCTGATCGCCGCGGACCCCGAGAACTGCGTGTTGGTCGTCGAGCGGATGGCGGGCCGGGTGGCGGCGCTCCAGCGGCACCCCGTGGAGGCCCCGCCGCGGGCCGACGTACGGGCCGCGCTGGGCGCGGTGTGCCGGGTGAACCAGTGGCGTCCGCCGATCGAGCTGTTCGGGCAGCCGGTGGACTACGCGCGGCGCATCGCCCGGGACCACCAGTTGGGCCTGCTGACCGACCGGGACTTCGGGGACCTGCAGAAGCTGCTGCACGGGCTCCGGCCGGCGAGCACCCCTTGGCAGTTCAACCACGGTGACGCCCTGCTGTCGAACCTGCTGCTGTCCCCGGCCGGGCCGGTGCTGCTCGACTGGGAGCACGCGGGCTGGTACCTGCCGGGATACGACCTGGCCACGCTGTGGACGGTGCTGGGTGACGCCCCCGCGGCGCGCAGCCAGATCAGCCGGCTGGCCCAGTCGGCCGGCCCGGCGTCCCGGGACGCCTTCCTGGTGAACCTGATGCTGGTGCTGACGCGGGAGATCCGGATGTCGGAGACGGCGGTGCAGCGCTCGATGCTGGCGACGGCCCCGAGTCAGCCGCTGCCGGTGGGTGCCCTGTCCTCGGGCGAGGAGCAGCGACTGCTGCTGCGCCGGCTCCACGACGACGCCGGAATGGCCCGCAGGGCCGTCCGTGCGGCGGTCGGCACGCGCTGACCCGACGCCCCGGGTCCGCGGGTTCAGCCACGCTCCCGTGTCCCGCACCCCGTGTGCGGGACACGGGAGCGTGTGCGTTCGCACGCGGGTGAGCGGAGCTTCGGGTCAGGCGGTGACCTTGGTGAGGAACGCGGCGAGGTTCGCCTCGGTCCGGGCGATCTTCTCCTCCCGCGTGAGCGACTCCTGGAGCCGGCCGCCGACGCCCGCGTCCTTGCGGCCCCGCAGGTAGAGCGAGCAGGCGAGGTCGTCGCACATGTAGAGGCCCACCGAGTTGCCCTGCTGTCCGGCCTTGCCCGCCCTGGGTGCCACCAGCAGGGAGACGCCGCCGGTGTGGGTGGTCAGGCACACCGTGCACATGCTGCGCCGTGCCTGCCCCGCGCCGCCGGTCGAGGAGCGCAGCTGAACGCCGACGGGGCGGTCGTCCAGCAGGGTGACGAGGTAGGCGCGGTCGGGGGCCTGGGGGTCGCGCCACCCCAGGAAGTCGAGTTCCTCCCAGGGCCGCTCCGCCAGGTCACGGGGGATCGACAGGCGCTTCGCCTCACCTTTGGTGCAGTTGACGAACGCGGTGCGGATCTCTTGCTCGGTCAGCGGCTTCATGACGTACACGCTAATTTGCCTAAATGGATTAGGCAAATACATACTCCTGATAGGCGTTGCCGGCGGGCGGTGGCGCGGAGCGGAGGACGGACATGGCGGCGCGGGCGGAACGGGTGGGACTGACCACGGAACGCCTGGTCCGGGCGGGAGCCGAGCTGGCCGACGAGATCGGCTTCGAGCGGGCGACCCCCGCGGAACTCGCCCGCAGGTTCGGGGTCAGGACCGCGAGCCTGTACTCGCACGTGCGCAACGCCCACGACCTCAAGACCGGGATCGCCGCGCTCGCCCTGGAGGAGCTCGCCGACCGGGCGGCGGACGCCGTGGCCGGCCGGGCCGGCAAGGACGCCCTGGTCGCCTTCGCCCACGCCTACCGCGACTACGCCCTCGCCCACCCCGGCCGCTTCGTCGCCGCCCGTTTCCCGCTCGACCCGAACTCCGCCGGCGCCGACGCCGCCGTCCGGCACGCGCGGCTGACCCGGTCGGTCCTGCGCGGGTACGGCTTGGCCGAGCCGTACGAGACGCACGCCGTGCGGCTGCTGGGCAGCGTGTTCAGCGGCTACGTGACGCTGGAGAGCGCCGGCGGCTTCGACCACAGCGCACCCGGCTCCCAGGAGAGCTGGACCCGGATCCTCGACGCGCTCGACGTGCTGCTGCGCACCTGGCCCACCACCCCCTGACCGAAGTGAGCGCGACGTGAACACCGAAGCCGGGTGGATCACCACCCCCGTCACCGCCGAGCTGCTGCGCGGCGCCCTCGACCTGGAGCAGACCGAACGCGGCGCGCTCCCCCACCGGCTGCCGGCGCGGGCCCGACGACAGATCCCCGCGGGCGGGCCGGCCCTCGCCGAGTCGCAGCCGTCCGGCGTACGGCTGGCCTTCCGCACCCGGGCGACCACCGTCGAACTCGACGTCGTCGCCGGCAAGCGGGTCTACACGGGGGCGCCGACGCTCCCCGACGGCGTGTACGAGCTCCTGGTGAACGGCCGGCTCGCGGGCGCGGCCCGCGCCCCGCACGGCGACGTCCTCACCATCGACATGACCGCCGGGACGGTGGTGACCCGCCCCGGTCCGATGGCCACCCTCCGGTTCGCCGGGTTGAGCGGCGACGAGAAGGGCGTGGAGATCTGGCTGCCGCACGACGAGACCACCCGGCTCCTCGCCCTGCGCACCGACGCCCCGGTCCGCGTTCCGCCCTCGAACGGCCGCAAGGTGTGGCTGCACCACGGCAGTTCGATCAGTCAGGGCTCCAACGCCGCCACCCCGACCGGAACCTGGCCGGCCGTGGCGGCCGCCGCGGGCGCGGTGGAGCTCGTCAACCTGGGGCTCGGCGGCAACGCCATGCTCGACCCGTTCACCGCCCGCGCCATGCGCGACGCACCGGCCGACCTGATCAGCGTCAAGATCGGCATCAACCTGGTCAACGCCGACCTGATGCGGCTGCGCGCCTTCGGTCCGGCCGTCCACGGTTTCCTCGACACCCTCCGCGAGGGGCACCCCACCACCCCGCTGCTGGTGGTCTCGCCGATCCACTGCGCCCTCCACGAGCGCACCCCCGGGCCGACCGCCATGGACCTCGACGCGATCGGTGAAGGGAACCCGCGGTTCACGGCCACCGGAGACCCCACCGAGGTCGCCGCCGGAAAGTTGACGCTCCGGGTCATCCGGGAGGAACTCGCCCGGATCGTGCGGCAGCGGGCCGCCGACGACCCGAACCTGCACCACCTCGACGGGCTCGCCCTCTACGGCGAGGCCGATCAGGCCGAACGACCCCTGCCCGACGACCTGCATCCGGACGCCGCCACGCACCGCCTCATCGGGGAACGCTTCGCCCGCGCAGTCTTCGGCGCCGGCGGTCCGTTCGCCGCCGACTCCCCCTGATCGGAGGCGCGTTACGGGCTCCCCCCGACCCGGTTTCCCGACGGGCGGCGGGCGCCGGCGGCAGCGCGTCCCTTGACATCACATGATCCCCCGAACACCTTTTCTGACTCAGCATCAGAAATGCTGGAGCCGCCGCACTCCTCCCCTCCCGCTGGAGCCACCCATGACCGAAAGCCCCGCCCCCTCCCTGCCGTCGCGCCCCTCCCCGCCCTCCCGCCGGACCGTCCTCGCCGGGACGGGCGCGGGGGTGCTCGCCGCCACCGTGTTGCCGGGGGCCGCCGCGCGGGCCGACGGGGCTCCGCTCGGCGAGTACGACGTCGTCGTGGTCGGGTCGGGGGCCGCCGGGATGACGGCCGCCCTGACCTCCGCGAAGCGGGGCCTCAGCGTCCTGGTCGTCGAGAAGGCGCCGACCTTCGGCGGCTCGGCCGCCCGGTCAGGCGCCGGCATATGGCTGCCGAACAACTCGGTGATCCTGGGCGCCGGAGTGCCGGACACCCCGCAGAAGGCGGCGACGTACCTCGCGGCGGTGGTGGGTCCCGGAGTGCCGGTCGACCGGCAGCAGGCGTTCCTCGCGAACGGGCCCCGGATGCTGGACTTCGTCATGGCGAACAGTCCGCTGCGGTTCCGTTTCATGGACGGCTACAGCGACTACTACCCGAACCTGCCCGGCGGGCTGCCGAACGGCCGCTCCATCGAGCCGGACCAGATCGACGGAAACGTTCTGGGCTCCGAACTCGCGCACCTGAACCCGGCGTACATGCCGGTGCCCGCCGGCATGGTCGTGTTCAGCCAGGACTACAAGTGGCTGAACCTCGCGGCGGTCAGCGCGAAAGGACTCGCGGTGTCCGCCGAGTGCCTGGCGCGCGGCACGGCGGCCGCCCTGCGCGGGGAGAAGCCGCTCACGATGGGGCAGGCGCTGGCCACCGGGCTGCGCGCCGGACTGCAGCGGGCGGGGGTTCCCATGTGGCTGAACAGCCCCTTGGTGGACCTCGTCCAGGAGGGCGGCGCGGTCACGGGCGTGGTGGTGGAGAAGGCGGGCGTACGGGGCGTGGTGCGGGCCCGCAAGGGGGTCGTCGTCGGCTCCGGCGGTTTCGAGCACAACGCGCAGATGCGGGCGCAGTACCAGCAGCAGCCGATCGGGACCCAGTGGTCCGTCGGCGCGAAGGAGAACACCGGCGACGGCATCCGAGCGGGCCAACGGGCCGGGGCCGAGCTGGCGTTGATGGAGGACGCCTGGTGGGGGCCGTCGATCCCGCTGCCCGGGGAACCGTACTTCTGTCTGGCGGAGCGGACGCTGCCCGGCGGTCTGATCGTCAACCGGGCGGGGGCCCGGTTCGTGAACGAGGCGGCCCCGTACAGCGACGTGGTGCACGTCATGTACGAGAAGGACCGGGGCGCCGCCGGTTCGCACATCCCCGCCTGGTTGATCGTGGACCAGCACTACCGCAACAAGTACCTGTTCAAGGACATCCTGCCGACCCTGCCCTTCCCGAACTCCTGGTACGAGGCGGGAGCGGCGAAGAAGGCGTGGACCTGGGACGCCCTCGCCGGCCAGATCGGGGTACCGGCGGGTGCGCTGCGGGCGACGCTCAACCGGTTCAACGCCCAGGCGTGGAACGGCACCGACACCGATCACCACCGGGGTGACACGGCGTACGACCACTACTACACGGACCCGAACGTGCACCCGAACTCGTGCCTGGCGCCGGTCTGGGTGCCGCCGTTCTACGCGTTCAAGATCGTGCCCGGTGACCTGGGGACGAAGGGCGGCATCGTGACGGACGCGCGGGCGCGTGCGCTGCGGCCGGACGGCTCGGTGATCCGCGGGCTGTGGGCGGCGGGCAACGCGAGCGCGGCGGTCATGGGCCACAGCTACGCGGGCGCCGGATCGACGATCGGGCCCGCGATGACGTTCGGCTACGTGGCCGCGAACGACATCGCGGACTCCTGACGCGGACCGGGCCGCCGTAGCCCTCGCGCCGTGCGGTTCCGGCCGGCTCAGCCCTGCTGGAACAGCTCGGCGGGGAGCGGCTTGAGCAGCGCGTAGAGGTCGTCGGTGATCGGCCGGTCCCAGCTGGCGATCGTCACGAGGACGTTGTCGCTGCGGTCGAACTGCACGCAGGAGATCCGGCTCTCGGAGAGCTTGACCTTGCGGACGATGAGGAGGTTGTCGCCCTGCATGACGGGGCAGTCCTCGGAGCCGGTGACCTCGACCTCCTCCTCGTTCTCGAGGGCGTCGAGGAGCTGGGCCACCTCGAAGGGGACCTCGCCCTCGGCGAGGTCCCGGGCCGGGGAGCCCTCGGGGAGATTGCCGATGATCATCGCGGGGCCGCGGCCGCCGAACAGGTCGTAGCGCAGGAAGACGCCCTGGCAGCTGCCGTCGGGGGCGGGGAGCAGCCCGGCCCCGAGGTTGCCCGGCCAGTCCCCCGGGTCCATGGCCAGGACGTCGAAGTCCGGGCCGGCGGGTGTGGCGGCGCGGTGGCGGCGGAGGAAGGACATGTCGCCATGGTACGTGGCCGCGCGGGTTTTCCGGCGCGGGGGCCCCGGGGTCGGGCCGGGCCGGTGGATCGCGGACCTGCGGGTACGGACCTTTGGAGGAATCCGCTCCTTACCGGACGGGGGTGGTCGCGCGGTCGGGCCCGTTCGCGGCTCGGACCTGCGGGACCGGGGGGATCGGTGGGGCGGGAGTGGCACTCTCCGGAGCCGGCCGTGCTCGCCTCCACACCGTCGGCCGCGCGGCGGCGGAGCGCGGTCCGGGCCGGCCGTCCCCCCGGCTCACCTCGCCCCGCGGGCGAAGGAGGCGAGCGCGTCCGCGAGGCCGGCCGGGTCGGTGCCCAGTTTGCGGCAGACGGCGGAGAGTTCGGGGCCGGCCTGGGAGGGGACGCCCCCGATCACGGCCTCGGCGGCGCTCAGCTCCTCCGGGGTCGGCTCGTCCTCCCAGGAGGAGCCGCAGGGCAGCTCCCCACCGAGGGTGAGCAGCCGGTTCGTGAGGGTGGCGGTGAGGGCGTCCGCGCCGCATTCGCGGCTGGTGAGGAGCGCGCGGGTGAGGACGGCCCGGTCCTGGAACTCGGTGCCGAGCGCGGCCAGCGCGAGGGCCAGTTCGTAGCCGGCCGGTGAGGCCGCCAGCAGGGTGACCGCCTCCCGCAGCAGCGGCAACCGGTCCTGCGGGGCGGCGACGTCGGCCGAGACCCGCAGGGCCTGTCCGATGCCGGAGGGCGCCCCGAAGGCGCGGGCCCGGCGCAGGGCCTCGGCGGCCAGTGCCCTGGCCCTGGCCGGGTCCTCGGGTGCGACCGCCCGGGCCAGGTGCAGTTGCCAGGGGCACCAGGACGGGTTCTGGATGCCGCGCGGGGTGAGCCGTCGGTCCACGGCTTCGAGTTCGGCGACGGCGGCCTTGCGGTCGCCGCGGGCGAGCAGCAGCTCGGCGTACACGGTCTGGGAGTCGGGGAAGACCACGGCGGCCGGGAAGGGCTCCCCGTAGTCGTGTTCGTGGGCCAGTTCCCAGGCCTCGTCGGTCCGGCCGCGGGCGATGAGGGTGGTCACGAGGATGGCGATGGCGTACCAGTGCACGGGGGTGCGGCGGCCCACGCGTTCGGCGAGCCGCAGGCCGGTGCGGGCCAGTTCCTCGGCCTCGACGAGCCGGCCGCGGCGGTAGCGGATGTAGCCGCGCAGGCTGTGCGCGAAGGACAGGTGGGCGCCGTACCAGCCCTGGCGTTCGAACTCGGCGGTGCCCGCCTCGAAGAGTTCCTCGGCGCGGCCCGGCCGGTCGGCGTACATGTGGACCATGGCGGTCAGGACGGGGACCTCGAAGCCGCGGTCCTCGTGGGCCCAGCTGAAGTGCTCCTCCAGGACCCGGTCCGCGTGGTGCAGGACCACCTCGACGGGTTCGCCGCGCAGGCAGGCGTCCCAGGCCCGGAGCCCGATGATGTAGCGCTCGGTGAGGTCGCGGCCGGTGAGGTGCTCGGCGAGTTTGGTCAGGCGGCGGGAGCGGGCCGGGGAGTCGGGTTCGGCTGCGTTGAAGGCGTCCCACATGAACTGTTCGGACTGCAGGCGCAGCCGGGCGCGGGCGTCCTGGGTGTGCGGGATCTCCCGGGCGAGCAGTTCGGAGGCCTCGGACAGCAGGTCGCTGTGGGAGAGGACCTGGGCGAGGCGGATGACGATGCCCTGGCGCAGGGCCTCGTCGTCGAAGGGTTCGGCGAGGGCGGCCCGCAGGTGGTTGACGGTGTTCGCGGGTTCGGTGAGCAGGGAGGCGCAGCCCAGTTCGTAGAGCACGGCGGCGCGTTCGTCGAAGTCCGGGGGTTCCTGGAGGGCGCGGGCGAGTTGGCGGCGGGCGGCCTCGGGGGCGCCGGCCCGCAGGTTGTCGGCGGCGGCCTCGCGCAGGGTGCGGACCACCCAGGGGTCGTTCTCCGGCTGGGTTTCCAGCAGGTGGCGGGCGGCGGCGGAGGGGCCCAGTCCGGCGTCGACGACGGCGGAGGCGGTCTTGCCGTGGAGGGCGACGCGCAGGGCGTCGGGGATGCCGCGGTAGATGGCGGTGGCGATGAGCGGGTGGACGAACTCCAGTCCGGCGTCCTCGTCCTCGGGCGCCGCGGACAGGATGCGGGCGTCGCGCAGCCGTTGGGTGGCGTCGGCGGCCTCCTCGGCGCCGAGGCCCGCGACGCGGGCGGCGATCCGCTGCGGGATGGCGGTGCCGAGGACGGAGCACGCCCAGGCGAAGCGCACGGTGGAGGGCCCGAGGCTGTGCAGGCGGGCGACGAGGCCGCTGCCGCGCTGGGCGGCGACGAGGTCGCGCAGCAGGGGGGCGCTGGCCTCGACCGGGGCCAGGCCCTTGTCGCGGACCTTGGCCGTGAGTTCGACGGCTTCGAAGGGGTTGCCGGTGGTGACCGTCCAGGCTTCCTGGCAGAAGGCGTCGTCGGCGTGCTCCCCGACCGCCTCGCGGACCAGGGTGGTGACGGCTCCGGCGCTGAGCGGGGCGAGGGTCAGGGGGCGTTGTCCGGCGCGGCCGGGCAGGGTACGGAAGGACTCGGCGTGCGCGGGCAGTTCGTCGGGGCGGTAGGCGACGACGAGCAGCAACGGCAGGTGTTCGGCGCGCGGGGCGAAGGCGGCGAGCCAGCCCAGGGATTCGGCGTCGGCCCAGTGGGCGTCGTCGAGGACGAGGACGACGGGGGCGCGCTGGACGGTGAGGTGGGTGAGGACCCAGTCGAGCCCGTCGCGCAGGCCCTGGGGGTCGGGCGGGGCGCCCTCGGGGGCGCACAGGCCGAGGGCGGGGCCGACGATGGCGTACCAACTGCCGAGGGCGTCGCGCAGGGCGGCTTCGGAGCGGCCGGCCAGCTGGGGCTGGATGAGCTGGCGGGCGACGTGGAAGGGCTGGCTCTGTTCCTGTTCCCCGCCGCGGGCGGCGAGCAGGGTGCAGTCCCGGGCGAGCGCCCGGCGGCGCACTTCGGCGAGCAGTGTCGTCTTGCCGAGGCCGGCCGGGCCGGAGAGGGCGAGCAGGGCGCCGCCCGCGTCAGGTCCGGCGTCGGTGAGCCGGTCGAGTGCCTCGTCGACGGCGAGGAGTTCCGCTTCGCGTTCGAATATGGTGCGCCGCGTCCGGGTCCGGCGGTCCGTCATGGCTGGTACCCCCCAGGCCTGTTCGGAGGATCAGCGTACGCCCGCGCGTGCGCCGGGGAAGGCCCGAGCTCGGGAAAGATCGGAATGTTTTTCGGATTTCGCTATTCCGCCGAACGGGTGGCCAGTTCCTCCAGTACGGAGACCGCTTCGGCGGCCCGGTCGGCGGCCACGAACAGGTGGTCGTGGTGGTAGCCGGCGACCACGTTGCAGCTGAGTCCGTGGGCGGCCAGCTCGGCGGCGAAGGCTCCGGTCAGGCCGACGGCGTCCAGGGCGGAGTGGATGCGCAGGGTGATCCAACCGGCCGTCCAGTCGTAGGCGAGTCCGGCGGCGTCGGCGTCCTCCTGGCGCAGGACCAGGGTGAGGCCCTCGGGCTCCAGGACCGTGGCGACGGGGGTGAGGCCGTCGGGTGCGCGCGTGGACGCGGGCAGGGTGCAGAAGACGTACCGGCCCTCGTTCAGTTCGGGCCGCATGCCGCTCAGCAGTTTCCGCAGGTCGCTCTCTCCGCTCATCCGCCCAGCCTACCTATCATCCCGATATGACCGAATCGGCGGCCCCGGTGGCGAACGAGCCGGGCGAACGGCACGCCTCCTGGCTGGAGCTGTTCTTCGACCTGACGGCGGTGGCCGGCGTCGCCCAGCTGGCGCACCTGCTGCGCGGGGGCCCGGGGTGGGCCGATCTCGCCCTGTACACGGTGATGTTCCTGGCCTTCTGGACGGGCTGGATGCTGTTCACGGTGTACGGGAACGTCACCGGCGACCGGGCCCGCACCCGTACGGTCCTCGCGGGGATGTTCGGCATGGCGGTGATGGCGGCCTCGGTGCACGGCGTGCGCGAGGACAAGGCGTGGGCCTTCGCGCTCGCCTACATCCTGGTGCGGTCGCTGGCGGGCAAGGCGTGGGGGCGGCGCGGGGAGTACGTGGCCGACCTGCCGATCACCCAGGTGGGCCTGGGGCTGACGCCGTGGATCGTGTCGATGTGGTGCGACGGGACGGTCCGTTACGCCCTGTGGGCGCTGGGGCTGACCATCGATCTGGCCGTCATGTTCACGGTCACCGCGCAGAAGGTGACGGCGCGCGTGGAGCAGGAGTACGCGGCCGGCGCGGCGCGCGGGGAGCCGGTCCGGCCCAAGCCGCGCGCTGCCGTGACGGACGCGCCGCACCTCGGTGAGCGGCTCGGCCTCTTCGTGCTGATCGTCCTGGGCGAGGCGATCGCGCAGATGGTGGACGCGGCCTCGGAGGCGGAGTGGGACCGGACGCTGTGCGGGGTGGCCGTCGGCGCCTTCGTGCTGCTGCTCCAGCTGTGGTCGCTGTCGCTGCGGCACGGCACGGACGGGATCCCGCTGCTCGCGGCGCAGGCCCTGCCGCTGCGGCTGGTGCTGCCGCTGCACTGTTTCGTGGCCGGGTCGGTGGCGGCGTTCGCGGCGGCGGCCGGTGACTTGGTGGCGTACGCGGACGGCTCCCCACCGGCGGCCGTGCGCTGGCTGTTGTGCGCGACCCTGGGGCTGTACCTGCTGATCGCGGGGGTGGCCGCGTCGTGTTCGGGGCGGGGCGCGGCCCGCACCCTGCTGCTGGTGGGGCCGCCGCTGGTCCTGGTGGCGGGGCTGTGCGCAGCCGCGGCCGGCTGGGGCCCGGTGGCGCTGGTGTGGACGCTGGTGGCGGCCGTGCGGTGGCCGCTGCTGGTGGAGCGGCTGCGACCGTCGCGGCCACCGGCCGGGGCGTCCCCGTAGCGGAGGCGGGGTACGGGGCGGTGCTACCGGGTCGCCGTCCGGACGCGGATGCGGGAGGACGGGACGGCGCGGTCCAGGGCCGCCCGTACCCGCTCGTCGCCGGTGTGGGAGCCGCGCACGAGGTCCAGGGAGCAGCCGCAGCGGGCGATGACGGTCCGGTCCCAGCCCCACTGTTCCAGCTCCACCACCTCGTCGAACCGGTACTCGTGGTACCAGTCGTCGTGACCGTGGACGAGCGAGTACGGGGTCAGCACCAGCCGGTCGCCGCGCGCCCCGCGGTCCCTGGCCCGGACGCGCAGGGGCCGGCGGAAGACCTCGCCGGGCGGGAGCGGGGTGTCCCACACCTCGCAGACGGCGGTGTGCGCCAGGCGGCGCCCGTCCAACCCGGTCAGCGGCGGGTGCACCCCGTGCGGAACGACCAACAGGGCCCCTTCGAGCGCTGCCCGCATGGCGCGGCTCACCTCCTGCGGCCCGACCCGCTCCAGTACCGCCAAGGAGGTCGCGTCGTCGAGGTAGGGGGTTGCGAACAGGTCGGTGTTCGACGCCTCCTGGAGTCGGGCCCAGGGATCGGGCTGCTCCGTCCAGGTCCGGCGGAGCCAGGTGAGGTACTCCGTCAGCTCGCTCGCGAGGGGCGGTTCCTGGGCCAGCCGGACCGCTTCGCCCCACAGGACGGCGGCGGCCACCTCCTCCTTCCCGTCGGCCGCGTCGAGCACCATGATCCGCTCGATGGAGAGCGCGTCGCGCTGGACCTCCACCATCTCCACGTGGCTGCTGATGCCGAGGCGTTCGCGCAGCAGCCGGTCGGCGCGCTCCCTCAGGAGGCAGTGGCCCATGCGGGCCGCCGCCGAGCCGATCGGGGTGTCCTGGGCGAGGGCGATCCCGTCGGTGTCCCGCTGCGCCCAGACGTGGCCGGTCAGCCGGCGGGGCGCGGGGCGCGGGGGTCGGGCGCCCTCGGGCAGCGGCAGCCGCAGCCCTTCCGGGTAGGGGCCGCTGAGCATCAGGACGGCGTTGCCCCGCGTGAAGAAGCTCGCGGCGTGCTCCCGGACCATGTCGGCGGTGAGCGCGCGGGGCCCGGGGCCCCGCTGCCCGGCGAGCCCGATGCCCCGCGCCCCGTAGCGGGCGCTCAGCGCCTGGGCCGCGCGGACGTCCACGGGCGCGGTGTTCTCGATCTCCAGGATGCCGGCGACGTGGTCCAGCCGGTCGAGGGGCAGGTCGGACAGGGTCCGGCACACCGACTCCAGGAAGCGCGCCACCTCTTCGGGGGCGCCCGAGCCGTAGAACCGGGTTTCCTCAAGGTCGGACAGCGATCCGTACGACACCAGGCCGGCGCCCGCGTCCGCACCCGCCCGTTCCATGGTGAGGCGCTCGACGAACTGGCTCGCGCCCAGCGACCTGTACGTCTCGTCGCGGACTCCGCAGCCGAAGCGCAGGCCGAACCGGAGCGGGCCCGTCGAGGGGATCCGGTGGACGGGGATCCCGTCGATGGTGGTGCGTCGCATGGCGGCGACCCTAACGCCCGTCCGACCCGGGCCGCCCCGCGGGGTGTCCGGGCGCGGGCGGGCCCGGGAGCGGCGGATCCCGCTCCCGGGGCAGTCCCGGGCGTCCGCTCGGACGGGGTCCGACCCGACCGGGACCGCGGTCGGGTCGGCGGCCGTACCCGGTCAGGTCGGGCCGAACCGCCCGACCCCCGCCTGCACCACGAACTTGCGCCACTCGTCCGGCGCGAAGATCACCGAAGGAACGTCGGGGCGCTCGCCGTTGCGCATCGCGATGAACCCCTCGACGAAGGCGATCTGGACGTCGCCCACCCCTCGGCTGCCCGGCTGCCAGTCCGCGCCGCTGAGATCGAGGTCGGGCCTGCCCCAGCCTGCGAGGGGTCGCGAAGTCATGCTCTCGGCCACGTGCGTGCTCCTCCCGGTACGTCGTCCGGCCGCCCAGGGTAGCCATCGGGCCGGGTGCCGCACAGGCCGCCCGCGCAACCCGTCGGGCGGGCCGCGATCCGCCGCCCCGCGGCCATCGTGCGGCCACCGGGCGGCAGCCCGCCGGCCACCGACGGCTCGCCCGGCGGGACCGCCGCCCTGCTCGCCCGCGAACGCCGCCGGTCAGGAGGTCGGGGGCTCGGACCCCACCACCCACATCGCGAAGAACTGCGCCCCGCCGCCGTACGCGTGGCCCATCGCCCGCCGAGCGTCCGGCACTTGGTGCTCACCCGCCCGACCGCGAACCTGGAGCGCCGCCTCCGCGAAGCGGATCATGCCGGAGGCGCCGATCGGGTTGGTGGACAGGACCCCGCCCGACGGGTTCACGGGGAGGTCCCCGTCGAGTTCGGTGACCCCGGCCTCGGTGAGCTTCCAGCCCTCGCCCTCCTGCGCGAAGCCCAGGTTCTCCAACCACATCGGCTCGTACCAGGAGAACGGGACGTACATCTCCACCGCGTCGATCTCCCGCCGCGGGTCGGTGATCCCGGCCTGCCGGTAGACGTCGGCCGCGCAGTCCTTGCCGGCCTGCGGGGAGACGAAGTCCTTCCCCGCGAACAGGGTCGGCTCGCTGCGCATGGCGCCGCCGTGCAGCCAGGCCGGCGGGTGCGGCGAACGGGCCGCGCCCGCCCGGTCGGTGAGGATCATCGCGCAGGCGCCGTCGGAGGACGGGCAGGTCTCCGAGTAGCGGATCGGGTCCCAGAGCATCGGTGACGCCTGGACCTTCTCCAAGGTGATGTCGTGCTCGTGCAGGTGGGCGTACGGGTTCTTCAGCGCGTTGCGCCGGTCCTTGTAGGCGACGAGCGAACCGACCGCGTCGGGCGCGCCGGTGCGCCGCATGTACGCGCGCACGTGGGGGGCGAAGAAGCCGCCCGCGCCGGCCAGCAGCGGTTGCTGGAAGGGGACGGGCAGGGACAGGCCCCACATGGCGTTCGACTCGGACTGCTTCTCGAAGGCAAGGGTGAGGACGGTCCGGTGGACTCGGGCGGCGACCAGGTTGGAGGCGACGAGGGCGGTCGAGCCGCCGACGGAGCCCGCCGTGTGCACGCGGAGCATCGGTTTGCCGACCGCGCCGAGGGCGTCCGCCAGGTACAGCTCGGGCATCATCACCCCCTCGAAGAAGTCGGGCGCCTTGCCGATGACGACCGCGTCGATGTCGGCCCAGGTCAGTTCGGCGTCCGCGAGGGCGCGGGTCGCGGCCTCGCGGACCAGTCCGGCGATGGAGACGTCGTGGCGGGCGGCCACGTGCTTGGTCTGGCCGATGCCGACGACGGCCACCGGCTCCTTGCCCGTCGTGCTCGTCGTACTCAACGGGGGTCTCCTTCCAGGACCGCGACCAGGTTCTGCTGGAGGCAGGGCCCGGAGGTGGCGTGGGCGACGGCCCGGTCGGACGCGCCGCGGTGGATCCGGGCGGCGGCCTCGCCGATCCGGATCAGGCCCGCGGCCATGACCGGGTTGGCGGCGAGCGGGCCGCCCGAGGGATTGACGTCGACGGCTTCGCCGAGGCCGAGGGCCTTGCGGAGCACGACCTCCTGGGAGGAGAACGGCGCGTGGAGTTCCGCCGTGTCGACGGGGGCCTCGAAGACCCCGGCGCGTTCGGCGGCGAGCCGGGTGGACGGGGAGTCGGTGAGGTCGCGCAGGCCGAGTCCGTGGGCCTCGATGCGGTGGTCGATGCCGGTGATCCAGGCGGGGCGTTCGCAGAGCCGCCTGGCCACGTCGCCCGCGGCCAGGATCACGGCGGCCGCGCCGTCTCCGATGGGCGGGCAGTCGCCGGTGCGCAGCGGCGCCACCTGGTAGTCGCCCTGCGGGACCTCGCCGGTCAGCTGGGCGTGCGGGTTGTCCGCGGCGGCGCTCCGGCTGCGGGCGGCGATGGCGGCCAGGGCGGCCTCGTCGGTCTCGCCCGCGTCGATCAGCGCCCGGGCCTGGAGGGCGGCCAGGGCCACGGAGTCGGGCCAGAGCGGGGCGAGGTAGTAGGGGTCGAGCTGGCGGGTGAGGACGTCGCGCAGGGGGCCCGGGGAGGACTTCCCGTACGAGTAGACGAGCGCGGTGTCCGCCTCGCCGGTCTGGATCTTGACCCAGGCCTCATAGAGGGCCCAGGCACCGTCCATCTCGACGTGGGACTCGGAGATCGGGGGCCAGGCGCCGACCCCGTCGAGGGTCATGGTGAAGGAGAAGGCCCGGCCGGCGAGGTAGTCGCTGGAACCGGAGCAGGTGAAGCCGATCTCGCCGGCCTTGAGGCCGGTGGCGGCGAGCACCTGGTGGAGCACCGGCATGACCATCTCGACTTCGCTGAGCTCGTCGCTGCGGCGCCGGTGGTCGCTCTGCGCGAAGGCGACGACGGCCACCTCGCGCGCGTACCGCTGCGTCCCTCGTGTCCCCTGCGGGATCGGCCCGCTCTGCGTGCTCTGCGGCCTCTGTGTGCTCTGCGGCCTCGGCGTGGCGGGCATCAGATGAGCTCCTTGTACGCGTCGTAGTCCGCGTCCGGCTCGCCGGTGGGGCGGTAGTGGTCGGGGTAGCCGCCGCCGTCCGTCCACACGGGTTCGACGCGCAGGCCCATGCGGACCCGGTCGTACGGGATGCCGCCGATCCGGCCGTGGAGGGCGAGGTCGGCGCCGTCGAGGGCGATGTGGGCGTAGACGTACGGGACTTCGATGTCGAGGTTCTTGGCCTTGATGTTGACGATGCAGTAGGTGGTGACCGTCCCGGCCGGGCCGACCTCGACCCGGTCGGTGGTCGCGACCCCGCAGGTGGGGCAGGCGCCGCGCGGCGGGACGTACACCTTGTGGCAGGAGGGGCAGCGCTCGCCGACGGTCCTGCGCTCGGAGAGGGCTGCGATGTAGGCGGTCTGGGCGCGACCGGGGCTGTACGTGTAGTCCAGGCGGGCCTCGGCGACGATGCCGGTGACGGCGTCGGCGAAGAGCCCGTCGTGGGGGGCGGCGTGCCGCCCGTCGACCGGGCCCTTCGCCCGGGCCCCGTCCGGGCCCCGGTACGGGCCCTCGTCGGGACTCTCGTCGGGTTCGAAGCACGCGATGTCGGTGATGGCGCCGGTGCGCCGCTCCGCCCAGCGGACGCGGACGCGCATGCCGGTGGTGACGGCGTCGGGTCCGGGGGCGTCGAGGGCGTGCAGGATCGCCGTGTCCGCGCCGTCGAGCCGGACCAGAACCCAGGCGAACGGGGTGGCGAGGGGCTGCTGCGGGCGGGGTTCGCCGTTCCAGGCCCAGGTGGTGACGGTGCCGGTGGCGCCGACCTCGACGAGTTCGCGGATCTCCTCGGCGGTGACGGGGTCGTACTCGGTCGGCGGCACCATCACCTTGCCGTCGGAGGTCCGCACGCCGAGGACGACGCCTTCGCGCAGCCCGGTGAGGAAGGCGCTCTGGACGGGGCCGAGCGACCGGGTGAAGGGGAACTCGACGACGAGGGGCGCGCGCAGCACCTCGGGTGGGGACGCGGCGGCTGTCATGGGGGTCTCCGATTCTCCGGGAACGGGTCGGGACGGGAGGGGGCGGGAGGGGGCGGGAGGTGAAGGAGGGGCAGGGAAGAGGAGGGAAGGGCAAGGAGCGCGGATCGGACGGGGTCAGGCGCGGCGGTACACCGGCGGGCGCTTCTCGGCGAAGGCCCGGGCCCCTTCCTTCGCGTCGGCCGTGTCGAAGACCGGCCAGCCCCGGGTGAGTTCGGCCGCGAGGCCCTCCGTCTCCGTCAGCTCGGCGCTCTCGTAGACGGACGCCTTGACGGCCTCGACGGCGAGGGGCCCGCACGCGTTGATCCGTCCGGCGATCTCCAGGGCCGCCTCCAGGGCGGTCCCGTCGGGCACGACCCGTCCGATCAGACCGATCCGGGCCGCCTCCTCCGCCGGGTAGGGGCGGCCGGTCAGCAGCATCTCCAGGGCGTGGGTGCGCGGGATCTGCCGGGGCAGCCGCACCGTGGAGCCGCCGATCGGGAACAGGCCGCGCTTGACCTCGAAGAGTCCGAAGGTGGCCCCGGCGCCGGCCACCCGGATGTCGGTGCCCTGGAGGATCTCGGTGCCGCCCGCGACGCAGTACCCCTCGACGGCCGCGATCACCGGCTTGCGCGGCCGGTGGTGGCGCAGCATCGCCTTCCAGTGCAGGTCCGGGTCCGCCTTCAGCCGGTCGCGGTACCGGTCACCGTCCATGCCCTTGCCGGCGAGGGCCTTGAGGTCCATGCCGGCGCAGAAGTCTCCGCCCGCCCCGGTCAGCACCACCGAGCGGATCCCGTCGTCCGCGTCCGCCTCCAACCAGCCGTCGTACAGCCCCACCAACAGCGGAAGCGAGAGCGCGTTCTTCGCCTCCGGTCTGTTCATGGTGAGTACCAGTGTGGCTCCGTGGCGTTCCACGGTGAGGTGTTCCGTCCCACCCATTGCCGTCCTCCCGTCTCAAGACCTAGAACAGGTTGCAGTAGGGGCGGGTGCAGTTCAATAGTTTTCTGACACACAGTCAGTTTTCTTGGCCGACTCCCTTCCCACTTCCGTGCGGCGGCGCTGTAATGACCGCCGAAGCGGACCGGCACGGGCCCGGACACGGGCCCGGCACCAGATGTCACAGGGTCAGGAGGAACGGTGGAGTACAACCTTGCCGACCTGTTCGAGTCGGTCGTGGACGTGGTCCCGGACCGCGAGGCCCTCGTGTACGTGGATCACCCGGGTACCGGCGCGGAGCGCCGGCTCACCTACGCCGAACTGGACGCGGCGGCCAACCGCATGGCCCACCACCTGCTGGACAACGGACTGGAGGCCGGCGAGCACCTGGGCCTGCACATGTACAACGGCGTCGAGTACCTGCAGACCGTACTGGCCTGCCTGAAGGCCCGCCTGGTGCCGGTGAACGTCAACTACCGGTACGTGGAGGAGGAACTGGTCTACCTCTACAACGACGCCGACCTCGCCGCGCTGGTCTTCGAGGGCGAGTTCACGGAGCGGGTCGCCGCCGCCCTGCCGCAGACGCCGAAGCTGCGCCACCTGGTCCGGGTCGGGGAGGCGCCCGAGGGGGCCCCGCGGCCGACGATCGAGCCCGTCGCGTACCGGGACGCGGAGGCGGCCGGCTCCCCCGACCGCGGGTTCCCGGCGCGCAGCGCCGACGACCTGTTCATCATCTACACCGGCGGTACGACCGGGATGCCCAAGGGCGTCATGTGGCGGGCCGAGGACCTGTTCTTCGCGGGTCTCTTCGGCGGCGAGCCGACCGGGGAACCGGTGAAACGGCCGGAGGAACTGGCCGAGCGGGTCGCCTCCCGCGGCGCCGGCCTGACCTTCTTCCCCGCGCCCCCGCTGATGCACGGCACCTCGACGTTGACCTCGTTCATCGCCTTCAACTACGGGCAACGGGTGGTCATCCACCGCAAGTACGTCCCGGAGGAGGTCCTGCGCACCATCGAGAAGGAGAAGGTGTCGAGCGTGTCGCTGGTGGGCGACGCGATGCTGCGCCCGCTCATCGACGCCCTCAACGGACCCCTTGAGGGGACGGACCTGTCCTCGCTGTTCAGCGTCTCCTCCTCGGGGGCGATCATGTCGGAGACGGTGCGCGCCGAATTCCAGCGACTGGTGCCGAACGCGCTGCTCCTGAACAACTTCGGGTCCTCGGAGTCCGGCTCCAACGGCAAGGCGACCAGCGACTCCGGCCCCGAGCGGGGCTTCCGGCTGGAGGTCAACGACCGTACGCGAGTGGTGGATCCGGTGACGTACGAGCCGGTGGCGGTGGGCGTTCCGGGGCGTCTCGCGCAGCGCGGCCACGTCCCGCTGGGCTACTACAACGACCCGGCGAAGACCGCCGAGACCTTCTTCCGCAAGGGCGAGGAGCGGTGGGTGCTGCTCGGCGACATGGCGACGGTCGACGAGGCGGGCATCGTCACGGTCCTGGGTCGGGGTTCGCAGTGCATCAACACGGGCGGCGAGAAGGTGTACCCGGAGGAGGTCGAGCAGGCGCTGAAGTCGCATCCGGACGTGTACGACGCGCTGGTCGCGGGCGTCGCGGACCCGACCTGGGGCAGTCACGTCGCCGCGGTGGTGCAGGTACGGGCGGGGGCGGCGGAGCCGACGCTGGACGCGATCCAGAGCCACTGCCGGACCAGGCTGGCCGGCTACAAGATCCCGCGCCAGCTGGTCATCACCGACGCGATCCAGCGTTCGCCGAGCGGCAAGGCGGACTACCGCTGGGCGAAGACGGTGGCGACGGAGGCGGACGCCACGGGCTGAGGGGGTACGGCGGCGGCTGCCCGCGCGCCGCGGGGCCCGCGGGGCGGTGCCGCCCCGCGGGCCCCGCGGCGCGCGGGGGCTTGCCGGTTGGGCTGCGTCGGCTGCGACCACTTCCGCACCGACCCGTCGTACGTGCCGGAGCTGCGGACCTGCCCGGACACCCTGCCGAGGGACCGCGAGCCGATGACCCGGCTCGACCGCCGACCGCGTCGTCGCCATCTCCCACCGTCCCCGGGGGCGGTGCCCCGGACGATCAACCTCTGATGGACTCACCCCATGACGACACTGCTGCCCCGCGTCCTTCGATCACTTGAACGGTTCCACGCCTCCCACCCCTGGGACCACAACGCCCACTACCACCGGCGGATCCTGCGCCGGCTCCCGAGACGCTTCAACAGCGCCCTGGACATTGGCTCCGGCAGCGGTGACCTCGCCAGACTCCTGGCCTCACGGGCTGGAACGGTGCACGGCATCGACGTCGACCCCACCATCGTCGCTCGCGCGCGGGAACTCACCACCCCGGCAGCCGCGGTGACCTTCACCGTCGGAGACGCGCTGAACGACATCCCCGCAGGCCCCCACCACGTCATCACATGTGTCGCCACCATCCATCACCTGCCGTTCGGCGACGCCCTCGCCCGCTTCCGACAGCACCTGGCGCCCGGCGGAATCCTGGTCGTCGTCGGTCTCTACCGCCCACGGTCCCGGAGCGACTACCTGATCGACGCCTTCGCCATTCCGTCGAATGTCGCCATGGCATGGATCAAGAACAAGGGCCGCACGTCACCGCGACCGACCTCGATGACCGCCCCGACCCGACCCGCGACCATGACCTTCGCGGACATCGTGCGCGACGCTCGTGAGGCACTGCCCGGCGCACGGCTGCGTCGCTGCCTGTTCTGGCGCTACACGCTGGTCTGGCACCAGCGCTGAGGTCGGCGCGCCACGGTCCGGCCATGGAACCAGAACCAGCTGAAGCCCGATCCATCGAGCAGTTGCGCAGCCGCTCGTCGATCGCCGCCGGTCAGACTTGTGCGCGGAGTTCAGACTTGTGCGCGGAGTTCGGCCGCGACGCCGCGGGCCCAGCCGGCGAGTTCGGGGCGGCCCGCGCCCTGGCCCAGCGTTTCGGCCTGGGCGTCCACGAGCCGCTGCGGACCGGGGTCCTCCAGCAGGTGGGCCACCTCGGCCAGCAGCCCGGCCAGCCGGCGCGCTTCGGACGCGCTGAGCCGTACCGATACCGCGGGGTCGATGACGGACATGCCCGCCGCCTCCCTTCGCGCCTCCTCTACGGGGCACCTCTTTCGACCGTACGCCGACGCCGGAGCGGGCGCCGCTCAGGAGACGACCGCAACGATCACTCGTTCGAGTCATTGATTTACCCCGCCACGTCCGGCACTCTACCGAATGAACGTTCGGTTGGCTCTCGGTGAGGTGACGGCATGACGGCGTACGCGGATCTCCACGACGAAGGCGAGCGGCTGGGCGCCGACGAGCTGGCGGCGCTCCAGCTGAAGCGGTTGCGGGCCACCCTGCACCGCGCGTACGAACGGGTGCCCTTCTACCGGAAGGCCTTCGAGAAGGCGGGACTGCACCCCGACGACTGCCGCTCCCTGGCCGACCTGGCCCTCTTCCCGATGACCACCAAGGCGGACCTGCGCGGGCAGTACCCGTTCGGGATGTTCGCCGTCCCCCGCTCCGAGGTCCGCCGCATCCACGCCTCCAGCGGCACCACCGGCCGCCCCACCGTGGTCGGCTACACCGACGGGGACCTGTCCACCTGGGCCGATGTCGTCGCCCGGTCGCTGCGCGCGGCCGGCGCCCGGCCCGGCCAGATCGTCCACGTCGCCTACGGGTACGGCCTCTTCACCGGTGGCCTGGGCGCCCACTACGGCGCGGAGCGCCTCGGTTGCACGGTCGTCCCCGCCTCCGGCGGGATGACGGACCGCCAGGTCCGGCTCATCCAGGACTTCCGTCCGGAGGTGATCATGGTGACCCCCTCCTACATGCTCACACTGCTGGACGAGATGGAACGTCAGGGCATCGACCCGCGCTCCACCTCCTTGCGGACGGGCGTCTTCGGCGCCGAACCCTGGACGGAGGAAATGCGCCGCGAGATCGAGGAACGGCTCGGCATCGACGCGGTGGACATCTACGGCCTCTCGGAGGTGATGGGGCCGGGTGTGGCGCAGGAGTTCGCTTCCCACAAGGACGGCCTGCACATCTGGGAGGACCACTTCTACCCGGAGGTCGTGGACCCCCTCACCGGGGCGGTGCTGCCCGACGGCGAAACCGGCGAGCTGGTGTTCACCTCCCTCACCAAGGAGGCCATGCCGATCATCCGCTACCGCACCCGGGACCTGACGCGGCTGTTGCCCGGAACGGCCCGCCCGGCCTTCCGGCGGATGGAGAAGGTGACGGGCCGCAGCGACGACATGATCATCCTTCGGGGGGTGAACCTCTACCCGACCCAGATCGAGGAGATCCTGCTGCGCTCCCCCGCCCTCGCCCCGCACTTCCAGCTGCGGCTGACCCGCGAGGGCCGGATGGACGCCCTGACCGTACGGGTCGAGGCGCGCCGCGAGGCCGGGGCCGGGCAGCGCGAGGCGGCGGCAGCGGAGGTGGTCCGGGCCGTGAAGGACTCCGTCGGGGTCTCCGTCGCCGTGGAGGTGGTGGATCCGGAGACCCTGGAGCGCTCGGTCGGCAAGATCAAGCGACTGAAGGACCTCCGCGACGTGAGTCAGGGAGGGGAGGCCGCGCCACGCTGACGGGCATCCGAAACCACCCCTTCGGGCCCATTTCGAGGCCGCTCCCGGGAGCGGGCGGGCCGACCCGGGTAGTGCATGAGGCGTGACCTCGATCCTTCGGCGGCTCTACGACCGGCTCCAGGGCTCCCCCGCCGGGCTGGCCTGGAGCCGCGGCCGGGAGATCGAGCTGATGCACCGCGCCATGGGCTTCGCGGCGCTCGGGTTCCTGACCCTCGTGCCCTTGCTGGTGGTCGTATCGGCGGCGGCGCCCGGCAGCGGCTCGGGCTTCGGGCGCTGGCTCGGGCAGGCCCTCGGGGTGACCGCGTCCTCCCGCGCCCGCGTGGAGGCTCTGTTCGGGGCCGCCGACCTGGCCCTGGAGCGGACCACCGCCTTCGGTCTGGCCGCCCTCGCGGTGTTCGGCCTGACCTTCGGCTCCGCCGTGCAGACCGGATACGAGAAGGTCTGGGACGTGCCGACCGCCCGCTGGCACACCATGTGGCGCCACGTCGTGTGGCTGGCCCTGCTCGTCTGCTACCTCGCGCTGCTCGTCGGCATCCCGGCCCCCTCCGACGACGCCGTCGGCGCGGTCCTCGGCACCATCGGCGACGTGGTCGGCACCTGCCTGTTCTTCTGGACCTCGGGGCGGCTCCTGCTGGGCGGCCGGGTCCGCTGGCGGGCGCTGCTGCCGGGAGCGGTGGCCACCAGCCTCGGCCTGCTCGGCCTGCGGGTCTTCTCGCAGCTGGTGTTCTCCCCGCTGATCGCCTCCAACGCCGTGACGTACGGGCCGTTCGGGACGCTGCTCGTCGTCCAGTCCTGGCTGGTCGGCGTCGGCTTCGTCGTCTACGGCGGCGCCCTCGTGGGCCGCCTCGTCCACGAAGACCTCACCCTGCGTCGACTGCGGCGCAGCGGGGTCCTGGCCGCCGGTCACGGAACCCCGGATCCCGGTGGAACCGCTCACTGACCGCTTCGCCGGGCGACGGGAGGCACCGGAGCGGACGGCGACGTCGACACCGCGGCGTTCGGGGGCGGAGCGCCGCCGGTGGTGGTCTTTGTCGTGGAGCAGCCGGCGAGGGCCGTCACGGCGTCACGACGTCACGACGCGTCGGGAGGTCAGCCGGTCGACCGCGTGAGGCGTTCGCGGAGTTCGCGCTTGAGGATCTTGCCGCTGGCGTTGCGCGGCAGGGCCTCGGCGAACACCACCCGTTTCGGGGCCTTGAAGTGGGCCAGCCGCTCACGGGCGTGGGCCATCAGTTCGGCCTCGGTCACCTCCCCGCGCGGCACCACCACTGCCGTGACGGCCTCGATCCACTTCTCGTCGGGGAGTCCGATCACCGCCGCCTCCGCCACCCCCGGGTGGGTGTACAGGGCGTCCTCGACCTGCCGGGAGGCGACCAGTACGCCGCCCGAGTTGATGACGTCCTTCACCCGGTCGACGACGGTGAAGTACCCGTCGCCATCGCGTACGGCGAGGTCCCCGGAGCGGAACCAGCCGTCGCGGAAGGCCTCCTGGGAGGCAGCCGGGTCGTTCCAGTAGCCGAGGCACAGTTGCGGGGAGCGGTAGACCACCTCGCCCGCCGTGCCGTCCGGGACGTCCACGCCGTCCTCGTCGACGATCTTGGCCCGCACGTGGCGGACCGGCCGGCCGCACGACTCCATCCGTCCCTCGTGTTCCTCGGGCCGCAGCACCGTGGCGAGCGGGCCGATCTCGCTCTGCCCGAAGCAGTTGTAGAAGCCGAGGCCGGGCAGTCGGTCCCGCAGGCGTTCCAGTACGGGCACCGGCATGATCGACGCCCCGTAGTACGCCTTGCGCAGCGCGCCCAGTTCCCGCTCCGCGAACTGCGGGTGGTTGGCCAGTGCGATCCACACCGTCGGCGGCGCGAACAGGCTGTCCGCCCGGCCCGCTTCCACCAGGTCGAAGATCGCTTCCGCGGCGGGCGCGTCCAGCACGGTGTTGCGGGCGCCGACCGCCAGGTAGGGCAGCAGGAAGACGTGGGTCTGCGCCGAGTGGTAGAGCGGCAGCGAGTGGACGGGGCGGTCCTCCCCGTCCAGGTCCAGGGCGGCGATGGCGCTCTCGTACTCGTGCGCCAGGGCCCGGTGCGTCATCATCGCGCCCTTGGGCAGGGCCGTGGTTCCCGAGGTGTACAGCAGTTGGACGAGCCGGGACGGGTCCCGTACCGGCTCGAACGGCAGGGGCTCGCCGAGCGCATCGAGGAAGGAGTCCGGTCCGTCGCCCAGCGGCCGTACCGGCGTACCGGCGGGGATCCGGGCGGCCAGGTCCGGGTCGGCGAGGACCAGGGATGCGGTGCAGTTGTCGAGGATGTGCGCGAGGTCCTCGCCGGTGAGGTTCTGGTTGACCGGTACGTGGACCAGACCGGCCCGGGCGCAGGCGAGGAAGGCGATCAGGTAGGCGTCGCTGTTGTGGGCGAACGTCGCGACCCGGTCCCCGTCCACCAGCCCGTGGCGACCGCGCAGCACGGCGGCCCCGGTGGAGACGGCCGCGTCGAGTTCCGCGTACGTCCAGCTCCGCTCCCGGTAGCGGAGGGCGACGCGGTCGGGTACCCGCCGTGCGCTGTCCGCGAGGAGTCCGTCGACCGTGTTGTCCCGCACTGCCGTCATGGCGTGATCCTCACCCCGGTGCGCGCGTGCGGTCAACAGCGCCGCGCCGTCCGGGATACCGAACGGCATGTTGACAGACCGTCGGCCGACCTGCGTGAGTGTGGGGGCCCGGGGGCGCGGCCTGTACCGCGGGCAAGTGCGCCCACCCGCAGGCCATTTGGGGGTCAGATTTGAGCTCCGTCCCGCCGTCCGTCCCGCGCTCCGTTCCACCGGCGGTTCCGCCCTCGGTTCCGCGCTCCGTTCCGCGCGCCTCCACCGGTCGCCGCCGCCGTACCGGCCCGCTCCTGCGCCGCCTCGCCGTCACCGGGGCCGCGTTGCTCGCGGCGACGGCGGCGGCGCCGCAGGCGGGCGCCGCCACGACCGGTCCCGATCCCGGGTCCGCCCCCTCGGGCGGGGGCCTGTCCGCCGTCATCCGGTACACCGAGAACGGCATCCCGCACATCCTGGCGCGGGACTACGCGCACCTCGGGTTCGGTACCGGCTGGGCCCAGGCCGCCGACCAGGTCTGCGTGCTCGCCGACGGGTTCCTGACCGTCGCCGGGGAACGCTCGCGCTTCTTCGGCCCGGACGCGGCGCCCGACGGCTCGCTCTCCTCGGCCTCCAAGAACCTGTCCAGCGATCTGTACTTCAGGGGCGTACGGGAGGCCGGGACCGTCGAGAGGCTGCTGGCCACGCCCGCGCCGGCCGGTCCGGGCAAGGACGTGCGCGAGCTGATGCGGGGGTGGGCCGCCGGGTACAACGCCTGGCTGGCGCAGAACAGGATCACGGACCCGGCGTGCCGGGGCGCCGCCTGGGTGCGGCCCGTCACCGCCACCGACGTGGCCGCCCGGGGATTCGCCGTGTCGGTGCTGGGCGGCCAGGGTCGCGGGGTCGACGGGATCGTGTCGGCCCGGCCGCCCGCCCCGGCCGGTACGGGGCCGACGGCTCCCCCGGCGCCCGATCCGGGAGCGGCCGCCGAGGCGGCCCGCCAATTGTTCGACACCACCCGCTACGACATGGGGTCCAACGCGGTGGCCTTCGCCGGTGCGACCACGGCGAACGGCCGGGGCCTGCTCCTGGGCAACCCGCACTATCCGTGGCAGGGCGGGCGCAGGTTCTGGCAGTCCCAGCAGACCATTCCGGGCGAGTTGAACGTCTCGGGCGGCTCCCTGCTCGGCACGGCCGTGGTGAACATCGGCTTCAACGAGAAGGTCGCCTGGAGCCACACGGTGGCCACCGGCACTCCCCTGAACCTGCACCAGCTCGCCCTGGACCCGGCCGACCCGACGGTCTACCTCGTCGACGGCGAGCCGGAGCGGATGACGGAGCGCAAGGTCGGGGTGCCGGTGGCGGGCGGCGGGGCGCCGGTCGTCCGCAGCCAGTGGTGGACCCGCTACGGGCCGGTCGTCTCGGACCTCGGCCCGTCCCTGCCGCTGCCCTGGACGGCGACGACGGCCTACGCGTTGGCCGACCCCAACGCGGCGAACCTGCGCGGCTCCGACACCGCGCTGGCCATGGGCAAGGCCCGCTCGGTCGCCGGCGTCCAGGACGCCCTGAGGCGCACCCAGGGTCTGCCCTGGGTCAACACGGTCGCCGCCGACGCGGGCGGCGACACCCTGTTCACGCAGTCCCAGGTGCTGCCGAGGATCACCGACGAGCTCGCCGCGCGCTGTTCCACCCCGCTCGGCCGGGCCACGTACCCGGCCTCGGGGCTCGCGGTGCTGGACGGCTCGCGCGGTGACTGCGCGCCCGGCAGCGACCCGGACGCGGTGCAGCCCGGGGTGTTCGGGCCGGGCAGGGCGCCGACGCTGCGGGGAGCCCCGTACGCAGAGAACTCCAACGACAGCGCCTGGCTGGCCAACGCGGACCGCCCGCTGACCGGCTACGAGCGGGTCTGGGGCAACGTCGGCACGCAGCGTTCGCTGCGCACGCGCGGCGCCGTCGAGGACGTGTCGGCGATGGCCTCGCGGGGGCGGCTGACGGTCGGTGACCTGGAGCGGCAGCAGTACGCGAACCGGGTCCCGGCCGGTGACCTGGCGGCGGCCGACGCGGCGCGGGCCTGCGCGGCCCTGCCCGGCGGTACGGCGGCCGGCGGCGACGGGGTACCGGTGGACGTCTCGGCGGCCTGCGGGGTACTGGCGTCGTGGGACCGGACGGCCGACAGCACGAGCCGCGGCGCGCTGCTCTTCGACCGGTTCTGGCGGAAGCTGACCGCGGCGACGCCGGTCAAGGACCTGTGGCTGGTGCCGTTCTCGGCGGCCGACCCGGTCCGCACGCCCCGTACGCTCAACCGGGCGGCCCCCGGCATCGGCCGGGCCCTCGCGGACACGGTCACCGAACTGCGGGCGGCCGGGATCGCGCTGGACGCCCCGCTCGGCGAGCACCAGTTCGTGGTGCGCGGCGGGCAGAAGCTGCCGGTGGGCGGCGGTTCGGAAGCGCTCGGCGTCTGGAACAAGATCGAGGCGCCGTGGAACGCGGCGGCCGGCGGATATCCGGAGGTCGTCCACGGTTCCAGTCACCTGCAGGCGGTCGGCTGGGACGGGAGCCGCTGCCCGGTGGCGCGGACCCTGCTGACGTACGGCCAGTCGTCGAACCCGACCTCGCCCTTCCACGCCGACCAGACCCGGCTGTTCTCCCAGGAGCGCTGGGTGACCTCGCGGTTCTGCGAGCGGGACATCCTGAGCTCGCCGGAACTCAAGGTGGTGTGGCCGCGCGAGCGGCGCTGACCGCCGCCGCGGTGCGCCCCGGTGGGGCCGGTGTTCCCGGCCCCACCGGGGCGCGTGCGGAGCGGGTTGTCTAGGGGCTGACGGCCAGGAACAGGTAGGCGGCCAGCAGGACGAGGTGCACGCCGCCCTGGAGCAGGGTGGCGCGGCCCGGCACGATCGTGAGGGCGCTGACGACCACGGTGAGGGCGAGGAGCACCATGTGGATGGGGCCGAGGCCGAGCATCAGCGGTCCGGAGAGCCAGATCGAGGCGAGGGCGATGGCCGGGATGGTCAGGCCGATGCTGGCGATGGCCGAGCCGTAGGCGAGGTTGAGACTGGTCTGGACCCGGTCGCGGCGGGCGGCGCGGACGGCCGCCAGGGTCTCGGGCGCCAGTACGAGCAGGGCGATGATCACACCGACGACGGCGTTGGGCAGGCCCGCGTCGGCGACGCCCTTCTCAATGGTCGGGGAGACGGCCTTGGCGTCGCCGACGACGGCGATGAGCGCGACGAGCAGCAGCCCGAGGCTGACCAGGGCGGCCCGGGAGGTGGGCGGATCGGCGTGCTCGTCCTCCTCACCGGCGGCGGCCGCGGCGGCGGCGCGGGCGGCCTCCTTGCGGATGCGGTGGGTGTCGACGGGCAGGAAGTAGTCCCGGTGACGGACCGTCTGGACCGCGATGAACAGCCCGTAGAGGGCGAGCGAGGCGACGGCCGCGAAGGTCAGCTGGGCGGTGGAGAACTCGGGGCCGGGCTTGCTGGTGGTGAAGGTCGGTAGGACGAGGCTGAGGGTGGCCAGGGTCGCGACGGTCGCCAGGGCGGCCCCGGATCCCTCGGCGTGGAACACGGCGACCCGGTTGCGCAGGGCTCCCACGAGCAGGGACAGGCCGACGATGCCGTTGCAGGTGATCATGACGGCGGCGAAGACGGTGTCCCGGGCGAGGGAGGAGGTCTTGGGGCCGCCGTCGGCCATCAGGGTGACGATGAGCGCCACTTCGATGACGGTGACGGCGACGGCGAGGACGAGGGAGCCGAAGGGTTCGCCGACGCGGTGGGCGACGACCTCGGCGTGGTGGACGGCCGCCAGGACCGCGCCCGCCAGGCAGAGGGAGACCAGGAGCACCGCGAGTCCGGGCAGGTCACGTCCCCAGCTGAAGACGAGCGCGACCAGCGCCACCACGGGGACCACGACGGTCCAGTCGGTCAGGGGGGATCTGTGGGTTGCCGTACTCATATGTGCCAAGTTGCCAGAACTGTTCCTCCGGTGCGGTGCGCGGCGCGGATCAAGGGCCCCCACGTGGCACTTCTCACGAAATGTTTGGGCGTGGCGGGCGGTGCGGGACGCCCGGGGGTTCCGCGCGGGCGCCCCTCCGGTCCATGATCGGCGGATGGAAAGCGTGCGGAGGAGAGCGGGGCTGTTCACCGGCGCCGAGGACGATCCCAGGTTCACCACCCCGGCGACGGGGGCGGAACGGCTCGTGCTGGCCGGCGTCCTCGCCGCGCAGCGGGCGACGCTGGAACTGAAGTGCGCCGGGGTGGCGGAGCTGTCCCGGCGTTCCGTGGAGCCGTCGACGCTGTCGCTGCTCGGTCTGGTGCGCCACCTCGCCGATGTGGAACGCCGCTGGTTCCGGCGGGTGCTGGCCGATCGGGACGCGCCGCCCCGCTTCTCCTCGCCGGCGGATCCCGACGGGGACTTCGAGGGCGCGCGGGAGGGGGCCGACGCGGTGGAGGAGGCGTGGGCGGCCTGGCGCGAGGAGGTGGCCTTCGCCGACCGGTTCACCGAGGAGGCAGCCGACCTGGACGTCGAGGGGTACGACGGGTGGCGGGGGACGGTGTCGCTGCGCTGGGTGTTGATCCACATGGTGGAGGAGTACGCCCGGCACAACGGCCACGCCGATCTGCTGCGGGAGCGGATCGACGGGGCCGTCGGCGTCTGAGCCGGCCGGGAGGCGCCGGCGCCGAAGTGCCTGCCGGGGCCGGTGCCCCCGCCCGGTCCGTCACAGCGCCCGGTCGCGGCCCTCCCAGTAGGGGTCGCGCAGTCGGCGCTTGTACAGCTTGCCGTTGGGGTCGCGGGGCATCGTCTCGATGAAGTCGACCGACTTGGGGCGCTTGTAGCCGGCCAGCCGCCGTTCGCAGTGGTGCAGGATCTCGGCGGCCAGCGCGTCACCCGCCTCGAACCCCTCTGCGGGCTCGATGACCGCCTTGACCTCCTCCCCCCAGGCGTCGTGCGGGATGCCGAAGGCGGCGGCGTCCGCGACGGCCGGGTGGGTGAGGAGGGCGGACTCGATCTCGGCGGGGTAGATGTTCACGCCCCCCGAGATGATCATGTCGATCTTGCGGTCGCGGAGGAAGAGGTAGCCCTCCGCGTCGAGCACGCCGAGGTCGCCGACGGTGAAGAAGTCCCCGATGCGGTTCTTCTTCGTCTTGCCCTCGTCCTTGTGGTAGCTGAAGCCACCGGTGTTCATCTTGATGTAGACGGTGCCCAGTTCGCCGGGCGGCAGCCGGTTGCCGTCGTCGTCGAAGACGGCGAGTTCGCTGATCGGCCAGGCCTTGCCGACGGTTCCCGGTCGCTTGAGCCAGTCCTCGGCCGTCGCGAAGGCGCCGCCGCCCTCGCTCGCCGCGTAGTACTCCTCCACGCAGTGGCCCCACCACTCGATCATCGCCCGCTTCACGTGGTCGGGGCAGGGCGCGGCGCCGTGGATGGCGTGCCGCATCGAGGAGACGTCGTAGGCGTCCTTGGTCTCCTGCGGGAGGGCGAGCAGGCGGTGGAACTGGGTGGGGACCATGTGGGTGTGCGTGCAGGCGTGCGCGTCGATCAGGCGCAGCATCTCCCGCGGCGTCCACTTGTCCATCAGGACGAGCGGGTGCCCGATGTGCAGCGACGCGCCCGCGAACTGGAGCACGGCGGTGTGGTAGAGCGGCGAGCAGACGAGGTGGACGTTGTCGCCGAAGGGGCGGATCCCGAAGATCCCGAGGAACCCGCCGAGGTACGTCTCCTCCGGAAGCTTGCCGGGCAGCGGCCGGCGGATGCCTCGGGGGCGGCCGGTGGTGCCGGAGGTGTAGTTCATCACCCAGCCGAGGGTGCGGGCGTCCGGCGCCGAGGCGGGCCGTCCGTCGAGGAGTTCGGCGTACGGGCGGAAGCCGGGGACGGAGCCCACGCCGAAGCGGCGCTCCGCGGGCAGTGCGGCCTCGTCGGCGGCGGCGCCGGCCGCGTCCGCGAACCGCTCGTGGGCGACGAGGACCTTCGCGCCGGAGTCGGAGACGATCCAGGCGATCTCGGGTCCGACGAGGTGGTGGTTGACCGGGACGAGGTAGAAACCCGCCTGGGAGGCGGCGAGGTAGGCGGTGAGGAACTCGACGCCGTTGGGCAGGACGACGGCGAAGGCGTCGCCCCGCTCCAGCCCGGCGGCGCGCAACCCGTGGACGAGGCGGTTGACGTCGGCGTGCAGCCGGCCGGCGCTCCACTCCTCGCCGTCGGGGGCGACGAGGACGGTGCGGTCGGGATCGGCGGCGGCCTGGGCCCAGAAGCCGTTCGGGGGCTGGCCCTGCTGCTGGTCGGTCATGCTGCTGCTCGCTCCTCTGCTCGCTCCGGTGACCCCCGGCCCTGTCCCGGGCGCCGGGGAAGGCGGTGACGGCCCGGGCGGAAGGCGGTGACGGCCCGGGCGCCGGACGCTCAGGTGCGGCCGGCGATCCGGTTCATGCGGGTGATGGCGCGTTCGAAGCCGGTGGTGAGCTCGTCGAAGACGGCCCGCACGCCGCGTTCGCTGTTCATCCGACCGACGATCTGGCCGACGGGGGTGCCGAGCAGCGGCCGGACCTCGTGCTTCTGGATCCGGGAGACGGCCTCGGCGACCAGCAGGCCCTGGAGCGGCATGGGGAGCGCCCCGGGGCCGTCGGGGTCGTCCCAGGCGTCGGTCCACTCGGTGCGCAGTTGGCGGGCCGGCTTGCCGGTGAGGGCGCGGGAGCGGACGGTGTCGCCGGAGCCGGCGGCGAGGAGCTTCTCGGTGAGGGCGCGGGAGTGCAGGTCGGCCTCGGTGGTGGTGAGCCAGAGGGAACCCAGCCAGGCGCCCTGGGCTCCGAGGGCGAGTCCGGCGGCGATCTGTTCGCCGCTGCCGATGCCGCCGGCGGCGAGTACCGGGAGCGGGGCGACGGCCTCGACGATCTCGGGGACCAGGACCATGGTGGCGATGTCGCCGGTGTGGCCGCCGGCCTCGTAGCCCTGGGCGACGACGATGTCGATGCCCGCCTCGGCGTGCCGGCGGGCGTGCTTGGCGCTGCCGGCGAGGGCCGCGACGAGGACGTCGTGGTCGTGGGCGCGCGCGATGACGTCGGCGGGCGGGGACCCGAGGGCGTTCGCCAGGAGTTTGATGGGGTAGTCGAAGGCGACGTCGAGCTGGTTGCGGGCGACCTGCTCCATCCAGCCGGTGATCCGCCAGCCGGAGGCCTCGCCCTCGGCCAGTTCGGGTACGTGGTGCTTGGCGAGGGTGTCGCGGACGAACTCGCGGTGCGCCGCCGGGATCATCGCCTCGATGTCGGCCTCGGAGATGCCGTCGACCGCCTTCTTGGCGGGCATGACGACGTCGAGGCCGTAGGGCTTGCCGTCGGTGTGCGCCTGCATCCAGTCGAGGTCGCGCTTGAGCTCGTCGGGCGCGGTGTAGCGCACCGCGCCGAGCACGCCCAGGCCGCCCGCGCGGGTGATGGCCGCGGCGACCGCGGGGAAGGGCGTGAAGCCGAAGATGGCGTGCTCGATGCCCAGTTTCTTGCTCAGCTCCGTCTCCATGGGCGTGAGGATGCCGCAGGGCGGCGGTCGAGGGAAGGGGTTTTCTGATGCAGTGTCAGATTCTTTGCGGGCCGGTCGGTGCGGAGGGTGCCGGGTGGGCGGGCAGATACCCAGTAGCGTGCGCGGGCAGGAACAGGAGGGCCGGACATGGGCGGTACGGCGACGAGTGACGGGGTGCCTCGTGGCACGGTTCCACGGGCCACGGATCACGACGACGGCACGGGCCGGGTACCGCCCCCCGCGGGGCCCCCGACTGCCGCCGGGACACGACCCCTTGGGGCGCGGGGAACGTACGCGCCCGGGCCGCCGACCGACGCCGGCCCGGGTGACGGCGGCGGCGGTGGTGTCGGTGGTGACGGCGTCGGTGTCGGTGGTGACGGCGGCGGCGGCGGCCTGAGCCGGCGGCGGCTCGGGGCGCGGCTGCTGGCGCTCGGCGGGGTCCTCGTCCTGCACGCCGCACTGCCCGGCCAGGGCGCCGGGGCCGCGGGGAACCCGGCCGAGCGGCGGGCCCTGCAAGGGCTCCGGCTGCGGTACGGGTCGGCCCGGCAGGCCGGGCTGCTGGAGAAGCACCTGGAGGGCGTCGCGGACGAGGCCCGGCGCTTCCTCGGCCCCTCCCCCGAACGCCCCTACTACGCAGGGGCGGTGGTCCTCGCCGGGCGGGGCCGGACGATCGCGCTGCACCGGGCGATGGGCGACGCGGTGCGGTACGCGGACTACGACGGACGGACCGACCGGCCCCGGGAGTTCCCGGCAGCCGAACGGATCGCGATGGCCGAGGACACCGTCTTCGACCTGGCCTCCCTGAGCAAGCTGTTCACCTCCATCCTGGCCGTGCAGCAGATGGAGCGCGGACGCCTGGACCTGGAGGCGACCGTGGACCGCTACCTGCCGGAGTTCACCGGCGGCGGCAAGGAGTTGGTCACCGTCCGACAGCTCCTCACGCACACCTCGGGGTTGCGCTCGTGGGCGCCGTTCTACCAGGAACCCACCCGTGAGGGGAGGTTGAGGCTGCTGTGGTCGGTGCGTCCGCAGGAGACGCCGGGGACGGTGTACCGGTACTCGGACCTCAACCTCATCGCGCTCCAACTGCTGCTGGAACGGATCACCGCTCGCACTTTGGACGTCCTGCTCCACGACGAGATCACCGCTCCGCTCGGGATGCACCGCACGCGCTACAACCCCCCGCTGTCCTGGCGCCGGGTCACCGCCGCGACCGAGGTGCAGCGCCCTCCCTGGTCCGGGCTCGACCGGGGGTTGGTGTGGGGCGAGGTGCACGACGAGAACGCCCACGCCCTCGGCGGCGTCGCCGGCCACGCCGGGGTGTTCGGCACCGCCTGGGACCTGGCCGTCCTCGCCCGCGCCCTGCTCGACGGCGGGGTCTACGCGGGCAAGCGGATCCTGCGCCCCGCCTCCGTCGAACTGCTCTTCACCGACTACAACACCGCGTTCCCCGGCGACGACCACGGCCTGGGCTTCGAGCTCTACCAGCACTGGTACATGGGCGCGATGGCCACACCGCACTCCGCCGGACACACCGGCTTCACCGGCACCTCCCTGGTGCTCGACCCCTCCACCGACTCCTTCCTGATCCTGCTCGGCAACTCCGTGCACCCCGTACGGACGTGGCGGGCGGGCAGCGCGCCCCGGGTCGCCGTCGGCAACCGCTTCGCCCGGGCCGTGCCGGTCCGTACGAAGCACGGCGGCCCCGCCTGGTACTCGGGCATGGAGACCGGCGGCTCGGGCACCCTGACGCTGCCACCGCTGACCCCGACCACCGGGACCGCCCGACTGCGCTGCGCCGTGTGGTGGGACACCGTTCCCGGCGCCGGTGCGTTCCACCTGGAGGTCTGCGTCGACGGGGAGACCTGGGAACCCCTGCCCTTCACCACCGTACGGACCACGGGCGGTACGTCCGAGCAGTGGCCCACGGGTTCCGCGGGCGGCTGGTCGGGCCGCATGTGGCACCGGCTGGAGGCGCCCCTGCCCGCCGGGCCGGGCCGTGAGGTCCGGCTCCGGTTCCGCCATTCGGCGACCGGACGCTACGTCGGGCGGGGGGTGTACGTGGACGTCCTCCGCGTGGCGGAACCGGGCCGCCTGCTGTTCGCCGAGGACCGCCCGGCCGACGCGACCCGCCTCGAAGCCGTCGGGTGGACCCGGTCGGCGGACTAAGGCATCGTTTCTTTTGGCGTGGTTGTTCGTTGAACGGTGCATGGCGGATCTGGTTGAGCGGTTGGTGCCGGACGAGTTGTGGGTGTTGTTCCGGCGGGTGGTGCCGCCGACGGAGGTGATACGTCCGCAGGGTGGGGGCCGACGGCGTGCCGGTGACCGCGAGGCCCTGGCCGGGATCGTCTTCGTGGCGACCTCGGGCTGCACCTGGCGCCAGCTCCCACCGGTGTTCGGTCCGAGCTGGCAGACGGTCTACCGGCGCTTCGCTCAGTGGAGCCGGGCCCGTGTCTGGGCCCGGCTCCACCGCGTCATCCTTGATGAACTCGGTGCCCGCGGACAGCTGGACTGGTCGCGGTGCGCGATCGATTCCGTCAGCCTGCGGGCCGCAAAGGGGGGCCACTGACGGGACCGAATCCGACCGACCGCGGCAAGTTGGGATCGAAGATCCACCTGATCACCGACAGGAACGGACTGCCGCTGTCCCTGGACTCTCCGGCGCGAACATGCACGACAGCCAGGGCCTGGAGACTCTCGTGCTCGGCATCCCACCGATCCGGTCCCGCCGCGGCCCCCGGCGCCGACGGCCGGCGAAGCTGCACGCCGACAAGGGCTACGACTACGGCCACCTGCGCCGATGGCTCCGCCGGCGTGGAATCCGTCACCGCATCGCCCGCAAGGGCATCGAGTCCTCACACCGGCTGGGCCGACATCGCCGGGTCGTCGAGCGAACCGGGTCCTGGCTGGCCGGCTGCCGAAGGCTCCACCGCCGCTACGAGCGCAAGGCTGAGCATTTCCTCGCCTTCGTCGGCATAGCCGCAGCCTCACCGGCTTCCGCCGACTCACCAAGTCACACGACATCTTGGTCGAGCAGCATGCCCCGAAGTACGACCAGCCGCCGGAGACCATCGAGGACTACTGGGCGCAGCAGCTTCAGGAGCAGGCGTCAGAGGCTTGACCAGACGAGGAAGGACAGAAGCCCGTGGACGCGATGCCCTTCGCCGGCCGAGCGGGACGTCGACGCTACTTCTTGCACTTGGTCTTGAAGCCGTCCAGCAGAGCCTTGCCAGCATCGGAGTTGTCACGCACGTACGCGCTACCGCTGATGCTGATCGAGGTTTCGCTGGTTGCGACGGACTCGCTGCCGGTCCGCTCGTTGCGGGTGTCGTCTCCGACGACCGTCCAGATGATCTGGGACTGATCCTTGTTGAACTCGCCGGTGCTGGTCACGCCCGGCTTCTGGTAGACACCATCACAGTCGTACTCATGATGCGAGACACTGTTGCCCTTGACGACCAGCTGGCCGAGGTGGGACGTGCCGTTGATGTCCTTGACGTAGTAGGTACCGTCGAGCTTGCTGGCGCTGTCGCTGCTTCCGCTGCAGGCGGTGAGTATGAGTGAGCCCGCGGCCAGGGCCGCGATGGACGCGGCGACCTTGACCCGCGTCCTACGTGCGGTCCTGGTGATGCTCATGATGTTCTCCCTTGGTTCGTTATAGATGTCGTGTGAGACAGAAGGCCAGTCAAAATATCCTATGGATAGGTGACTTCGGTTGACCGGTACCGCCTGTCAGGCGCCTTCTCGGAGGTTGTCGAGCCGATGCTCAGTCAGCGCTAGCGCTACCTCGAACTGACCAAGACGTCGTGTGACTTGGTGAGTCGGCGGAAGCCGGTGAGGGCTGCGGCTATGCCGACGAAGGCGAGGAAATGCTCAGCCTTGCGCTCGTAGCGGCGGTGGAGCCTTCGGCAGCCGGCCAGCCAGGACCCGGTTCGCTCGACGACCCGGCGATGTCGGCCCAGCCGGTGTGAGGACTCGATGCCCTTGCGGGCGATGCGGTGACGGATTCCACGCCGGCGGAGCCATCGGCGCAGGTGGCCGTAGTCGTAGCCCTTGTCGGCGTGCAGCTTCGCCGGCCGTCGGCGCCGGGGGCCGCGGCGGGACCGGATCGGTGGGATGCCGAGCACGAGAGGCTCCAGGCCCTGACTGTCGTGCATGTTCGCGCCGGAGAGTCCAGGGACAGCGGCAGTCCGTTCCTGTCGGTGATCAGGTGGATCTTCGATCCCAACTTGCCGCGGTCGGTCGGATTCGGTCCCGTCAGTGGCCCCCCTTTGCGGCCCGCAGGCTGACGGAATCGATCGCGCACCGCGACCAGTCCAGCTGTCCGCGGGCACCGAGTTCATCAAGGATGACGCGGTGGAGCCGGGCCCAGACACGGGCCCGACTCCACTGAGCGAAGCGCCGGTAGACCGTCTGCCAGCTCGGACCGAACACCGGTGGGAGCTGGCGCCAGGTGCAGCCCGAGGTCGCCACGAAGACGATCCCGGCCAGGGCCTCGCGGTCACCGGCACGCCGTCGGCCCCCACCCTGCGGACGTATTACTTCCGTCGGCGGCACCACCCGCCGGAACAACACCCACAACTCGTCCGGCACCAACCGCTCAACCAGATCCGCCATGCACCGTTCAACGAACGACCACGCCAAAAGAAACGATGTCTAAGAGGTCGCGCGGATAGGGGCCGGCTCATGGTCGGCGTTGTGGCCGGCTGTCCCAGCGGTAGGTGGTCCGGGTTCGGTGGATCAGGCTACGCACGATGATGATCGTGTCGGCGCCGGCGTCGAGGTGCACAGTGATCTCGTTTGGCAGCGACCCAAGGTCCGTCAGAAGATCGAGGGTTGGGGCCGGCAGTGGGGAGTCGTGGCACTTGACTCCGGCCAAGACGCGGCCGAGCGGGATACCGTAACCGTCGGTCATGCGCGAGCGTTTCAGGCCCTGCTTGCCCCGGTCCACCGGGGAGCGTCCGGCTGCCTCGCCCCCGCCGGGGGCCTTGGTGATGGAGCCGTCGACGGCGATCTGGTCCAGGATGAGGCCGACCATGCGATCGTAGGCGTCGAGTGAGATGTGCTTCAGACGGGCGAAGATGCCCAGGCGTATCCATTCGTTCCGACGGTTGCGGATGGTCGTGGCTGAGCAGGTCGCGTCCGCGATCGCCTCGTACGAACAGCCGAACCGCAGGATCTGCAGCAGCTTGTCGAAGACGATCCGGTCGCCGATCCGGCGTGGGTGGCAGCCCAGCGGATGGGCCGGATCGAACTCCGGGCGCCCTGGCAGCAGAGCCGCGAATCGGTCCCATAGCGGCTCGGTCAGCCATGGCGGCAGTGCAGGCACAGGTCTCCCCAGTGATCAAAGAGCGTCGCAACTCCGTGATCACGGAGTCCGTGCCTGCTCATCTGCCGCCCCACCCCTTCACTGCACGTCGCGCACCGCGAGTAGTTCGACCACTGCCCCGGATGACTCCAGCAACGGTGCAGCGGTAGAACGCCGGGGATCCGCTCGGAAGGCAGCGAGAACCTCGCCGTTGGGAAAGGTCACAAGGTGGGCCTCGACCCGATCGTCCAGCGTGCGCGGTCGGCGCTGAGGACGCCCTCCACACTCGGCAAGGAGTGGCAGGATGGCGCTTCCATAGCGTCGAAGTCGCCCAAGCCCCCTTCGGGTAGGCGCGCGAGCATCAAGTACGTGACGGCCGTGGCCCCCTCACAGCGGTCTGGATGATGATCTTCCGAGCCAAGCTAACCCGGCGCCGGCGCGGTCCGGCGGCGGTAGTGGGCAATCGCTAGAGCCATGGTGATGGGACCCCATACGGCGATGGGGGCGACGCACAACGTCGCAAGCGTCTCCCAGGCATCGTTGGTGTATTCGACAGTGTCGATGATGCCGTAGGGGGTGAGCTCACGACCGTTGCCGATCGGGATAGTGGTGAACAGAAGGGTGAGAATCAATCCGCCGAGGACAGCGGGGACGGTGGCCGCCATCGGTCGGATGCGCCTGCCGCCGATGATCGGGATCCAGGCGGGTGCCACTTCTCCCCAGCCTCGGACCAGCCCGATGGTCAAGATCGCGATCGCTTCCGATAACACGCTGAGCCCGAGAACATACGGGACGCTCACCCAATAGGCCGGCATGCCGGCCTCCTGAACCTGCCCCATGTCGAAGTGCAGAGCGAAGGGCAGCCGCCACAGGCACGACGGCAGCAGAAGCAGCGGAAGCGCATGGGCCAGGCGCATAGCCCAGCGGGGAACGGGCCGCTCGGTGTCACTGACGGGCGGGGGCGTGTGAAGGATCTCCAGCTTCATGGCTTCATCCTCGTGAAGCAGGCACAACCAGGGATCATCCCCGGGGGCCGAACTGCTCCCCCCGCGCGAATGAGGCTGTACTGAGCGGCGTCCCCCGCAGGGGTGACGCTCGCCGTGTCGACCTCAAGGTGCTTGGTGAGCAGATACACGGGTGCCTGCCAGCGCGGTCCTGGATCATCGCTGGTCGGCCCGCAACCAGCTTTGGCCCCGGCTCGGGCAGCAACGGTTCGATGACCGGCCACAGTTCGACCGGGACGGTCCACCAGCTGGAGCGCACGCCCGCGAAGCCGTCCTGACTGTCGCCTATTTGTGCGACCTCCAAGGCCCGCCTGAAAACCGATCTCGTGGCAGGTCGAGGCGAGTTGACGGAGGTGTCCTCCGGCTCCGCGAACCAGCCCGTGATCATTCGTCAGACACTGCCTGGTGACCCGAGTCGGCCTGGGGCTCCCGGGGCGGCGCGGCGGCGTCGTCGAGGAGGTCCAGGTAGGGGCTGAGGCGGGTCGCCGCGGCGAGCATGGCGCGGCCCCGGGCCGTGAGTCGGCGGCGCAGGTCGGCGAGTGCGTCGGACAGCGCTTCGGCGCCGCCGGCGCCCCTGACCTGCTGGACCACGGCGGCGATGTGGTCCAGCGGGTAGCCTCCGCGCCGCAGCAGGTGGGTGAGTTCGGCGTCGCGGACGTCGTCGGCGCGGTAGGCGCGGTACCCGGTGGCGGGGTCCCGGGTCGGGGTGAGGATGCCGAGGACCTCCCAGGTGCGCAGCGTCGCCGGGGTGACGCCGAGCCGGTGCGCGAGCTCGCCGACGGTGCGGGGGCCGGGGCCCGTCGCGGGGTCGCCCGGGGCAGCGCCCGGGTCGGCGGTCAGGTGGTCCACCGCCCGTTTCACCGCGTCGAGGGTGTCGCGGTCGCGCAGCAGGCTGCCGTGGCCGCGGTCGATGAGGGCCAGCGCCGCGTCGGGGCCGTCGGGGCCGCCGTGGTGGAGCGCGTTCATGATCCGGCCCGCGTCCCGGTGTCCGTAGGCGGGAACGAGCGCGAGGTAGGCGCGCAGCGCTGCCGCGTGGCGCGCGGTGTAGATCCGGTAGCCGCTGGGCGTGCGCGCGGCCGGTGGGAGGAACCCGTCCCGCTCGTAGTTGCGGACGGCCTGGGTCGAGATGCCGTGCTCGCGCGCGAGGTCGGCCGGTCTCATGCGGGTTCCCCCTGTTTTAAGGTTGTGGACCCGGATCGGCGCATTTTCCCGGTACTCGCCGGCCGAAAGTCTCCACCGGACTTTCAAGGATACGCTTGTGGCACATGACTCAGGACATCCGAGACTTCGTGACCCCGTCGTGTGAGCTGCTGGCGCTGGGCGAACCCACCCACCGGGCGACGGTCTTCGCGCGGGCCCGCAACGCGCTCTTCGCCCGGCTGGTGGGCCTCGGCTTCCGGTCGATCGCCCTGGAGACCGACCGGGTGACCGCGTTCGCCGTCGACGACTTCGTCCGGGACGGCGTGGGAACCCTCGACGCGGTGATGGCCGAGGGCTTCACCCACGGCTTCGGCGCACTGGAGGCGAACAGGCGACTGGTCGCCTGGATGCGCGCGTACAACGAGGGCCGGCCCGCGCGGGAGCGGCTGGCCTTCCACGGCTTCGACATCCCGACGGAGATGACCGGCGCACCGAGCCCCCGCCCCCATCTCGTGCGGGTACGCGACTACTTGAGGCCCGGCCTCGATCGGCAAGCCCTCGATCCGAACGGTCTCGATCCGGACGCCCTCGACCTGGACCGCCTCGCCGGCCCCGACGAACGGTGGAGCGACCCGAAGGCGGCCACGGACCCGGCCGCGCCGATCGGGTCGAGCCCGGAGGCGGACGGACTCCGGGCGATCGCCGACGACCTGCTCCTCGCGCTGCACGCCCGCGCACCGGAGCTGATCGCCGCCACCTCGCGCGCCGCCTGGTTCCGGGCCGAGGCGCACCTCACCACCGGAGTCGGCCTGCTGCGCTACCACAGGACGTCGGCGCTGCCCGGCAAGGGGCACGCCCGGTTCACGCGCCAACTGGCCGCCCGGGACGCGCTCATGGCGCAGAACCTGCTCGCCATCCGCACCATCGAGGCGGGACGGGGACCGACCCTGGTCTTCTCCCACAACCTCCACCTGCAGCGGAACCCGAGCCGCTGGCACCTGCCCGACGGGGACCTCGTGTGGTCGGGGGCCGGCGCGATCGTGGGCTCCCTGCTGGGTGAGCGGTACGCCTACGTCGCCGGCAGCCTCGGCCTCAGCGAGGAACTCGGCCTGCCCGAGCCCGAACCGGACACGTACGAGGGCCTCCTGCAGCGCCGGGTCGACGCCTGGGGCCTGACCCCGGCCCGCGATCTCGGCGCCGCGCGCACCCGGGCCGACATCCGCCCGGAACAGGGCTATTCCCCGCTCGATCGGGCGACCGCGGACGCGTCGGACGCTGTCCTGCACATCGGCGCCGACACGCCCCGGCTCACCTTTCCGACCCCGTAGCGGGAGGTCTCCGCCCGGGGCGGGGGCCTCAGTCGTTGATCAGGCAGAAGGGGTGTCCGGCCGGGTCGGCGTAGACGCGCCAACCCTCCGCGTCGCGGCTGGCGTCGAGGAGGGTGGCGCCGAGGGCGAGCACCTGCTCCTCGGCGCGGTCGATGTCGGTGACGGCGAGGTCCAGGTGGATCTGTTGGGGGCGGGAGGGGTCGGGCCAGGCGGGCGGCTGGTGGTCGAGGGCCTGCTGGAAGGCGAGGACGGCCCCGGTCGGGGTGTGGAGGGTGGCCCACCGCTCGTCCACCGTCCACCGCGGGTCGGGCCGGTTGACGGCGCCGCCCAGCAACGCCGCGTAGAACTCGGCGAGTCGCAGCGGATCGGGACAGTCGAGGACCACGCACTGCAGTTCAGCGATCATGGCGGAATCCTAGACGGCCGGCCGGTGGCCCGGCCCGCTCACGGCGCCAGGACCGCGTCGAGCATCCGCCGTACGGTGGCGGTGAGTTCGGCCGGATCCGGGGCGGGACGGGAGCGGGCCAGGGAGCCGGCGAGACGGTCGTAGAGCAGGCCGTCCGTCCAGGCCGCCAGCAGTTCGGCGGACTCCTGCGGCCGGGCCGCGCCCAGGGCCGTGAGGACGCCGGCCGCGCGGGCCCGTGCGCGCAGACCGGCCCGGTGGAGTTCGGGTTCGAGTTCCGGGTTCCGGGCGGCTTCCAGGCTGAGTTCGAAGCGCGCCAGTTGGCGTGCGCGGCCTTCGGTGAGCCAGCGGTGGAGCAGGGCGCCGAGGATCCGTGCGACCCCGTCCCGGTCGAGCGGGCCGGCCTGGGCGTCGCCGTCGCGCCCTTCGAGGTCTTCGAGGTCCAGCTCGACCAGGCGCCCGTAGCAGGCGCCGATGAGCGCCGTTCGCGTACGGAAGTAGTACGAGGTGCTGCCCGCCGGGAGCCGCGCGGCCCCGTCGACGGCGCGGTGCGTGAGGCTCCGCAACCCTCCGGCGGCCACCAGGCCGATCGCGGTGTCCGCGATGAGGGTCCTGCGGTCGGGGGCGGGCGGCCGGGCGTCGGGGGTGGACATGTCGTCACTCTACAGCTGTAGAGTGACGGTGCGCCCTCTACGGATGTAGAGGTTCGGAGATCTGCGAGTGGTCCCGCGAGCAACAGGAGGCCGTGCCATGCCCGAACGCCGACGCCGGGCCGTCATCGCAGGTGGCGGGATCGGCGGACTCACCGCCGCCCTCGCCCTGCACCGAAGGGGCTGGCACGTCACCGTCTGCGAACGGGCCGACGGGCCGTCCGCCGTCGGCGCGGGCATCGTCCTCGCCCCCAACGCCCTGCGCGCCTTCGACGCCATCGGCTTCGACGCCACCCGGGACGGCGGCGGGGCCGTGCCGGCCGCGATGGGGCTGCGCCGGCCGTCGGGCGCCTGGCTCAGCCGCGCCGACACCGCGACCATGACCGTCCGCTACGGCGGTCCGCCGCTCGCGGTGCACCGCGGCGACCTCGCCGCCGCCCTGACCGCGGTCCTGCCCGCGGACGCCCTGCGGTACGGGGCCGCCGTCACCGAGGTCACCGGTGCCGACGGGGACCGGCCGGTGGTCCGTACCTCCCGGGGGGAGTTCGCCGCGGACGTGGTGATCGCCGCCGACGGCATCCACAGCCCGCTGCGCCGGCGGTACTTCCCCGGCCATCGCGGCCTGCGCTACAGCGGGGAGACCGCGTGGCGCACCGTGCTCCCGTCGGGCGGCGCCGTCACCGAGGCCGCCGAGACCTGGGGGCGCGGCCGACGCTTCGGGGCGGTCCCCCTCGCCGACGGTCGGACCTACCTCTACGCCACCGCCGTCGTCCCGGCCGGGTATCGGCCCGGGGACGTGCGTACCGAGCTGCTGCGCCACCACGGCACGTGGCACGACCCGATCCCCGCCCTGCTGGAGCGCGTCGACCCCGCGGCCGTGCTCCAGCACGACCTGTACGACCTGGCCGGTCCGCTCCCCCGCCTGCACCACGGCCGGGTCGCCTGGATCGGCGACGCCGCGCACGCCATGACCCCCAACCTGGGCCAGGGCGGCTGCCAGGCCGTCGAGGACGCCGTCGTCCTGGCCCACCTGCTGGACGCGCTGCCCGCGCCGGCGGCGCTCGCCGCGTACACCCGGGCCCGGCTCGCCCGCACCGACGCCCTCCGCGTCCGCTCCCGTCGCGCCGGCCGGATCGCGGCCCTCACGCACCCCGTGGCCGTCGCCGCCCGCGACCTCGCCCTCCGGGCGACACCCGCCCGTGCGGCGCGGCGGGCCCTGGACGACCTCTTCGACGGATTCACCCTTCCGGGCGGCCCGGCGCCGCACCCGGCATAACCGGCGCACCCGGGGGCGTTGAGCGTCGTTGTCGAACTCATCGACCGTTCACACGAAGGCAGGCGAAGCCCATGACCACGGACATCGACTGGGACCACCCGAGCGACCCCCGGGAAGGCACCTGGCAGTTGGACCACGTGAAGCTGTACGTGGGCTCGGGCGGGGCGGAGGGCCACCACTGGAACGGTACGCAGACCCTCCTGCTCACCACCCTCGGCCGGGTCTCCGGCAAGCCCGTCCGCACCCCCCTCATCTACGGTGAGGACGGGGGCCGTTATCTGGTCGTCGCCTCCAAGGGCGGCGACGACGCGCACCCGCTCTGGTACCGGAACCTCACCGAACACCCCGAGGTCCGCGTCCAGGTCGGCCCGAAGGTCGTGCGGGGCACGTCCCGCACCGCGACCTCGCAGGAGCGCGCCGCGTTCTGGCCGATCATGGTCGGCCACTGGCCCGCGTACGAGGAGTACCAGGCCAAGACGGACCGCGAGATCCCGATCGTGGTCATCGAACCGTCCGCCTGACCCACCGCCTGATCGTCCGCCCGACCGGCGTCCGGCACCTCCACGGTCCCCCCGGGCGCGTGGCGTCAGCGACCCAGGGCCGCCATCGCCGCGTTGTGGCCCGGGATGCCGCTGACGCCGCCGCCGCGGGCGGCGCCCGCCCCGCACAGCAGGACGTTGGGATGGGCGGTCTCCACGCCCCAGCGGCCCGGGGCGCCGGCGTCCGCGTACGGCCAGGACAGGTCGCGGTGGAAGATGTGGCCGCCGGGCAGGCGCAGTTCGCGTTCCAGGTCGATCGGGGTCTTGGCCTCGATGCAGGGTCGGCCGTCGGCGTCGAAGGCCAGGCAGTCGGTGATGGGCTCGTCCAGGTGGGCGTCCAACTGGGCCAGGGTCGCGGTCAGCAGGACCTCGCGCGTCTGCCGGTTGTCCTTCTCGAACAGCCGGGCCGGGGTGTGCAGTCCGAAGAGGGTGAGCGTCTGGTAGCCCTGCTCCACGAGTTCCGGGCCGAGGATCGACGGGTCGGTCAGCGAGTGGCAGTAGATCTCCGAGGGCGGTACGGAGGGCAGTTCGCCCGCGGTCGCCTCCGCGTGGGCCCGTCGCAGTTGCTCGTACCCCTCGGCGATGTGGAAGGTACCGCCGAACGCCTCGCGGGGGTCGACGGCGGTGTCCCGGAGGCGGGGCAGTCGGCTCAGCAGCATGTTGACCTTGAGCTGGGCGCCCTCCGGGTCCGGTCCGGCGCCGGGGTCCTCGCCGAGGAGTTCGGCGAGCGCCCGGGGCGAGGCGTTCACCAGGACGGTGCGGGCGGCGACGCTGCCCTCCCCGGCCTCCGTGCGGAAGGTGACCTCGGCCGGGGCGGAGCCGTCCGGGTGGATGCGCAGTGCCTCGTGCCCGGTGACGATCTCCGCGCCGGCGGTCCGCGCGGCGTCGGCCAGCGCGTCGGTGAGTGCTCCCATGCCGCCGACGGGCACGTCCCAGTCACCGGTGCCGCCGCCGATGACGTGGTAGAGGAAGCAGCGGTTCTGGGCGAGGGAGGGGTCGTGGGCGTCGGCGAAGGTGCCGATGAGGCCGTCGGTCAGGACGACCCCGCGGACCAGGTCGTCCTCGAAGTGCCGCTCCACGGCCCGGCCCAGCGGCTCCTCGAACAGCATCCGCCACGCGTCCTCGTCGCCGATCCGGGCCCGTAGCTCGTCGCGGGTGGGCAGGGGTTCGGTGAGGGTCGGGAAGACCTTGCGGGCGACTTCGGTGGTGGTCCCGTAGAAGGCGCGCCAGCGCTCGTACTCCTGGTCCGAGCCGGTGAGCCGGGCGAAGGACTCCCGGGTGCGGGCCTCGCCGCCGCCGACGAGGAGGCCTCCCGGGCGGCCGGCGCGTTCGACGGGCGTGTACGAGGAGACGGTGCGTCGGTGGACCGCGAACCGCAGGCCCAGATCGCGGACGATCTTCGCGGGGAGCAGGGAGACGAGGTACGAGTACCGCGACAGCCGGGCGTCGAGACCGACGAAGGGGCGGGTGGAGACGGCTGCCCCGCCGGGGTGTCCGAGTCTTTCCAGGACCAGCACCGAACGGCCGGCCCGGGCCAGGTAGGCGGCGGCGACCAGGCCGTTGTGGCCCCCTCCGACGATGACCGCGTCGTACACGTCGTGCGCGAAACCGGTGGAGCCCGTGGTGGCTGTCATGGCTCTTGGTAACACACCTGGCCCAGCCGCTCCAGACAGTGTGCCTCGTCGGCGTGGGCGAGCGCGGTGTCGGGATGCTCGTCGCCGAGGGACCGTTCGCGGATGCCCGAGAGGTCCCGGTAGATGGGCAGCGCCTCGTCCCAGCGGCCCAGCCGGCCCAGGCCGACGGCGAGTTCCCGGCGGCTGACCAGGGTGTCGGTGTGTTCCGCGCCCAGGGCCGAGGCCCGGGCGGCGCCCACCTCGCGGGCCTCGGCGACGGCCTCCTCCCAGCGCTCCAGGCGGCCCAGGTTGACGCCGAGGACGTGGCGGGCGCGCAGGGTCTCCGGGTCGGCGGCGCCGTAGGCCCGGGTGCGGTCCGCGACCAGGGCCCGGAACACGTCGAGGGCCTCGGCGGGGCGGCCGGTGCGGCCCAGTGCGATGCCGGTCTCGTAGCGCGCGGCCAGGGCGTCGGGGTGGTCGCGGCCGAGGGTGCGTTCGCGGGCGGCGGCGACGTGCCGGAAACCGGTCAGCGCCTCCTCCCAGCGGCCGAGGCGGCCGAGGGCGTATGCGGCCTCGTAGCGGGTCAGCAGGGTGTCGGCGTGCTCGGCGCCGAGTACGGCGGCCCGGTCGGCGGCCACTTCGACGGCGGCGGCGTGGGCGTCGGCGTGGCGGCCGAGGGCGCCCAGGGCGCAGGCGAGGTTGTGCCGGCAGCGCAGGGTGTCGGGGTGGCGGGGCCCCATGCCGCGGGTGCGGGCGGCGAGGACGGCGCCGTAGATCTCGTACGCCTCGCGGTGGCGTTGCAGCCGTGACAGTTCGTACGCCTCCTCCTGATGGGCGGCGAGGGTGTCGGGGTGGTCCGGGCCCAGCACCTCGGCCCGGCCGCGGGCCACGGCCGCGTAGACGGCGAGGGCCTCCTCGTTGCGGCCGGCCCGGCTGAGGGCGAACGCGCGGGTGTGCCCGGCGGCGAGCGCGTCGGGGTGCCCGGGGTCGCCGGGGGCGGGCAGGGGCGCGCGCGGCAGCCCGTACACGCTGGTCAGCCGGGGGTCCTCGGCGGGCGCGGGCCGCGTGATGCGCTGCTCGCCGGAGGTGTGCGCGGTCCGTCCGGCGGGGCGGGCGGCCGTCCAGGACCCGGTGAGCACGGCCCATGCGCCGCTGGCGGGCCGGGCCTCGATGCCGGCCTTGCGGCCGGCCGTCATGCCCTCGGCCCACGCGGGCAGCGGGGCCCGGACCGCCGCCGGGCCCACGGGCCCGTACCGCGCCTCGATCAGGCGCCGGTGCAGGTGGCGGGCGTCGCCGGGGCGGTCCTCGGGGCGCTTGGCGAGGAGTTCCAGGACGAGTTGCTCGAAGTGCGCGGGCAACTCGGGGCGGTGCTCGCGCAGCGGTACCGGCGTGTTGTCACGGTGGCCGACGAGCACGGACCAGGAGTCGCCGAGGTCGAAGGGCGGGGCGCCGGTGGCGATCTCGTAGAGGACGCAGCCGAGGGAGTACAGGTCGCTGCGGTGGTCGACCTCGCCGCCGGCGATCTGTTCGGGCGACATGTAGTGCGGGGTGCCCATGGCCATGCCGCCGCCGGTGAGCTTCGCGGTGAAGCCGATGTCGTGGGCGAGGCGGGCGATGCCGAAGTCGCAGATCTTCACCGTGCCGTCGGTGAGCCGCATGATGTTGGCGGGCTTGAGGTCGCGGTGGACGACGCCCTGGTCGTGGGTGTAGCCGAGGGCGGCGGCCATCTGCTCGGCGATGTCGAGGACCACGTCGACGGGGAGCGGGCGCGCCTCGTTGTCCTCCATCAGCTGGCTGAGGTTGCGGCCCTCCAACAGTTCCATGACCAGGTAGAGGGGGCCGCCGGCCGCGCTGTCGTCGCCGAAGTCGTGGACGACGGTGACGCCGCGGTGCTGGAGGGAGGCCGCGACGCGGGCCTCGCGGCGGAAGCGTTCGCGCAGGACCTGGGTGAAGTGGGCGTCCTGGTCGTGCCCGACCGGCTTGAGGCACTTGACGGCGACCTGCCGGCCCAGCGATTCGTCACGGGCGCGCCACACCTCGCCCATGCCACCGCGCCCGATCAGATCGAGCGACCGGTACCGGCCCTGGATCAGTCTGGACTCCGCCATGTCTTGAAGTCGCCCCCGTCGTCGTGCCACGCCCTCCCCGGCCGGTCCAGTATGGCCGCTGATGTACGCAGTGTGTACGCGGAGGGGCGGCTCCCGGGGCCCAGTCGACGCATCGCTTTCAAGATGTGACCTGGCGGCAGCTGCCATCGCAGACCTGCGGGAATGCTGCGCAGCATGCGACCTGTGCGACGCAGGCGTCGGGTGGTGCTGCGGGGAGGCGGCGCGGGTCTGCCGTAGAGCGCGTGCGCCCAGGGCGGTAGGGAGCCGTAGGCGATCGCGGCGAGGGGGCCCCACAACAGGTTTCGGCCAGGGACCAGAAGGGGATGGACCGGCGGCGCGCGCAGGAAGTCGTCGACGGCGCGCGCGTCGGCGCCCGCGGCGAGTTCGGGGCGGACCTTCTCGAAGTACGCGGCCAGCGCCGCCGTGTCGGCGGGCACGTCGGCCGGGTCGAGGCCGACGAGGCGGGCGTTCACCCGGTTCTCGTCCACGTACCGGTCGGCCTGCGCGGGGGTCAGGGGGGCGCCGGAGCGGAGCAGGACGTGGAGGAAGCTGTCGATCTGGGCGCAGTGCACCCAGAGCAGCAGGGCGGGGTCGTCGACGGGGAAGCGTTCGCCGGTGCCGGGGTCGGTGAAGGAGAGCCTGCGGTGGATGGCGCGGACCCTGGCTCCGGCCGCCTCGGCGGCCTCGGTGGTGCCGTAGGTGAGGGTGCCGACGAAGTCGGCGGTGCGCAGCAGCCTCCCCCAGGCGTCGGCGCGGCCGCCCGGGCCGTCGAAGGCGGCGCTGTTGGCCATCACGCCGCGCACCGCGCGCGGGTGCAGGGCCTGGAGGTAGAGGGCGCGGACCCCGGCGATCCACATGACCGGGTCGCCGTGGCACTGCCAGGTGACGGAGTCCGGCCCGTAGAGGCCGGGGTCGGCGTCCCCGTACGGCACTGCGTCCATGGTCCGCCTCCCGCCGCGACCGCCCGGCCCGTTCCGGGGCTGGGAGCCTACCCGGCGGGGGCCGGGCTCAGGCGTGGGACGCGGCGCCGGCGGACCCGCCGGGACGGCCGCCGGCAGGGAGGCCGGTACGCCGAGTCGGTGCGCCCCCTCACACCCACCACGGTTCCATGGTCAAGATGGGGTACGAGCATCAAAGTACCGAACGATATCGCCCAATTGGCTTCATTTCGAAGTGCATAATGGGGCCATGCAGGATCACGCAGGGCGGTACCCGGAGGAATGTTGTCATCGTGGCGACTCCGCGGACCGAGGAAGCGGCGTATGCGGTGAGGGGCTGACCGTGTACCGCAAGGCCGTGGTGAAGGGGTGTACGGACCGGGAGGGCGCACCGGCCTGTCTGCTGCGGATGGGGCTGCTGGTCCCGCCGCCGGACGACCCCACCGTGCTGGTGCCCGTATCGCCGGACGTCGCCAAGGCCGAACTGGTGCGACCCATCGAGCAGTCGCTGGAGAAGCAGCGCCTGGACGCCCAGGCGATCGCGGACAGCTTCGTACCGGTCGGGGCCATCTACACGGCGGCGAAACGCGAACACACGGGCTGGGCCACGACCATCGACGGCGAGCAGGCCATCCACGCCACCCTCGCCCACGCGGTCCGCGAGTGCCGCGAGGAGCTGATGACCGTTCAACCGGGCGGCTCCCGGCTCTCCTACGACCTCGACGGACTCGACCACGTCCGCAGACCGGCCCGACACCGCGCCCTCCACCAGCACGCCGTACGGACCCACACCGCGACCCTGCGCCACATCGAGCGCCTCGTCGGAGCCGGCTGCGAGGTCCGCACCCTCGACCACGTCATCGACCCGCTGATCATCATCGACCGGACCGTGGCCTACGTACCGGGCCGCATCGGGGCCCGCACCTCCGCGCTGGAGATCAGACAGCCGTCCCTCGTCTCCTTCCTCGTCCAGGTCTTCGAGGAGGCGTGGGAGCGGGGGACCTCGCTCGCTCCGCGCTCCTGCGATCCGCGCTCCTCGCGCACCGTGGAACCCGGTATCGCCGACGAGATCCAGCGGGCCGTCATGCGCCTGCTCGTCGCCGGACACACGGACGAGGCGATCGCCCGTCGGCTGGGCACCAGCCGACGCACGGTCGCCGCCCACGTCAGCCGCATCGCCGCCGCCCTGCGGAGCCGTAGCCGCGCCCAGCTCGGCTACCTGATCGCGACCACCGGGATGCTGCCCGGGGACGAACGCCGCGAGCCGGACGGCGGACGCCTGTCGACCTGACCCGGCAGCCTCGACCGGTCCGATCGGTTCGGGGTCGCGGGGTCGCGGGGTCGCGGGGTCGCGGGGTCGCGGGAACGTACGCACACGATCCCGCCCACCGCCGTCCTCGACAGGGACGGGAACCCGCGCGTCCGGCGGTGGGCGGCGCCGGGAGGTCAGTACACCGGGGCCGTCTCGGGCCGCTGCTCGCCCGCGGGGGCGAGGTCGCGTGCGGCGCCCTGCGGCGGGACGACCGGCTTGCGGCGGGAGCTCGCCCAAAGCAGGCCGAAACCGATCAACGCCCAGGCGAGCAGGATGAGTACGGGGCCTCCGGCGCCCGCCCCGCCGAAGGGACCGGCGGTGCGCAGGAGACCGGCGGCGGCGCCGGCGGGCAGGAACCGGCCGAGAGCGCCGAGCGGTTGGGGCAGCATCTCCGGCGCCGAGGTCAGGCCGGAGAGCGGGTTGCCGACGACGAACATGAGGACTGCGCCGACGGCGATGCCGGGCGCTCCGATCAGCGAACCGAGACCGGTGACGACACCGACCATGGCGAGTTCCAGCAGGGCGACGATGCCGGCGTTGACGAAGTAGTCACCGGGCAGGACGCCGCTCAGGTGGGTGAGCATGAGGGAGCTGAGCAGGCCCGAGGCGACCGCGAACCCGACGACGCCCAGGAACCTGGCGGCGGCGGACCGCACCTTGAGGGCGAAGAGCAGACCGGCGATGACGGCGGTGATGAGCAGCGGCAGGAACCCCATGGCCAGGCCCGCTCCGTGCGGGTCGTCGGGGTCCGCGGGCACCACGTCGGTGGTGCGGACGGGCCCCGCGGCGAGTTCCTGCGCCCGGCCGGCCAGGTTCCGCGCGACGGCCGGCGAGGCGGCGGAGGCGAGGTGGAGCTCGAGACCGGTCGCGGTGAGCGACAGGGCTCCGTACGCCCTGCGTTGACGCAGAGCGGCGTCCGCGGCCTCGACGGTGTCGACGCCCTTGACCTCGTACGCGCCCGGTGCGCCCGCGCGCAGCCGCTCGGCGAGTTGGTCGGCACCCCGGCCGGCGACCACGAGGACGGGCAGGTCGTGCGGTGCCGTGCGGGACGCCGACCACGAGAACCAGCCGCCGATGACGAACTGCACGATCGCGACGATGATGAGGATGGTGCGCGCTTCGGCGCGCGGTGAGGCAGTTGAGCTCATGATGTCTTCCTGGGATCCGGTGTGGCCGGCGGGGCTGCGCGTCACTGCCGGCGCCACCCGTCGAGCGGGTCGGGCTGTTCGGCCCCTGGTCGGAGCGGTACGGGTCCCGTTGCTCACCGCACACGGGCATGGCGAAGCCGCGGCGGGTCCAAGGGGATGGACGCCGAATCCCTCGCGCAGGGGGGTTCGGCGGGCGGGGAAGCCGTCGGCCCCCCGCACCTGAATCCTGACTCGAACGGGCGGCCCCAGGTCGCCTCGACGGCCGCCGCGCGACTTCACAACCGTGCGGTACACCTTTGCGCAGCACGCCCGATCACGGACGTATCAGGAGGTACCACCGAACGCCGGCGCAGCGGATCCCGGGCTTCACGCCACCGCGGACCGACGCCCAGGTTCCCCCGACCCACCTGTCCCCCACGGGGTCATGACCGGCTGATCGCCACGGCGTCCCGCTCGTGGCGGCGGACCACCGGGACGCCCATCAGCTCACGTGTGCGGCGATGGCGCGTGCGCAGTCCATCGCCTCCGCGTGCGTGGTGTCCACCTCCAGGTCGTAGGCCACACCGCGGTGGACCAGGTCGGCCTGGGACGCGGCCATCCCCGTGATCCGATCGCCGCGTGCGACCTCGCGGCCGGCGGCGACCGCGCTGTCGCACCGGACGCCCACCCACAGCACCCGCACGTCGTGCAGGGCCGTTTGCCAACGCCGCTGCGAGTCCGCTCCGCCCAGGAAGACCTCGTCGACGACGACCCGCGCACCTGCCCGGGCCATCGCGGCGACGCCCGCGATCCACGCCGCCTCCAGCGTCCGGAACTCCGCACCGACGATCACCTCTCCGTCCGGTGCGAACTCGATCCCGGCGTCCGACGCCCGCAGGTCCGCGGGCATCGCGTCGACCAACGTGTCGGTCCCGAGGGCCAACCACGGTCCCGGCAGGACGGCTTGCAGACACCGCACGATCCCGGACTTCCCCGAACTGGAACCACCGTTGAGAACGATCACCTGAGTCATCACGTCGCCACAGTAGAGGCGGCTCGACGGGCCGCGATACGGAAGTGGCGTCACCGCGGACGCCGGTCGGCACCCGGCCGCGATATTGATCGGACACTTCGCCGGATGGTCTTCCACAGCACCGCGCCACCGGCGAGGGCATGAAATCCGATCGGCCACAACCCCCCGGAATTTCCACATTCCTTCAGGCCGCACATCCGTCGCAGGGCACGAAATTGCCCGGCCGGCAAATCCAGTCGAGGACATGAAATCCCTTCAACCGCAACAGAGTTGATAAAGAATTCCAAGCTTGACGGTGTCGTGGAGTTTGCTTATGGTCCAGTCGTTCGGTTCCCGCAGATCGCTATCCGAAGGTGTTCATGACCGCGCCTGTGACGTTGCCGAAGTTCAGGCAACAATTGATTCTTTCCGTTCTCATGTCGTGTTCGCTGCTGATGTGGCTGGAAAATACCGTCCTGAGTATCACGCTGGAGACCCTTGCGGACCCGGTCCGCGGACTGGGGGCCGATCCCGGTCAGCTGCAATGGGCGACCGGTTCGTACACGCTGGCCTTCGCCACCTTGATGTTCACCGCAGGCGCGTTGGGCGATCGGTTCGGTCACCGGACCGTGTTCGCCGGCGGCTTGGTGATCTTCGCCGGGTCCTCGCTGTGGGCGGCGTACGCCGGCGACGCAGGGCAGCTGATCGCGGCTCGGGCCGCCATGGGGGTGGGCAGCGCGCTCATCACGCCCGCCAACCTGGCCATCCTCATGTGGACCTTCACCGGCCCCGCGCGCACCGCCGCGATCAGCGTCTTCTCGACGTCGGCCGGTGTCGGAATGGCTGTGGGCCCGGTGCTGGCAGGATTCCTGCTCGATCGGTTCTGGTGGGGCTCGGTCTTTCTGATCAATGTCCCGGTCGCGATAGTGGCCCTGGTCGGGCTCGTCGTGCTGGTTCCGAACTTCCGCAGCCCCGATCCGCGGGCTCTGGACCCCGCCGGAATGTTGCTGTCGACCAGCGGGCTCGCGGCGTTGGCCTACGGGCTGATCCGAGCGGGGCAGGTGGCCGCGTGGAGCCCTACCGACGTCTGGGCGCCGATCGTGGCGGGTCTGGTTCTGCTGGCCGCATTCGCATGCGTCGAACTGCGCGCCAAGGTGCCCGGCTTTGATCCGCGACTGCTCGCGCAACGTACCTTCGGGGGCGGAAATGCGGCGCTCGGATTGCTGCTTTTCGCCGTGGCCGCCATCACCTTCTACAACGCGTTCTACCTACAGGGCGCGCTCGGATTTTCGCCGATGAAGGCGGGCTTGGCCAATGTCCCGACCGCATTCGGCGCGCTCGCGGGGGCGTCCCTCGCCCCCCGCCTGGTTCGGCGCCTGTCGCTACGCCTGGTCACCGTGCCGGCGCTGACCATGGCCGCGCTGACCATGGGTGGGTACGGGTTCCTCGGACTCCACACTCCGCTCGCCCTCATCGAGATCCTGTTGTTGCTCCAGGGGCTCGCGATCGGCATGGTGATCGGCCCCGTCACGGCCGCGTTGCTCAGCGACCTGCCCTTGGAACGGGCCGGTGCGGGCTCGGCCGTCACCAACACCGTGCGACAAACCGGCAGCGTCATCGGCATCGCGGTGGGCGGCACGATCCTGTCGATCGTGTACCGCCGCGCCATCGAACCTTCGCTGGAGGGCGCACCCGGTCCGGTCCGGGATCAGGCGCGCGTCTCCGCCGAACAGGCCCGCCACGTCGCCGCCGCCATCCACCGGCCCGCTCTCGCTCGGGCCGCCGATGACGCGTTCATCCATGCCATGCACGTCGGCGCGGGCTGGATCGCGGTCATCACCCTCCTCGGAGCAGCCGTGCTGCTGGTTTCCTTGCCCGCTGCGGGAAAGAAACGGGGTCCACTACCGGAGCCCGACCACGAAGAGACGCGCAGCCCCGTCCCGTTCCGAGAGTCGCGAGAGTTCCGGGAGTCGTGAGGGCGGAGCCCGTGGGGTGCCCGCGGCACGGACCACGTCCGCCGTCACACCGGGTCAGCGGCGGACGCGGGGCATGCCCAGGCCGATCCAGGAGATGATCTCGCGCTGGATCTCGTTGTTGCCGCCGCCGAAGGTGAAGATCACGGCGCTGCGGTAGCCGCGTTCGAGTTCGCCGTGCAGGACCGCCCCGGCGGAGCCGTCCTTGAGGGACCCGGCCGCGCCGACCACCTCCATCAGCCAGGCGTACGCGTCCCTGCGCGCCTCGGAGCCGTAGACCTTGACGGCGGAGGCGTCCTGCGGGGTGAGCGTGCCGGACTGTACGGCGTTCACCATCTGCCAGTTGAGCAGCTTCATGGCATCGAGACGGGCGTGGGTGCGGGCCAACCGGCCCCGCACCCAGGGCAGGTCGAGGACCCGGCGGCCGTCGGCGAGTTTGGTACCGGCGGCCCAGCGCTGTACGTCGTGCAGGGCGCGGATCGCCATGGTGCCGTGGGCCGCGAGGGTGACCCGCTCGTGGTTGAGCTGGTTGGTGATCAGCCGCCAGCCCTTGTTCTCCTGGCCGACGCGGCGGCTCGCGGGGACGCGGATGTCCTCGTAGTAGCTGGCGGTGGTGTCGTGCGAGGCGAGGGTGTTGATCAGGGTGCAGGAGTACCCCGGGTCGGCGGTCGGCACGAGGAGCATGGTGATGCCCTTGTGCGCGGGGGCGTCCGGGTCCGTGCGGACGGCGAGCCAGACCCAGTCCGCGGTGTCGCCGTTGGTGGTCCAGATCTTCTGGCCGTTGACCACGTAGGTGCCGCTCTCCTCGTCCCCCTCGCGCACGGCCTTGCACTTGAGCGCGGCCAGGTCCGTGCCGGCGTCGGGCTCGCTGTACCCGATGGCGAAGTCGATCTCACCGGCCAGGATCCGGGGCAGGAAGTACGCCTTCTGCTCCTCGGTGCCGAACTGCATGATCGTGGGGCCGACGGTGTTGAGGGCCATCAGCGGCAGCGGGACGACCGCCTGCGCGGCCTCGTCGAAGAAGATGAACTGGTCCATGGGCGACATGCCTCGCCCGCCGTACTCCTCGGGCCACCCGACGCCGAGCCAGCCGTCCGCTCCGAGCCGGCGGATGGTTTCCCGGTAGAAACGCTTCTGGGCGGCCGGGTCCTCGTAGCGGGCGTAGACGTCCCGCGGCACGAGCTCGGCGAAGTAGGCACGCAGTTCGGTGCGCAACTGCTGCTGCTCAGGCGTGTATTCGAGGTGCACGGCCCCTCCGGGAGTCTCGCGGTCCAGCCGGTCTCTGTGGTGGCGGCGGTCAGACTAGAACCCGTTACAAGAATTCGGAAGGCCCGGACTGCCGGGAGTACGGGCGCGGACGCACCGACGGCGCGGCGGCCCAGGTCACGGCTTGGCCGGACCACCCCCGGGCACCGGTCGGGCGAAGGCCCGGTCCGCCACCGCCGCCTGCGCGGCGGGGCCCGCCGCGCGGCACACCACGTCCAGCACCCGCTCCGGGTCGCAGGCGTAACCCCCGCTCGCCCAGGCCGGGTTCGCCTCCACGGCCGCCCAGCCACCGTCCTGGAGCAGGCCCACGTCGACCACCGCCGCCGAGGGCAGCCGGCAGGCCGGATCCGCGAGCAGTTCGACGGCGAAGGCCCGCACCCCGGCGGCGTACGGGTCCTCGTCGAGCGGAAGCGGATCGAGGAGGGGGCCGACGGCGTAACGGCTGCCGGTGTGCACCGCGCCGTCCAGGACGAACAGCCGGTACTCGCGGGCGAAACCGGCGATGTCGCTGACCAGTACGGGCAGGTCGTCGTCGAAGGCGTCGGGTCCGGGCAGCCGCGAGCCGTCGGGGTAGATCCGGGCCGGGAAGAACTTGTCGGTCGGCGGCTTGACGAAGGCCGGCCTGCGCAGCCGGCGTGCCTGCGCGAGCGTGACGGATTCGACCTGCCGCCCGGACAGCGCCCGGGGCAGTCGGGCCAGCCAGTCGACCGGTGGTTCCAGCGCGAGGACGCCGAGTTCCCCCGCCACCGAGTCGGCGAGCAGCGGCCCGCCGTACAGGTGCGCCCGTACGCCGTCGGGCGTCCCGGCCGGCACCTGCCAGTCCGTCGCGGTCAGCGCGCGCATCCCCCGACGGGTGGCTGCCGCGCCGAGGCGGGGCGCGGTGTCGTTGGGGCGCGGGGCGAGCAGCAGCAGACGTTCGGTGTCCATGCCCCCATCATCGCGCCGACCCGAACGACCGCCCGAACGCCGCCGGGCAGGCCGGCGAGGGGGACGTACGACGCCCGGGACGGCCGCCGGGTCGCGCGGGCACGGCCCTCACCGCGACCCGCCGCCCGCCGTGTCCGGCCGGTCCCGCGCCGGGGCGGTGACGGCCGCGCCCGTGCGGCCCGGGCGGATCAGGACCTTGACGTGTTCCTCCGGCCGCCGCAGGGAGGCGAACGCGGCGTCCAGGCCCCCGAACCCCGCCTCACCGGTGATCAGGGCCGTCGCGTCGAGGCGGCCGTCGGCGAGACGGGCCAGGGTGGCGCCGAACTCCCGCGGCGGGTACGTGAGGCACATCCGGAGGGTGACGTCCTTGTAGATGCCGACCACGGGGCGGATCGCGTCGTGCGTCATGACCGCGCCGATCTGGAGGATCTCGGTGCCGCGGGGCACCGTGTGCAGGAGCCGGTCCAGCATGCCGGGCACGCCCACGCAGTTGACCACCACCGGCGGCAGCGGCCGGGGTCCCGCGAGTTCGGCGCACCGGATCATCGGATCGGCGCCGTCCGCGGACGGGTCCACCACCGCGTGCGCGCCGAGCCGGGCCGCCGACGCCCGCCGCAGCGCCGACGGGTCGGAGGCGACGACGGGTCCGGCGCCGCGCTCCAGGAGCGCCGCGACGGCGCCCAGCCCGACGGGCCCGCAGCCGATCACGACGGCGGGGGTGCCCGGCCCGGCGCAGCTGCGGGCGACGTTGCCGAAGCCGACGGCCAGGGGTTCCGTGAGCGCGGCGAGCGTCAGGTCCAGGGACCCCGGGACCGGCAGGAGGGCCTGCGCCTGGACGACGATCCGCTCGCCGAACCCGCCGGGGAATTCGTTGCTGTAGCCGACGGTACGGACGTCCCCGCCGGCGTCGAGCGCCCAGGGCAGGGCGACGACCCCGGTGCCCGGTTCGGGTCCGCTCGCGCCCGGGCCGTAGGCCAGGACCCGGCCGGAGAACTCGTGGCCCATCACCAGGGGGCGTGCCGGGTCGAAGAGGAAGCCGGTGGTGCCACTGTCCCGGGAGGCCCGCAGGAACTCCGCGGTGTGCGCGACGGCGCTGAGGTCGGACCCGCAGATCCCGCAGGCGTGGGTTTCGACGAGGGCCTGCCCGGGGCCGGGTACGGGATCGGGGTGCTCCCCCACGGTGAACCGCCCGTCCTGGAACACCGCCGCCCTCATCGGACCTCCCCCTTGCGGGCGACGGCTTCCCAGGTGGCCTGCCGCAGGGCTCCGACGAAGCGCTCGCTGTTGCGGGCGGCCCAGTCGAGGCTCGCGCGACGCGCCTCGGCGGTTCCGGTGAGCCGGGGGACGACGCGTTCGGCGAAGATCTCCAGGCTGCGCAGGGCCGCGGCGGGTTCGGCGATGTCCAGCTGGAGGATCAGGAAGGTGCCGAAGCCGCCCGTCTTCTCGGCGAGTTCGGCGATCCGCTCGACGGCGTCCTCGGCGGTGCCGATGACGGCCCGTCCGAAGGTGGGCAGCCCCTCTGCGGTCCAGCGCTCGACGGCCCCGGCGGGGGTGGCGCAGCCTTCGAGTCTGCTGCCGCCGAGCGCCTCGATGTAGGCCACCAGGTCGGGGGCGCCGAATTCCGCTTGTTTCAGGGCCGCTTCGCGGGTTTCGGCGAGGTGCACGGGGGTGACCAGTCGCCAGCCCGTGCGGTCGGGGAGGTGCCCGCTCTCGGCGCAGGCCCGTTCGTGGGCCGCCCAGTTGGTGTCGAGGGTGGCGAATCCGGTCGGGTCGGCGGCGGCGAGCGAGAGCATGGAGATTCCGTGGCGGCCGGAGAGGACGGCGCCGGTCGGGGAGACGGCGGAGGCGACGGCAACCTCCAACTCCCTGCCCCGGTAGGGCCCGAGCTGGAGGCGGGCCTCTTCCAGGGTGAACCAGTCGGTGGCCGTGGTGACGGTTTCGCCGCGCAGCAACCGGACGATCGCGTCGAGGGACTCGGACATCATCGCCCGGGAGCGCCGCGGGTCGACGCCCGTCATGAAGGCGTCGGAGGGCAGTTGCCCGGGGCCGACACCGAGCACGGCCCGGCCGCGGGACTGCTGGTCGAGCTGGCAGATCCGGTCGGCGAGGATCAACGGTTGATGGAACGGGAGTGAGTTGACGCCCGTGCCGAGCATGATCCGGCTGGTGCGTTCGGCCGCGGCGGCCAGGAACAGCTCCGGCGAGGCGATGATCTCGTAGCCGGCGGAGTGGTGCTCTCCGGCCCACACCTCCTCGTACCCGAGCCGGTCGAGCGCTGCCACCAGGTCCAGGTCGCGGCGGAGTTGGAGCGCCGGGTCGCGATCGGGGCGGTGGTAGGGGGCGAGGAACACCCCGAAACGGGTGGGGAGGTAGGGCTGTGGCATGGGCGGTGCCCTTCGGTCGGCGAAGTCCCGGCCGTCCGACGAAACACCGCCCGCCCCGCGTCTTCAATGCCCGGGCCGCCGTCCTCCCGCTCAGTGGGATGTTCCGGGGACGCCGCCCCGGTGGCCCACTCAGGCGGTCCGCCCAGGCGGTCCACTCAGGTGTGGAGGAGGACGACGTCGAACCAGGCGAGGTCGCGGGCCGCGTCGAGGCGGTAGGTGCCCGACGGTACGACCGAGGGCCCGGGCCGGTTCGCGGCCGTGTCGAACCCCGGACTGCCCTGCCATCGCGCACCGGTCGGCACGTGCGTGCGCAGGCGGGCCGGCAGGTCGGGAAGCCCGGCGGGAACGAAGGCGTGCCCGGAGCCTTCGAGGATCCGCGAGGCGGCTCCGGGCCGCGTCCGGGCGATGCCGACGAGCCGGATCCGGGAGTCCGGTCCGGGGAGGAAGCGGTCGGCGGAGGAGGCGTCGACGTCGTAGCCGAGCCAGTGGGGATCGGAGAGCGGCCCGAGGGCCTGCTCGAAGCGGCGGTTCAGCGGTTCGGTGTCGGTACGCACGCGCCGCCGGTCGGGCTCCGACTCCGGTTCCGCGTCGGGCCACAGGGCGGCCGCGCCGGCGGCGGCGAGCAGCAGCGCGGCCCCGCCGGTCAGCGCGAGGAACCGGCGGCGCTCGCCACGGCCGGGGGCGCGGTCCCGCTGGTCGTCCATGGTCCCCGCCCCCGCTCACCCGCCGCCGGCCACCGGGTCCGCCACGGCCGGGCGCGCCCGACGCCTCGTCCCGTCAGTTCAGGGCGCCGATCATAGCCTCGGCCGTGTCCGCCATCGCGGTGCGGGCGGCCGTGAGGTAGGGCCGTGGGTCCGCCGGGGTCAGGTGGGCGCGGATGGCTTCGGTCATGGCCACGTTCAGGGCGGTGCCGATGTTGACCTTGCGGATGCCGCCGGCCACCGCCGCGGCGAGTTCGGAGTCCGGCAGGCCGGAGGAGCCGTGCAGGACCAGGGGTACGTCGACCGTCTTGGCGAGCCGGGCGAGGAGTGCGTGGTCCAGTGCGGCCGTGCGGCGGGTCATGGCGTGGCTGCTGCCGATGGCGACGGCCAGGGCGTCCACCCCGGAGTCGGCGACGAACCTGCGCGCCTCGTCCGGATCGGTGCGGGCGCCCGGCGCGTGCGGGTCCAGCGGGGCGGCCCCGTTCTTCCCGCCGACCTCGCCCAGTTCGGCCTCGATCCACAGCCCGTTGACATGGGCCCAGTCGGCGGCGGAACGGGTGGCCTCCAGGTTCTCGGCGTACGGCAGGTGTGCGGCGTCGTACATCACCGACCCGAAGCCGGCGTCCACGGCCCGGCGCAGCAGGTCGGGGCTCTTGACGTGGTCGAGGTGCAGGCCGACGGGCACCCGGGCGGCCTCGGCACAGGCCACGGCCGCGCGGGCGATGGGCAACAGGGCGCCGGAGCGGAACTTCACGGCGTTCTCGCTGAGTTGGAGGACGACGGGGAGCCCGGCACGCTCGGCGCCCTCGACCACGGCTTCGGCGTGCTCCAGGGTGATGATGTTGAAGGCGGCCACGGCGCGGCCGGCGGCCGCCGCGTCCGCGACGAGGGTCCCGGTGGTGGTGAGGGTCATCGGACGGCTCCCTCGGCGTGGGTGAGGACGACCGAGCGGGTCAGGTTGCGGGGCGCGTCGGGGTCCAGGCCCCGGTGCGCGGCGACGGCGACGGCCAGCCGGTGTACGCGGACCAGTTCGGCGAGCGGGTCGAGGGTGCCGGCCACCCAGGCGGCGCCCGTGCCGAGGACCAGTTCGGCGATGCCGTCGGGGGTGCCGCCCAGTGACCAGGTGACGGAGCCGGGGCCGGTGACGCTGACGGGGCCGTGCCGGTACTCCATGGCCGGGTAGGACTCGGCCCACGACAGGGAGGCCTCGCGCATCTTGAGGGCGGCCTCGTGGGCCAGGCCGACGTTCCAACCGCGCCCGAGGAAGGTGAACTGGCCCCGGGTCTCGGCTCCCGCCGGCAGCGGGGCGGCGAGCGCGGTGCGGGCGTCGGCGACGGCGGCCGGGGTGTGCGCGCCGACGTGGGCCCGGAGCAGGGTGAGGGCGGTGGTGGCGAACCGGGTCTGGACGACGGAGCGTTCGTCGGCGAAGTCGAGGACGACCAGTTCGTCGGCGAGGGCGATCACCGGAGTGTCGGGATCGCCGATGACGGCGGTGGTGGGCACCTCGGCTTCCTTCAGCCCGGCGAGGAGGTCGAGCACCTCGGTGGTGGTGCCGGAGCGGGTCAGGGCCACCACCCTGTCGTAGCGCCGGTGGCGGGGGAACTCGGAAGCGGGGAAGGCGTCGGTCTCGCCCTGTCCGGCTTCCTCGCGCAGCGCGGCGGCGGCCTGTGCCATGTAGTACGAGGTTCCGCACCCGACGATCGCGGTGCGTTCCCCGGGTTTCGGCAGTACGGCCCGCCGGGACGGGGCCAGTTCGGCGGCCCGCTCCCAGCATTCGGGCTGCGTGGCCAACTCGTTCGCGACGTGACTCATGCGGGCTCCCTGCGCGTTGGGTGCGTGTTCCTGCAAGGTAGCGGGCTCTTTCGCGCAACTTCAAGCATCTTCGGAGTGGCGGCCTGGGTTAATCTCGACGACTGGGCCGAAGCGGCGGCCAGGGGAGAACTCGGGAGGGCGCCATGACCCGCAAGGAACGCTGGCAGAGACTGCTGGACCTGCTGGTGGAGCGGGGCGGGCTGGAGGTGGAGCCGGCCGCCGAGGTGCTCGGCGTGTCCGCCGCGACGATCCGCCGCGACCTGGACCAGCTCGCGGAGCAGCAGCTCCTGGTCCGCACGCGCGGCGGGGCGGTGCCGCACGGGGTGTCGTACGAACTGCCCCTGCGCTACCGGACGTCGCGCCGGGCCGCCGAGAAGCAGCGGATCAGCGAGACGGTCGCCGCGCTGATCGTCCCCGGCGAGGTGATCGGCCTGACCGGCGGCACCACGACGACGGAGGTGGCCCGCGCGCTCGCGGCCCGCCCGGACCTGGCCACGGGCTCCCCCGCGCTCACCGTGGTCACCAACGCCCTGAACATCGCGGGCGAGCTGGTCATCCGACCCCAGTTCAAGATCGTGGTGTCGGGCGGGGTGGCCCGGCCTCAGTCGTACGAGCTCACGGGCCCGCTGGCCCAGCAGACGCTCGGCCGGCTCACGGTGGACACGGCGGTCCTCGGGGTCGACGCGTTCGACCCGACGGACGGGGCGGCCACCCGGCACGAGGACGAGGCGGCGGTGAACAGCCTGCTGTGCGAGCGGGCACGCCGGGTGGTGGTCGCGGCGGACTCCTCGAAGCTCGGGGTCCGCGCGTTCGCCCGCATCTGCCCGACCGCCGCCGTCGACGTCCTGGTCACCGACACCGGCCTGCCGGCCGAGGTCGCCGCGGAGTTCGAGGCGGCGGGGGTCCAGGTGGTCCGCGTCTGACCTTCGGAGACGGCGCGGGCCCCGTCCCGGCCCCGAGCCCACCCGCACGGCCGCCTGCCGCACCCCGTCCGCGCGCACCCCCGCGACGCCGAACGCGCCCCGGGCGGACGGCGGCCACCTCCCCTCCGGAGCATGAACACGCCCGGGGGCCGCCGGCGACACCCCCTCCGAACGCGGGCCGCCTCCCCTCCGAACGCCGCGCACATCGCCGGGGACGCCGAACACGCCCCGGGAACGCCGCGCAGGTACGGGCGGATGCCTGCCCCCGTCCGGAGGCCGAGCACGCCCTCGGCAACGCCCCGGCCCCGCCATATTCGATCGCGCGTACGGATCACCCCGGGCACAATCGCCGGATGCCCACCACCGCGGAGCAGCTGCTCTCCGTACTCGAACCGCTGTCCTTCCCCGCACGCCTCACCCTCACCGCACGAACCGCCCACCGGCTGGCCGCCGCAGGGGAACTCGCGCCGCTCCTGGCTGAGTTGGACGCACTCGGGCCGTACGAGCGACGCCTCGCCGCACTCGCGGCCTTCGCCGGGCAGGACACCGGCTTCCTCACCGCGCGCCTGGCCGACCCCGACCGGTGCGTGGCCTCCTACGCCCTGCGCGCGGCCCTCCGCCTGCCCGTCCCGGACGGAGCGATCGAAGCCGCGTACGAGGACGCCCCGAGCGCGCTGCGGCACCGGCTGGCCCGCCTGTTGCTCTGCGGCGACCGGACCGCGCTCGCCGAACGGCTGGTCGAGCGGCTGCGCGGCGAGTGGGGCGACGCCGAGGCGGCGCGGCTCCTACCGGCCTGCTCGGCGTCCTTCGTGGCCCGGCACCTGCCCTCCCTCGCGCACGCCGTCAACGGCTGGCCGGGCTTCGCGCGCCGCCACCCCGACCCGGTGCTGGACCACTTCGGGACGGCCCTGGCGGAACTCCCTCCCGGCCGCGAGCGGGACGAATGGTGGCGGGTGCACGCCACAGCGGTCTCGGCCCTGGCGCCGCGACGCCCCGCACGGGTGCTGGACCTGCTGGAACGGTACGGGCCCGCCGGCCTGCCGCACCCGCTGCACGACGGGCTGGGCGCCCTGGTCGACGCCGACGCCGAGCGGGTCGTCCGCTGGATCGTCTCCCCCGACCGCCGCGAGGAACGCTACGAGCCGGTGCCGCCGCCGCGGGTGATGCGCCGGCTGGCCCGGGCCGCACCCGCGTCCCTGACCGCACTGGGCCGCCACTGGGGACACCGCGACCGGCACTACGCGGCGCTCCTGAAGGCCCTGCCCCCCGGCCGCCGACAGGCCTTCCACGCGGAAACCTCCCCCGAAGCGCCGGGCACGTGGCCGCAGGTGGACGTGCTCGCCCTGCTGCCGCGGGAACAGCGCTGGGCCTCCGTACGACGGACCGAGGCCGAGCTCGACCCGGCCGAGGAGTGCTGGTGGGACGACCTGGCCCTGCTCGGCCACGGCCCGTTCGCGCGGTCGCGGACGGCCCTGCTCGCCGCCGTCCGGCGGTCCGACGCCGACGACCGGGAGATCGCCTGGCCGCTGCTCGTCGCGGGCGCCACCCGCGACGGGGACCGCGCGGCGATCGTCGAAATGCTGGAGGCGACGCGGCGCCTGCGCAACGACCGGGACCCGGTGCGCCGCGCCGCGCTACAGGCCCTGGCGACCGCGGCGCCCCGCGTCCTCGACGCCGATGACGTGGCGGCGCTGGAACGGATCGCCGCCGACGCCCTGGAGGCACCGGACGGTTCGGCCGGCAGCCGGACGGCCCTGCGCACGCTCGCCGAACGCGTACTGGTCGAGCACGCCACCGGTCGGGACACGGCGCTGTCGTCCTGGGCCCTGGGCACCCTGGGCCGGATCACCGGCCTGGAGGGCGTCCCCTCCTTCGGCCCCCTGTACCGGGTCCTGCGCCGCGGCCAGGAACACGAGGTGTTCGACGCCCTGCGCCCCTGGCTCGAAGCCGCCGCCGCACGCGCCGACTTCCGCCTCCTGCTGGGCCTGGCCCGCGCCTTCGGGCCCCGGGCCAGGCGGATGCCCGCCCTTCAGGACATGCTGGTCACCGCGCTGGAGCGGGGTGACGACGCCACGTTCCGGGCGGCGGTGGAACTGCGGCTGGACGCGCCCGGCACCCGTGGACAGCGGGTGGCCTCGATCATCGCCCTGGAACCCTCGGCGGTCGTCCTGCCGCCCGTACTCGACGTCGTGTCCCGGTCGCGCACGGACCTGCTGGACCCACTGCTCGACGACGCCCCGCCCCACGGCCGGTTCCTGCCGCCCGGCTCCCGGCGCCCGCTCCCGGACCTCGACCACGGCGGCCGGTGGCTGCCCCGCCAGCAGGCGGCGGCCCTGCGGATCGCCGCCACCGCTGCCGCGGACGTCTCCCTCCCGCTCGCCGACCGGGCGGCGGCGATCCGGGCCGCCGCCCCGGTCCCGGAGCTGGGGTACGCGCAGGTGTCGGCCCACGCGGACGCCCCGGACGTGGTCCTCGCCGAGGCCGCGCTCGGCGCGCTGGCCCGCACCGACCGACCGCGGGACGCCGTGGCGGTCCTGCTGGAGCACGCCGGCACCGACCGGGCACGGGTCGCCGTGTACGCGGCGGCGCGCGCCGCCGACCTCACCGCCCCCTCCGAACTTGCCCTGCTGCTCGGCCCGCTGCTGACCGGTGAGCAGCCCGCGAAGGTGACCTCCAGGAAGGAGGCGATACGTCTCGCGGCCCTGCACCTGCCCCCGCGGCGCACGACGGCCCTGCTGGCGCAGGCGTTCCGGGCTCCCGACCGTCACCCGGACGTCCGCTCCACCGTCGTGCGGGCCCTGCCCGTGCTGCTCGGCGTCCCGGAGGCGTGGCGCCTGCTCGACGAGGCCGCCCGCGAGGGCGACCCCGCCGTGCTCGCCGCCCTGGTGGCGGTCGGCCCCCGGCAACTGCCGCGGGAGCATCGCGCCCGCTGGGCCGCCCTCGTCGACTCGCTGTACGACGCCGTGCTGACGCACACCGCGAGCGGCCTCGCGGGCCACTCGACGATCCGGAGCCTGGGCGACTGGGCCGCGTACGCCCCCGGACTGGCCGTACGGCTCTCCCGTACGGTCTGCGACCTCGACCGGCGGGCGCGCTGGGCGGGCGTGGCCTCGGTGCTGCGCGACCTGGCCTCCTCGACGCTGCCGCACCCGCTCGGCGGCGCGGCCCCGGGCAGCGTGCTGCACGGCGCGGTCGCCGAGTTGCTGGCCTCGCTGGACGGCCCCGAGGGCGGTCGCGACGCCGCAGAGGACCGCGACCTGCCGGCCCTGCAACGACTGCGCTCGCTGGTGCGACCGTCCGTCACGCACGACAGCGGCCCCGAGCTGCTGGAGGCACTCGCCGGACAGCTGGCGGGGCAACCCCTGCTCGCTTCGGAACGCGCCGACCTGTTGTACTCCCTGGTCGACCTCCGGACCGAACCGGAGGACCTCACGCGCCGCATGGACGACCTCGCGGCGGCTCTGGAGGACGCCGGCGTGGTCGTCGCGGGGCAGGTGGCGGGGCGGATGCGGCCCCACTGGGGGCACCGCGCGCTGCCGCGGCACGCCGCGACCCTGCTGACGGTGGCCGACCGGCTGGCCCGTGACGGCCGGGTCGGCGCCGGCCTGCTGGCCGCCGCCCTCGTGGCCGGGACGGGCACCGTGCTGAGCTGGCCCGAGGAGTGGCGGGCGCTGCTGCGCGCGCTGCGCCGGCATCCGCGACCCGACGTACGGCACGAGGCGTTCCGCATCCTGACGGAGAACGAGTGACGACGGGAACCGGGTGACCCGGTGCTGTGACCGGGCATCAGCGACGGCGACGGCCGGACCCGCACGGGACGAGCCGTACGACCCGTCCGCCCCGGGCCCCGTCCCCGCCCTGCCGGCGACCCCGGCTCAGTGCGTCGGCAGCCGCTCCGCCTCACGGACCAGGGCGGCGAGGACCGGGGCGATCAGCGGGTGGGACTCGGCGCCGCGCCGGGTGGCGGCGAAGACGCGGCGGGTCGCGGCGGGCCCGGCGACGGGCAGGACGCGGGACTCCTTGAGGTCCATGCCGCGCAGCGCCGAACGCGGGACGAGGGCCACGCCGGCGCCGGCCCCGACCAGGGCGGTGACGGCGCGGAAGTCGTCGGAGGAGTGCACGAACCGGGGCTGGAAGCCCGCCAGTTCGCAGGCCAGCAGGGTCACGTCGTAGCAGGGGTTGCCCGGGTACTGCCCCACCCAGTCGGCGTCGGACAGGTCCGCCAGTGCCACGGTCGGCAGGTCGGCGAGGGGGTGACCGGCGGGCAGGACCGCGTCGAAGGGTTCGGCGTACAGCGGGAGCACCGACAGCCGGGCGTCGTCGGCGCCGGGTCCGCCCCGGTACTCGACGGCCAGGGCGACGTCCGCCTCCCCGTCGAGCAGCATCGGCAGGCTCTGGTCGCCCTCCGCGTCCCGGACGCGGAGCCTGATGCCCGGGTGTTCCCGTCCCAGCCGGGCGATGGCGGGCGCCAGTACCTCGGCGATGCCCGTCGCGAACGCGGCGACGGTGACCTCGCCCGCCGCACCGCCCGCGTACGCGGCGAGTTCGGCCTCGGCGCGCTCCAGCTGGGCCAGCACCTCGTGGGCGTGGCCCAGCAGGATCTCCCCGGCGGCGGTGAGCCGTACGCCCCGGCCGCTGCGGGTGAGCAGGGTGTGGCCCGTCTCCTGTTCCAGCGCGGCGAGCTGCTGGGAGACGGCGGACGGGGTGAGGTACAGGGCTGCGGCCGCGGCGGTCACCGTACGGTGGTCCGCCACGGCCCGCAGGATGCGCAGCCGGCGGGGGTCGATCACGCCCCCATGATGTCAGCCCTGAGCAGCGGCGAGAGCCGAGCGGGCGTCGACGAAGGCGTCCACCGCGCGCTCCACGTCGGCCGTCGAGTGGGCCGCCGAGAGCTGCACGCGGATGCGGGCCGCGCCCAGCGGGACGACCGGGTACGAGAAGCCGATCACGTACACGCCGCGCTCCAGCAGCAGCTCCGCCATCTTCGCCGCCTCGGCCGCGTCGCCGATCATGACGGGGGCGATGGCGTGGTCGCCGGGCAGGATCTCGAAGCCCGCCTCCGTCATCCTCGAGCGGAACAGCGCGGTGTTGGCCGCGAGGTGCTCGCGCAGGTCACCGGCCGACTCCAGCAGGTCGAGGACCTTGAGGGAGGCCGCCGCGATCACCGGGGCGAGGGAGTTGGAGAAGAGGTACGGGCGCGAGCGCTGGCGCAGCAGCTCGACGATCTCGGCGCGGGCGGCGACGTAGCCGCCGGAGGCGCCGCCGAGGGCCTTGCCGAGGGTGCCGGTGATGATGTCGACGCGGTCCATGACGCCGTGCAGTTCGGGGGTGCCGCGGCCGCCGGGGCCGACGAAGCCGACGGCGTGCGAGTCGTCGACCATGACCATGGCGTCGTAGCGCTCGGCGAGGTCGCAGATCTCGGCGAGGGGGGCGACGTATCCGTCCATGGAGAACACGCCGTCGGTGACGACGAGCTTGCGGCGGGCGCCGCCCTCGGTGGCTTCCTTCAGACGGGCTTCGAGCTCGCCGAGGTCGCGGTTGGCGTAGCGGAAGCGGCGGGCCTTGGACAGCCGGATGCCGTCGATGATGGAGGCGTGGTTGAGGGCGTCGGAGATGACCGCGTCCTCGGCGCCGAGGAGGGTCTCGAAGACGCCGCCGTTGGCGTCGAAGCAGGAGGAGTAGAGGATGGTGTCCTCCTGGCCGAGGAAGGCGGACAGCCGCGCCTCCAGCTCCTTGTGCACCTCCTGGGTGCCGCAGATGAAGCGGACGGAGGCCATGCCGTAGCCCCAGCGGTCCAGTGCGTCCTTCGCGGCCGCGACGACCTCGGGGTGGTCCGCGAGGCCGAGGTAGTTGTTGGCGCAGAAGTTCAGGACCTCGCCCGGAGCGCCGCCCGCGGTCACGGCGACGGCCGCGTTCTGCGGGGTGCCGATGACCCGTTCGGGCTTGTGCAGGCCCGCGGCGCGGATCTCGTCGAGGGTGGTGCGCAGGTCGTCGCGGACGGACTCGAACATGTGCGGTGCTCCTTGTGCGGCGAAGGGGGGCCGGGCCCCGCGGAGGGGGGAGGGTGTGCGGGGCCCGGCCGGAGGGAGATGGTCAGGGGGTGGCGCGATCCTGAGCCGGCTCAGGCCGTCCAGTCCAGGATGATCTTGCCGCTGCGGGCGGTGGCGGCCTCGTCGAAGGCGGCTTCGAAGTCGCGGTGCGAGTAGCGGCCGGTGATGACCGGGGACAGGTCGAGCCCGCCCTCGAGCAGCACCGTCATCGCGTACCAGGTCTCGAACATCTCGCGGCCGTAGATCCCCTTGATGGTGATCATCGAGGTGACGACCTTCGCCCAGTCGACGGCGAACTCCTGCGCCGGCAGGCCCAGCATGGCGATGCGGCCGCCGTGGGTCATGTTGTCGATCATGTCGCGCATGGCCTCGGCGCGGCCCGACATCTCCAGGCCGATGTCGAAGCCCTCGCGCAGGCCGAGCTGCGCCTGCGCGTCGGCGATGGAGGAGTCGGCGACGTTCACCGCGAGGGTGGCGCCCGCCTTGCGGGCGATCTCCAGCCGCTCCGGGCTGACGTCGGTGATGACCACGTTGCGCGCGCCGGCGTGCCGGGCCACGGCCGCCGCCATGATGCCGATCGGGCCCGCGCCGGTGATCAGGACGTCCTCGCCGACCAACGGGAAGGACAGCGCGGTGTGCACGGCGTTGCCGAACGGGTCGAAGATCGCCGCGACGTCCAGGTCCACGGACGTCCGGTGGACCCACACGTTCTGCGCGGGCAGGACGACGTACTCGGCGAAGGCGCCGTCGCGCCCGACGCCGAGGCCGATCGTGCTGCGGCACAGGTGCCGGCGGCCGGCCAGACAGTTGCGGCACCTTCCGCACACCAGGTGGCCCTCGCCGCTGACCAGGGCGCCGAGCTCGATGTCGCGGACGTCCGCGCCGAGCGCCGCGACCTCGCCGACGAACTCGTGGCCGAGGATCAGGGGGGTCTTGACCGCGCCCTGCGCCCAGCCGTCCCACGAGCGGATGTGCAGGTCCGTCCCGCAGATGCCGGTCCGCAGCACCTTGATCAGCACGTCGCCGGGGCCGTACTCGGGCTCGGGAACGTCCATGAGCCACAGCCCGGGCTCGGCCTTGTGCTTGACGAGTGCCTTCATGGGGTGGCTCCAGGCATGCGGAAGGGGGCGCCGGGGCCGGTGGGGTCCGGGTGGCGTCGTTGACGTGCACCAATGTGCCGATTCGGAAGGTGATCGGTCCATCGAGACTTTCTTAAGCGGGTCGACAGCGCAGCTTCACGCCTATGCTCCTCGGGTGACGGGGGCAGGGGCCCGGGACCGGGATCCGGGGCAGGGGAAAAGGGGAGGTGAGGGGCGTGCCGAGTCTGCGCAGCAGGGCGCTTTCGGCCGCGCTGATCGCGACGGGGCGGCGAAGACGGTTCGCCAGCGCGGAAGCGGTGCGGGCCCGGGTGGCGGAATCCGCCCGCAGGCCGTCGTCGCACCTGCCGCCGCGGTCGCTGGGCCGGGTCGCCGAGGTCTCGCGGACCTTCGTCGGAGCCTGGCCCGTGTACGACGTCTCCCCGCGCGGGGAGGAGCCCGTGACACGGGTGCTGTACGTGCACGGCGGCGCGTACATCAACGAGCTGGTCCGACCCCACTGGTCGATGATCCGCACCCTGGTGACCCGGGCGCGGGCCCGGGTCGTCGTACCGGCGTACATCCTCGCCCCGCGCGGCACCGCCGACCGGACGGTCCCGGTGGCCGCCGACCTGCTGAGCGGTCTGATCGAGGGCGGGGGCGCCGGCGGCACGGTGCTGATCGGGGACTCCGCGGGCGCCGGGCTGGCGCTGGCCGCCGCGCAGCGGCTGCGCGAGCGCACCGGTGCGCAGCCGTCCCGGATCGTGCTGATCTCCCCCTGGCTGGACCTGACCATGAGCCATCCGGGCCAGGCCGCGATCGAGGCGGGCGACCCGATGCTGGCCCGCCCGGGCCTGCTGGAGGCGGGCCGGCTGTACGCGGGCGTCCTCGCCCCCGACGATCCCCGGGTGAGTCCGCTGCACGGCTCCTTCGCGGGACTCGCGCCGATGACGGTGTTCACCGGCACCCGGGACGTGCTGACGACCGACAGCCGGGAGCTGCTGCGCCGTGCCCGCGAGGCCGGGGTGGAGGTGGAGTGGCAGGAGGAGCCGGGCCTGCCGCACGGCTACCCCCTCATGCCGGTCCCGGAGGGCCGGACGGCCCGGGACCGGATCGTGGAACTGGTGCGGGCATCGGCCGCGGACGGATCGGCCTAGCGTCGTACGGTCGCCCACCCGCACCGGTGTCGGCGGCATCGGAGGGCCTTCGCTTCAGGCCGTGCAGGTCATCAGGGAGCTGACCGGCCAGGCGCGGTAGGCCGTCCAGTAGGCCTCGTCGCGGGAGGCGTCGGCGGGCGGGGTGCGGCTGGGCTGCCAGCCCACCGTGGTGAAGCCCGCGTCGACGGCGGCTTCGGCGAAGTCGGCGTGCGCCCATTCCCGGTACTCGAAGTGCAGCGGCGGTTCGGTGAGGAACTGCGCCTTCAGCAGCGCCGGCGCCTCCCCGTCCGGCACCCGGTCGAGGATGCGCATCCCGTACGGGGACCAGTCCACGCGCGGGAAGGCGCCGGGGTTGCGGACGAGGGAGAGCAGCCGACCGCCGGACCGCAGGTTGGCCCGGATCCCGCGGAACATCGCGTGCAGGGCGGCCCGGTCGGGGGCGTGGCTGAACAGGTAGACGGCGGTGGCGAGGTCGAAGGGGCCGAGTTGCGGCATGGAGGCGGCGTCGGCGACGACGTACTCCACCGGGCCCGGGGCGCCCGCACCGTGCCGCTCCCGGGCCAGCCGGACGCGGTCGGGGCAGTTGTCGACGCCCACGGTCCGCCGGGCTCCGCCGCTCGCCAGCAGCCCGGCGGAGCCGCCGTGGCCGCAGGCGACGTCGAGGGTGTCGAGGTCGCGGACCCCGCCGAGGGCGTCGAGGGCCGTGCGGAGCGTGAAGGCGTCGGCCGCCGAGAAGGCCGTGCCGGGCGCGGGGTGCGCGAGGGTGTCGTACGGCTGGTGCATGCCGGCATGCCTCCCCGCCGCCGGCCGGGTGACGGCCGGGGTGCCGGGTGCGTCCCTCGGACGGGGGATGCGTTCGGGTCAGTCGGTACGGCGTACGGGGCGGGGGCAGGGAGACGGGCGGGCGGATCCGCGGGCGGCCGGCTCCGCCGGGATGCAGGTCGCGGCGGCGATGGCGCATGCTGACTGTGTGACGGCGAGACCGGACAGCGGCGGCCCAGCCTCCGGCGCCATGGCCGGGCTGCTCGCGCGTGCCGCCGTCGGCGCCGTGGAGGACCTGGGCGGGTTCGCGGGCGGCGTGTACCTGCGCTCGGACAGCGAGGGCATGTTGCGGATGGCCGTGCTCGCCGGGCTGCCGGGGCAGTTGTTCCGGCCCTGGTGGCGGATGCATGTGAACCGGCCGTATCCGGTCGCCGAGTCCTACCGCTCCGGCCAGTCGGTGCACCTGCACGACGGGGAGGCGTCCATGCGGCGCTTCCCGCAACTGATGGCCGGCCTGCCGTTCACGTTCGCCTCCCTCTACGAGCCCGTCACCGCGGGGCCCGAACGGTTCGGGGTGCTGCTGGTGATGCGGCCGGCGACCCCGGGGGTGCCGGTCGGTACCGAGGACCGGGAACGGCTGCGCAGGGCCGCGGACCGGCTCGCCTGGGACCTGGCCGCGCTGGCGGCCGACGGCGAGCGGGTGTCCTGGAACGCGGACCCGATCTGCCTGCCGTCACCCATGGCTCCCGGAGACGCCCGGGAGGCACTGGACCACCTCGCGCAGGCGGTCCTGTCCGTGGACCGGCAGGGCAGGATCGGCTTCGCCAACACCGCCGCCCAGGAACTGCTCGGCCTGGGCGAGAGCCTGCTGCGGGGCCGGGTCCTGTGGGAGGCCCTGCCCTGGCTGGGGCATCCCGCCTACGAGGACCACCTCAGGGCCGTGTTCCTGTCGGTCGAGCCGGTCCACTTCGCCGCCCGGGGCACGATCGATCCCGAGCGGGAGTGGCTGTCGGTGGGCCTGCTCCCGGGGCCGGGCGGGGTCACGGTGACCATCGGTACCGCCGAGAAACCGGCCTACGCGCCGGAGTCGGTGGCCAGTCCCGGCTCCGGGCTGGGTTCGCCGGCCGACCGCGCCGCGGCCCTGTACCGGCCGGTGGCCCTCGCCATCGCCCTGACCGAGGCGGTCACCGCGCGCCAGGTGTCGGCCGTGGTCACCGACGAGCTGCTGCCCGCGTTCGGTGGCCGCCAGCTGGCCATCTACCTCCTCGACGAACGGCACCTGTACCTCGCCTGGGAGACCGGTTTCCCCTCCGGCTTCCTCGACCGTTTCGACGGGGTCTCCCTGGACATACGGCTGCCCGGGGTGGAGACCCTGACCTCCGGCCGGCCGATGTTCTTCGAGTCGATGCAACACCTGGCCGCCGCCTACCCGGGAATCCCGATGGACGCGGACGTCGGAGCCCGCGCGTTCCTCCCGCTGATCGCCTCCGGCCGCCCGGTGGGCTCCTGCATCCTCGGCTTCGACGCCCCGCGCGGCTTCAGCCCCGAGGAGCGTACGGTCCTCACCGCGCTGGCCGGTCTGATCGCCCAGGCCCTGGAACGGGCGCGGCGCTACGACAACGAGGCGGCGCTGGCCCGCGGGCTCCAGGCGGCCCTGCTGCCGCACCGGCTGCCGGTGCTGGCGAACGTGGCCACGGTGGCCCGGTACCTGCCCGGGACCGACGGCATGGACGTGGGCGGCGACTGGTACGACGTCATCGTCACCCGGGCGGGGTTGCTGGCCCTGGTGATCGGGGACGTCCAGGGTCACGGGGTGTCCGCCGCCGCGACCATGGGCCAGCTGCGCAGCGCGGTACGGGCCTTCGCGCTCAGCGGCAACACGCCGGAGGAGGTCATGCGGGGCACGAACCAACTGCTGATCGATCTGGACCCCGGACAGTTCGCCAGCTGCTGCTACGTCGTGCTCGACCCGGAATCCGGCCGCGCCCTGGCCGTCCGCGCCGGCCACCCGCAGCCGTTGCTGCGCCACGCCGACGGCCGTACCGAGGTGCTGGACCTGCCGGGCGGGGTGGTCCTCGGCATCGACGCGGGCGGGGAGTATCCGGTGACCGAGCTGCTGCTGGAGCCGGGCGCGGTGCTCGCGCTGTACACGGACGGGCTGGTGGAGACGCCGGGCACGGACATCGACGCGGGCGTGGAGCGGTTGCGGGCCGCCCTGGCGGCCGCCCGGCCGTCCCCGCTGACGGAGACGGCCGACCGGCTGGTCGGCGAGGCGGGCAGCACGGCCGACCGGCCCGACGACATCGCCCTCCTCCTCGCGTCCCGCACGAAGTCTCCGTAGGGCGGTGGCGGCTGCTACGGGCGCGGGCCACGGACGTCGGTCGGGACCACCCGACGGCGGTCCCGACCGGCGTCAGTGCGGCCGGCTCACTGCGCCACGTCCCGGCCGGCCAGGGTCAGGGCGCTGTTCACCAGGCCGACGTGGCTGAACGCCTGCGGGAAGTTGCCGAGTTGGCGTCCGGCGACTGGGTCGTACTCCTCCGCGAGCAGGCCGACGTCGTTGCACACGCCCAGGAGTCGTTCGAACAGTTCCCGGGCCTCCTTGCCCCGGCCCGTCATGTGCAGGGCGTCGACCAGCCAGAACGAGCAGGCCAGGAAGGCCCCTTCGTCGCCGGGCAGCCCGTCCACGGACGGGCCCTCGGTGCTGTAGCGGCGGACCAGGCCGTTGCGGCCCAACTCCTCCCGGACCGCGTCGACGGTGCCGATCACGCGCGGGTCGTCGGGCGGCAGGAAACCGACGCGGGGAATGAGCAGGGTCGCCGCGTCGAGCTCGCGCGAGCCGTAGTACTGGGTGAAGGTGCCCCGTTCGGCGTCGAATCCGTGCTCGCAGACGTCGGCGTGGACCTCGTCCCTTATGGCCCGCCAGCGCTCCACGTCGCCGGGGATCCCGGGGTCGCCCTCAAGGGTGCGGACGGCCCGGTCGGCGGCCACCCAGGCCATCACCTTGGAGTGCACGAAGTGCCGGCGCGGTCCGCGCACTTCCCAGAGGCCCTCGTCGGGCCGGCGCCAGTTCTTCTCGAGGAAGTCGAGGAGGGCGAGCTGGATCCGCCAGGCGTGCCGCTCCGCGGGGAGTCCGGAGGAGCGGGCGAGGTGGAGGGAGTCGATGACCTCGCCGTACACGTCGAGCTGGAGCTGGTCCACGGCGGCGTTGCCGACGCGCACCGGCGCGGAGGAGGCGTACCCGCGCAGCCACGGCAGGTCGGTCTCGGGCATCCGTCGCTCGCCGGCGATCCCGTACATGATCTGGAGGTCGGCCGGGTCGCCCGCCGCCGCCCGCAGCAGCCAGGCCCGCCAGGCGCGGGCCTCGTCGAGGAACCCGGTGGCGAGGAGGGCGCCGAGGGTGAGGGTGGAATCGCGCAGCCAGCAGTAGCGGTAGTCCCAGTTGCGGACCCCGCCGAGCTCCTCCGGCAGGGAGGTCGTCGCGGCGGCGACGATGCCCCCCGTCGGCGCGTACGTCAGGCCCTTGAGGGTGATCAGGGAGCGGATCACAGCCTCCTTGTAGGGGCCCTCGTAGTGGCATTGGGAAGCCCACTCCCGCCAGTCGGCGAGGCTCTGTTCCAGTGCCGCGTACGGGTCCACGGGCGCGGGGCGCGGCTCGTGGGAGGGGTGCCAGGTCAGCACGAAGGCGACCTTCTCCCCCGCGCCGACGGTGAACTCCGAGCAGGTGCTGTTCTCCTCGCCCCAGGTGCGGACGGGGGGTTCGCTGCGGAACCAGGCCGAGTCGGGTCCGGCGACGGCGACCCGGTCACCCTCGCTGCGCCGGACCCAGGGGACGACGTGGCCGTAGTCGAACCGCAGGCGCAGCGTGCTGTGGAGGGTGACCCGGCCGGACACGCCTTCGACGATCCGCATCACGTCGGGTGCGGTGTCGCGCTGCGGCATGAAGTCGATGACCTTGACCGTGCCGTCCGGGGTTTCCCAGTAGGACTCCAGGACGAGGGAGCCGTCGACGTAGGCGCGGCGCGTGCACGGTTCTCCGTCGGCGACGCCGCTCGGGGCGATGCGCCAGTGACCGTTCTCCTGGTCACCGAGGAGGGCGGCGAAGCAGGCGGCCGAGTCGAAGCGGGGCAGGCACAGCCAGTCGATGGACCCGTCCCGGCCGACCAGTGCGCTGGTCATGAGGTCGCCGATGAGTGCGTAGTCTTCGATCGCCTGTGTGGGGTGCGTCATTCATCCGCTGTTCCCCCAATTTCCCGGGGCCAATCAGCTCGCGCGATCAGTTGCGGATCAAGAGCGTCACGGCCGCGAGGACGATGCCCAGGGCGAGGGCCAACGCCCCCTGCTTCAGGCCGTGGGAGCGCAGGGCGGCCACGGGCAGGGCGCGGTCGGCGGCGAGGCGGCCGGGGCCGGTGAGGGTGAGGGCGGCGGCGGCCACGGCCAGCAGCAGCTCGTACTCCATGCCCTCGGGCGCGAAGAAGGAGCCGGTGCCGTGGACGGCGAGGGCGTTGATCATCGTGCCGGTGACGGCCGCTCCGGCCAGCGGCGTGAGCAGACCGGCGGCGAGGCCGAGGCCGCCCAGGGTCTCGGTGAGGCCGGCGATGACGGCCATGGCGTCTCCGGCCGGGTAACCGACGGAGGTGAAGAACTGCCCGGTGCCCTCGATCCCGCCGCCGCCGAACCAGCCGAAGAGCTTCTGGGTTCCGTGGGCGGCGACGGTCAGGCCGAGCACGACGCGCAGGAGCAGGAGTCCTGCGTCGTAGGGCGCGGTGGCCGGGGCCTTCGTCGAGGTGGCGGAGGCGCTGGTCATGGGGGGTTCCTTCCGGTCGGGCCGGCTCGGCAGGAGTAGTTCAAATTCGAACCGGCAGCCCCGACCCTAGCCACTGATTCAAATTGGAACAACCCGTGTAGGCTGGGGCCATGGACGGGACGAGATGGCTGGACGAGCGTGAGATGCGGGCCTGGAACGGCTTCCTGGCCGCTTCCGCCCTGGTGAACCGACGTCTCGACCAGCAGCTCAAGGACGACTCCGGGCTGTCGCACCCCCAGTACGAGATCCTCGTACGGCTCGCCGCGGCGCCCGACCGGGAACTGCGGATGACCGAGCTCGCGAACGGGCTCATCAACTCCAAGAGCGGGCTGACCTACCAGGTGACCCAGATGGAGAAGGCCGGACTGGTCCGGCGCCGCAGCTGCCCCTCCGACGTCCGCGGGGTCTTCGCCGTCCTCACCGACGCCGGCCGGGCCCGGCTGGAGGAAGCGGCCCCCGGGCACGTGAGCACGGTCAGGGAGATCCTCGTCGACGTCCTGACCCCCGAGCAGCTCGACGCGCTCTCGGTCGGTCTGGGGGAAGTCGGCCGCCGATTGCGGGAGCAGGGCGCCTGAGCGGGTAAGGGGATCCCATGGACGGAAAAGTCTGGCTGGTCATCGCGGCGGTCCTCGCCGTCGCCCTGGCGATCGTGGCCGCGGTACTGCTGGTACGGGTGTTCGCGGCCCGGAAGCTGCTGCTGGACGCCGGGATCCCGCTGCGCGACAAGGCCCTGTTCTGGGTCGCGGTCGTCTACACCATCTCCCCGGTGGACCTCATCCCCGACCCGGTCTACCTCGACGACGTGGGCGTGCTCCTGCTCGCCCTGCGCTCCCTGCACGCGGCGGCCCAGGCCGCCAGAAGGCCCGCCGACCGGATCGTCTGACGGCTCGGGGCCGCAACGGCCCGACGGCTCGGGGCCGTACGGAGGACGCTGCGCGGCCCATTCCCCGGGGCCACGCAGCGTCCGTTCAGATGCGCCGCGTTGGGCGCGTACGCGCCGCCGGCGCTACTTCGGCATCAGGACGGTGTCGACGATGTAGACGGTCGCGTTGGCCGTGGGGACGTTGCCACAGACGACGGCGGAGGTGTCGTTGACCTTGTAGGCCTCACCGGAACCGGCCGTGGTGATCTTGCCCGTCTCCAGGGTCTCGAAGGAGCCGTTCTCCAGCTGCTTCGGGGTGAGCTTCTGCCCCACGACGTGGTAGGTGAGGATCTTGGTCAGCATGGCCTTGTCCGCGAGGACCTTGTCGAGGTCGGCCTTCGGGATCTTGGCGAACGCGTCGTTGGTGGGGGCGAAGACGGTGACGTCCTTCGCGTTGTTGAGGGTGTCGACGAGGCCGGCCTGCTTGACGGCCGCGACCAGCGTGGACAGGGCCGGGTTGTTCGAGGCCGCCGTGGCGACCGGGTCCTTGGCCATGCCGTCGAAGCTGCCCGCGCCGTCCTTCGGGACGCCGGCACAGGCCGGGCCGAAGGGACCGTCGGCCGCGGCGGAGGCCTCGGGCGTGGCCGCCTGGGACGCGGTGGTGTCCGCGGCCGGACCGGCGGCGGAGTCCTTGCCGGACTCCGAGCAGGCGGCGAGGGCGAAGGGAAGGACGGCGGCCGCGGTGACGGCAACAGCGGTACGACGGAACTGACGGGTGTTCATCACGGTTCTCCTGTGGACTTTCACTGGCGGAAAGGAACGGTCTGGAAGGGGAGAGGAACGGGAGGGAAGGAAGCGGGGGAAGAAGCGGGGACAGGTGGTTCGGGGGGCGGCCCGGTCGACCCGGGCTCAGGCGACGCCGACGACGGCCGAGTGCCATCCGCGGGCGCCGTCGGGGATGGTCCGGGCCCGTTGCTCGGTCCGGAGCGCGCACGTGCCGTCGGTGGCGCGGTGGAAGTCCGCGTCGGGGGTGGTGAAGCGGGTGATGCCCGGGACGCGCAGGGATGGCCCGCGGGGCAGTGGGGTGGCCGGTGACGCGGGGGCGGGCAGCGCGGGGGCGGGCAGCCCGACGGCGGCCCGGGACGCCTCGGCGCCCCGGACCCGCGAGGAGTTCGGCTGTCGACCGAGCGCACCCGCCGCCGTCGAGGCCGGCGCAGCGGCCCCGGCGGCGACGAGGAAGCCGTGGCGGCTCCAGCCGTCCGCCCCGGCGCTCTCCTGCCGCACGACGGTCGGCCGCCCGATCAGGAAATACAGCAACCCGGCGCCGCCCAACGCGCCCACCAGCGAGGGCAGGGCGTCGAACGGGCCGGTGGAGTCCGGGCGGGTCAGGGCGGCCGCACCGCAGACGAGGCCGAACAGGAGCACCCCGGCCGCGCCGGTGCGCCGGCGGCGCAGGGCCGGCAGGCCCGGCGCCACAGCGAGCAGGCCGAGGGTGGCGAGGATCCCGAGCTGGAGGACCGGCCTGTCCGCGGTCCCGAACTGACGGATGGCCCAGTCCTTGACCGTGGCCGTCCGGTCGATGGCCGCGCCGCCCACCGCCGTGACCGGACCGGCCTCGGGGCGCACGGCGGCCGAGACCGGCTCGGCGACCGCCAAGGCCGCGTAGCCGGAGAGCAGGCCGCTCAGCGCCGCCGAGGCGGTGCGGGCGAAGGTGCTGCGGTTGATCCTCACACCCGGTCTTCGGTGCCATCCGGTCGGCGGATTGGCCATTCAGCCACCCGAGTGACATCCGACCCATCGTTGACGCGCGGAACGCGTCCTCGGCGGTGCTGATCGCGGGCGCCTGCACCGCTCGCCCGGGCCGCTCGCCCGGGCCGGTTCCGGGTCCCGCCACCGGGAGGGCGGAGCCCGCCGTACGCGCCGGGACTCCCACCGGGGCCTGGTAGGAGACCCCGGTGGGAGGTACGGGTGCGCCCCGTGGGCGGACGGCTCAGGGGGCGGCGGGCTCCGGCGGGGCGGAGCCGGGGCCGTGGCCTCCGGCGTCGTGGCCCCCGGCTCGGGGGGCCGGCCCCTCGGAGCCGGCGTCGTGGCCCTCCGCGCCGTGCTCCCCCGCGTGGCCCTCCGTCGGCCCGGGCGCGGCGTGCGAGGCGCCGTTCGTGACGGTGCCGCCGAGGCGTTCGCGCAGGGGCGCCAGGGCTTCGGCGGTGGCGGCGGTGACGACCCAGCGGTTGCCGACGAGGTAGGTGCCGCCGTACATCGCGGACTCCGCGAGCCACGCGCGCTGGCCCTGGTCGGCGGCGAAGGTCGTCATGCGGTAGGAATCCGGCCCCGCCCCGCAGGCCGCCTCCTTGAGCTCCTCCGCGTCGACGGTGACCTCGGCCGTGCAGCCGAGGACGGCGGCGATCTCCTGGAGGGTGGCGGTGCGGGCGGTGGACACCGGGCCGAGGTCTCCGGGGAGGTCCTGGCGCGTGGTCCCGGCGCCCTGGTCCGCCTTCTCGTGCTGACCGGCGCACCCGCCGCACAACAGGGAGGCGAGCAGGACGACGGCACACGGCAGGAGGTGGCGGGCGGTGATGCGGGGTGAGTCGGACACGTCTGCCTCACTGGGGTCCGGCGCGGACTGGGTGGACACCTCCGGCTGGGCCTACTGGACCGGCGCGACCTTCTTGCCGGCGTCGTTGACCGCGAACCAGAGGTTCTGCTTGCCGTGGCCGTTCGTCTGCCCGGGAGCGGTGTCACCGGTGAACGTGTAGACCGGCCAGCAGTCGATCGTCAATTGCATGCTGCCGTCAGGTCGTTTCACCGATCCGATCCATTCCTGGGGAATTCCCGACACCTTCGTCTTGTCCACGACCGGCGCGGGCTTCCAGGTATCGAGGCAGGCCCCGAGGCAGCCGAGCTTCATCGGCCACGCACTGTCCTTGTCGAACCGGTAGAGGGTGTTTCCCTTTCCGTCGACGAGAATCCTGCCGAGCTTTTCGTTGGACGCGACGGCGAGTTCGACGGCGGCTCCGGGCTTCGCGCCACCCGTTCCACCCTGGTCGCCCGTCCCGGGCTTCGCCGCGTCGCCGGTCGCTCCTCCCGTCGCCCCGCCCTCGGCGTTGCCCGGCGCCTCGTCGGCCCCCTCGCCCGCGCCGCCGCCCTTCGCACCGCCCTTCGCGTCGATGGCCTTCTTCCCGTCCGGCGCCAGGGCGTGCCAAGTACCGCCGACGCCCTCGCCCTTCGCCTCGCCCGGCTTGGTGTCCTTGGCGTAGCGGTAGACGGGCCAGCCCGCGAGGGTCAGCTGGCGGCTGCCGTCGGTACGGGTCACCTCGCCCAGGAGGCCGGCCTCGATACCCGCCGAGGCGGTGGCGTCGTCCGCCGGGACCGGCGGCCACACCGTGGCGCAGTCCCCGTCGCAGGAGGACTTGGGGGGCTTGGGCGTGTCCTTGTCGAAGCGGTAGAGGGTGGCGCCGGCGCTGTCGGTGACCACGCTGCCCACCGAGGCGATGGCCCGGACGGCGAGCTTCCCGGCGGCGCCCGCCTTCTCCGCGGCGGAGCCCCCGGACGCCGATCCGTACCCGGACCCCGAGCCGGCCGCGGCGTCCGATCCGTATCCGCCCGATCCGTATCCGGAGTCGTTCCCGTTCCCGATGGCTTTTCCGTCTCCGACCGGCTGTACGGAATTCACGTTTCCGGTGGCGGTCGTACCGCCCCCGCAGCCTGCCGCGAACATCAGTACCGCGGCCACCGATCCGACAGATATCGCACGACGCTTGCTGATCACGATCACTCCTTCGGTTCCTGCCCGGCGCTTTTGCGTCCTCGGTCATTCATAGGGCCTGCGGTGTCCGCCGAATTCGGATGGCCGTGAATTTGTCAGATCGCGCTAACGCCTGAACTCCGTATCGCGCGACCCGTTCACAGCGGGCTCATTCCTGAATGCGCAGGGCGAGGGCCGGGCAGCGGCGCACGGCGCGCAGGGCCTTCGGGCGCAGCCTTCCGGGTACGGGCATGACGGCCTGCGACGGGTACCCGTCGGCGTCGAGCCGCACGACCTCGGGGAGCAGGTCGACGCACAGACCGTGCCCCTTGCAGAGCGTCCAGTCCACGACGAGGCGTTCGGGGTTCTCGTCGGCCGGGAGCGGCAGGGCTCCCAGGACGCGGCGCCCGCATCCGCTGCCCAGGGCGTGGTCGCGCAGTTCCTCGGGGAACGTGGCGAGCGCGGACGCCACGAAGGAGGAGGTGCCGTCGGGGTGGCTGCACGCGCCGCGGCCGCGTACGGCGCGCATGCGGGCCTCCACGGCCTCCAGGGCGCCCCGCCCTCCGCCGCCCACGAGTTTCTCCACCGCGTCGGCGAGCGAGGGCAGCCCTCGGACGCAGGGTCCGCACTGCCCCGCGGATTCGTCCGCCATCCAGCGGGTGACCCGGGCCACTTCGCCCGCCGGGCAGGTGTCCTCGGGCAGTGGGAGGACCGCGCCGGCGCCCAGTACGGCGTCGTACGCGGCGAGGGACTGGCGGGACAGCGCCACGGAACGCGCCGCCGCAGGGGGCAACCACCGGCCGTGGTAGCCGCCGACGAGGACTCCCTGGCCGGGATCCGACCCGCACAGTTCCAGTACGTAGGCCAGGGAGGTCCCGGTCGGCACCTCGACGGCGGTGGCGCCGCCGACGGTGAGCATGATGGTGCCCGGTTCGGCGGGCGTGCCGACCGAGCAGTAGGCGTCGGCGCCGAGCCGTGCGGCGACGGCGAGTTGGGCGTAGGTCTCGGTGTTGGAGAGCAGTGTGGGCAGGCCGCCGAGGCCCCGGTCGCTGGTGCGCACCTTGCGCCCGGACGGGAGGGCGGGACCGCCTTCGATGCCGTTGATGAGGGAGGTTCCCTCGCCCGTCACGAAGCGTTCGGGGAGGCGGGCGACGCGGACCCGGCTGCCGACCGGCCCGCGTTCGGCGACGGCGGCGCGCAGCGACTGCTCGACGTCGTCCCGGGTGACGCCGACGACCACGTCCTCCGCGCCCAGGGCGGCGGCGGCCAGCAGCGCTCCGTCGAGCACCAGGTGCGGGACGTGCAGCAGCAGGGCGGTGTCCTTCAGGCAACTCGGCTCCCCTTCACTGCCGTTGACGACGACGGCGGTGCGCCCCTCGCGGCCGGCGGCGGTCCGGGTGACCGCCCGGAGCTTGCGGGCGAAGGGGAATCCCGCTCCGCCCCGGCCCCGCAGGTCGATGCGCTCGGCCAGTTCCGTGAGCTCGTCGGGGCGGTACGGAGGCAGCGGGCCGTGGACGCTCAGGTGGGCCTCGCGGTCGAGGCGCGTGGCGGTGTCGAGTCCGGCGAGCAGGCGGGGCTGTCCGACGCAGCCGAGGGCCGGCCGGGTCACGCCGGTCATGCGCGTCCCCGTCCGCCGTCGAACGGGGCGCCCGGGCGGTCGTTCGTGGCGGCGGTGCCGCCCGGGATGAACATCATGGCGTAGGGGGCCCTTTCGGGCCCGGACGGCGGGGCCGCCCGCGCGGCCACCACGGGGCCGACGGCCCCCGTCGGTATCAGCAGGGTGTCGGCGAGCGGGTCCGCACCCTGGGAGAGGATGCCCGGCAGCGGGATCACCGGGGGCACGGCGAACTGCTCCCGTCCGACGGGCTGTCCGGCGAACGAGGGCGCAACGCCCGGCGCGCCGGCGGGAGGCTGCGCGGGACCGGTGGACGCGAACCCCGGCTGGGAGAAACCGGATTGACCGACGTCGCTTTGGTCGAAGCCCTGCTGACCGAAGCCGGCTTGAGCAAAGCCCTGTTGAGCGAAGCCCGGTTGAGCGAAGCCCTGTTGACCGAAACCGGGTTGACCGAATCCGGGCTGCCCGAAGTTCGGCTGAGCCGGTCCGGACTGCCCGAAGGCGTTCTGGCCGAAGGCGTTCTGCGTGAAGGCGGGCGGGACGACGCCGGCCGGCGCGAAGGCGGGTTCGGCGGGAAGGGGCTGCGAAAAGGCCGTTTGCGTGAAGACCGGTTGGGGGACGTCAGGTTGGGTGAACGGGAACTGGGGCGGGGCGCCCTGTCCGGCGGGAGCATCGACGTACGCGGGCCGGACCGGGGGCATCGGGGCCGTGGCCGCTTCCGCGAACGCGGCGAGCACGGCCTCCTGTTCGGCGGCGGCAGATCCGGAGCGGCGGTCCAACTGCCTCGCGATGCGGGCCGTGAGTCGCTCCCCGGACTGCTCCGCGGGCTGGCGCACGAAGGGCTTCGGGTTGCGCGGCGGCGCCTGGCCCGGCGACTGGGGAGCGGTGGGCGGCGCGGCGGCGGGGCGCGCGGGGGCCGCCCGCAACCGTGCCCGCATCCGCAGGAAGAGCACGCCCGCGACGCCGGCCAGGCACAGCCCGTACGCCACGGTCACCCACGCACTGGCCGGACGGCCCGCCTTCAACCCGTGTACCAGCGAGGCCCCCCAGGCCGGGTACGCGCCCATGTGCAGGGCCCGCCACCACATGGACCGGCCCTTGGTGGCGAAGGCGCTGCGCACCGCACCGGAAACCGCGACGGAGACGAAGAGGTAGCCGGCGAGGGTGCCCAGTCCGATGAGGACGGGCTGTTCCCGGTCCGTGAACGGTAGGAACACGGCGGTGGCCTCGGTCTGCGATTCCGCGATCTTGACCCAGACGTGCAGGGCGAGGAAGCCGAGCCCCGAGACCGCGAGACCGCGGTGGGCCCCCTGGGCGAGGATCCGGTGACCGGAGGTCAGCAACGTACGGTCCGTGGCTGCGAGGCCCCACAGCACGGCGGAGGTGAGCGACACGAGGGAGAGGACGCCGGCGCCGTAGTCGAGGAAGTCGAACAGGCGCGTCAGGGCGCCCGCCCTGGCCGCGACGGCCAGGGCGAGCAGGGCGGCGAAGGCGGCGGCGCATACGGCCGCGGGGTGCGGGCCTCCGGCGGCGGACAACAGGGGCGGGCGTCGGAAGGCCCTTCGGCCACCGGCCTCGGTGGGGGCCGCACCGGCATGCCGTCTGGTGCGTCGGGCCCGGTGAGAGCGTGGCATACGGGTCTGGGACAGGGGCATCGGGTTCTCCCATACGCCCGGGCCCGAGCACTCCACCTCGCACTCGGCGCCCGGGGGTAGTCGTCGGAACTGCTCCGCGGCGGGCGGGAGATGGATGCCTCGCCGGCCGGGAGCGGGGGCCGGAGTGCAGAAGCATCGTGGAGGTTCGCAATCCCTCCACAGTATTTATCTAATCGTGACAACTTCTCGCGGCCACGGCATCATCAGCTCGAACACCCCCGGAAGATTCCCTTCCAACGGTGCGGTGCCGACCGGGCTCACGTCTTGTCGGCCGCCACACCTACCCGTCGGCAAAATCGAGGCAAAGCTGCGGGACTGCAAGTGGATGGCACGCTCCTGGAGGGAGTAGAGGTGCTGGACTCCCCTTTCGGCACTGGCGCCGAGGGGGAGGGAGGCAGCTTCCACGAGGCTGGTCACCCCTCCACGGGACAGGCCGTACCCCGGCATGAACGAGGTAACAAATGTGCGAACTTCTGAACCGCATCTGGTCCCGCCCTCGCGGCGAATGGACCCGCGTCCTACGAAGGGAACTACCCGCGCTGGCCGCCGGGATAGTGGAGGAACTCCGGGAAGGCATCCCCGGATTCGCCGAACTGGTCGAGGAGGTCGGCGAGGAGGTGGTCAGACGACAGGTGGAGGCGGGCCTGCTCACCACTCTCGGCTACCGCGAGTCCACGGTGCCCCATCACGACCGTCCGGTCGAAGGGGGAGGAGTGGAGGACGAGTGCGCCGGCCCGGAGACGGACCACGCGGCGGCAGAGAACTGCGGACCACCCGTTCCGGTGCGCCCCGCCTCCCGGCCCGACTCCGGCCCCGCCGGCGGGCCCGGGGACGGCCCCGCGGCGGGCTCCGCTCCGGATGAGCACGGGACGCCGCATCGGCGCGGCCGGTCCGCCCCGCTGACCGTCGTCCCCACGAGCGGGCCCGGCCCCGCCACCGAACGCGCCCGGCGTGAGCTCTTCACCGCCCTTACGGGTGACATGTCCATGTCTGACCTGGCTTTGGCCGAACTGGCCGCGGCCGCCAACTGGCCCCTCCCCTCGGCGGTCCGGGCCATCGCCATGACCACCATCGGAGAGGTCCAGCAGCTGGCCGCCGCGTTGGACGACGGCCTCCCCGGGCTGGCCGGCGCCCAGCCCTGCCTGCTCGTCCCCAGCCCCGACCCCGAGGCGCGCACCGCCCTGGAGGCCGTGCTGCGCGGCCGGGTCGCCGCCGTCGGGCATCCCGTCGCCGTACGGGACACCGCGTCCTCACTGCGCTGGGCGCTGCGGCTCCTGACCCTCGCCCCCGCCCGGACCGGCCTGGAGGCGCGGGCGGTCTTCGTCGACGACCACCTCTCGACCCTGTTGCTCCTCCAGGACGAGCCATTGGCCCACGCCCTGGCCGCCCGCTGGCTGCGCCCGCTCGCCAGCCTGACCCCGCGCCAGAGCGAGCGCCTCGAAGTGACCCTCCTCGCCTGGTTGGAGGGCGGTGGGGCGCCCGAGGCCGCCAAGGCCCTGAGCGTGCACCCCCAGACGGTCCGCTACCGCATGCGCCAGCTGGAGAAGCTCTTCGGGCCCGGACTGCGCGACCCCCGCACCCGCTTCGAACTGGAGTTGGCCCTGCGCAGCCGCCGCCTCATGGCCCAGGTCCGCCGCCAGCACTCCCGGGTCGGCCGCAGGGCGCGCGCCGTCGCCACCGATTTCGGACCGCTCGGCGTGGGCCGCATGGCCCGCGTGAACGGCCTGTAACCCTCCCCCACACCGCTTCCGCTCACCTCCCCCCACAGACTTCCCGGCGCCCGGTCCCTCCCCCGAGGGTCCGGGCGCCGATGCTTTCCCCCGCCGAGGCGGTGGGGCCCGCTCCGGGCGCTACGGGAGGGCCCTGGTGGGACGTACGGGGTCAGTGGGGCACTCGGAACCCGTCGGGGGCCTGGCAACCGTACGGAGGCACGCCCCCTGGGGGGACGCGCCGGATTCACCGAGGGCCTGCGGGGACCCGTACGACCTCGCCCACTCAACGGGGTTGACAGCTCGCCCGGCACTCCCACCCGAGCCGCTCCCACGGCCCCGCCGCCGCCCGGGCGCGCGTATTCCCCTCCTCCGCGCGGACGCGCGAACGCGCGGTGCCGGCCCGAAGTCGGCTTCGGGCCGGCACCGCTCTCGAGGTGACGCGCGGGAGGGGAGGCGTGCACCCCGAGGTTCTCAGCGGCAGGTGCGCCCGCCGTTGATGCAGCGCACCGCGCCGGCCATCAGGCCGTCCGACATGACGTTGATGAAGTCACCGTGGTCGGTCACCGGCTTGTGCAACTGCTCGGGGAAGCTGTCCACGGCGAACTTCGCGCCGGGCTGCACCCCGTACACGATCCGCTGCACGAGCTGGGGGATGGCTTTGAAACCGTTCGGGCAGGAGCCGTTCTTGTCCGCGAACGCCACGTGCGTACGGTGGTTGGCGCTGTCGGTGTTGCGGCCGTCCCAGCAGCTCTGGAAGTTGAAGGTGCGCACGACGTCGCTGCCCTTGGGACAGATCGGGTACTTGTCCTTCAACTGCCGGTTCTCGAACCCGGTGCAGCTCCACGAGGCGTTGGCGTTGGCCGTGCCGTTGGTGAACGCCTTGGCGTCACCGGTGATGACGCGCAGGAACCGCGGCATGGCGGTGACCTTGCTCGCGGGGCTGCCCTTGAAGTCGATCGTCACCTGCTTCGGCTGGAGGATCGTGCCGACGTTCCCGTCCTGACCGCCGCCCGGCGCGGCCGCGTCCCGTTCCTTCTGTCCGTTGCGCAGCCGCAGCACCGGCCAGTAGTAGGTGGACTGGTCGCCGTTGGTGCAGGTCGTTCCGGACGCGGCGAGGCTGTTGTTGGTGGAGAACGCGTCCGTGGTCCTGTTGCCGACGTAGTCGTGCATGTGGTGCGCGCCGTTGCTGACGCCGGGCGCGACGATGACGTTGTCCGGGTTGAAGTGGCCGTTCTCGTTGCGCCCGCACTGCACGGAGAAGGTTCCGGTGGACGCGCCACCGCGGGCGGCGGGCTTGCGCACGTTGGGCCGGACGGTGCCGATGGCCACGAAGTCGCTGCGCGCCGGCCCGCCGGCGCCCTTGTTCGCGGCCGGCGCGGCACCGGCGGCCTGGGCGTTCTTCACGTCCGCGGCGTCGGCGGCCGGGGCCTCCTGCATCGAGCAGGCGCTGAGCGGGTCCAGGCCCTGGGGGCGGGAGCCCGACTTCGCCATCGCGTCGGAGAGGCGGCCGATGGTCCGGCCGCGCTGGTTCTTCAGGTCGCCGAGGAGGGCGTTGCCCTTGGCCCGGCCGGAGGAGAGCTTCGCGTAGGCGTCGGCGACCTGGGTGTCGAGTTGGGCGAGGTTCTCGTCGACCTCCTTGCGCGCCTGCTCCGGGACGTCGCGGAGCTTGTCGCCGACGTCGGGGCAGTCGATGGTGGCGGTCATCGCCGCCCTGTCGTCCTGCCCGGCGGACGCGCCCTGGGCGAGGAGACCTACCCCGCCGCCGCCCATGACGAGGGCGGCCACCACGGCGAGGGCCTTGTGGGCGGGTCGGAGACGGCGTTTGTGGCCCTTTTGACTCATGCGATCACTTCACTTCGTCGATCGGGAAACGGTGGAGGGAGCCGGTGAGGCGTCCGCGAGGCCGTCGAAATCGACCAGCCCGGTGTCCTCCAGGACCGAGATGTGGTCCAGAACGGTGGCGTTGGCATCGGTGGCCAGGGCGCGGACCATGGAATTGCGGGTCTGGGACCGGATCTGGGCCACGAGGGCGAAGACCTTGCCGTGTGCCCGACGCAGCAGTTGGGCGAACAGTCGCTCGTACTGGGCGCCCTGGGCCCGGTCGAGCTGGTCGAGCCAGTCCTGTTGCTGCGTGCTGGGCCGGTCCGGCAGTTCGACGCCGAGGGCCTGACCCACCTCCAGTACCCGGCGGTCCAGTTCGGTGTGACCCTCCACGAGGTGCTCACCGGCGGTCTTCACCGTGGGGCGAGTGGGTCGTTGCTGGGCTTGGCGGCCGGCGGGGAGCTCCCACAGACCGGCGAGCCGGACCTTGCGGACGAAGTCCCGGTCCGCGGGGGTCAGCGGCCCGAAGGCCGTGCTCAGGGTTCCGGCGCCGTCGTCATCCGCCGTGGCCGTGGCGGCGGAGGCGGACGTACCGCCGAACTTGTCCACGGGGATCAGCAAGGCGATCAGGGTGAAGGCGAGGGCACCGATGACGATGCCCGTCCCGATCACGTGCCTCGAAGCGAGCGACATGCTGCCGACGGACGACCGACGCAGTGACGGCACAGTACCTCCTTGCTCTGGGGGCCAGGAGGGCTGCGGGCCGCACCGGCGGCCACGACGGGCCGCCCGGACGCATCCGCACTCCCGGGTGCCAAGGGACGCTAGTGCCGCCCGTGGTGACGGGACATCAAGGCAATCACCATCGGATAGACATCCGGGGAACCCCCCGAAAGGCTGGTACCGTGCCCCGGCCGCACCCGGGTCGCCGCCGGTTCCGCCCGAGGGCGCCCTCCCCTGCCCTCCCCTGACCTGTCCCGCGCGCCCCTGCCCCACGCCCGCGTCCCCGCGCAGTGCGCGATGCGGCGCTGCGTCGCGGGCGCCGGGCGGAGGCCCGGTCGTAGGGTGGAGGGGACGGGCCCAGGCGGGTACCAGGCGAGGCGAGGAGACCCGGTGCGTGACGCAGACTTCTTCCGGCGCTGGATGGACGCCACCGCTGCGGCGGTGGAACGCGAGGCCGACCGGCTGACCGAACTCGACTCCCCCATCGGGGACGCCGACCACGGGAGCAACCTGCTGCGCGGGTTCGTGGCCGTACGGGGCGCCCTGGCCGGCGCCGAACCGGCGGCCCCGCCCGGCGCCCTGCTCCAGCTCGCCGGGCGGACCCTGATCTCCACGGTCGGCGGGGCGTCCGGGCCGCTGTACGGGACGCTGCTGCGCCGCACCGGCAAGGAGCTCGGCGAAGCCGCCGAGGTCTCCGACGAGGAACTGAGCGAGGCCCTGTCGGCGGGTGTGGCCGCGGTGGCCGGGCTGGGCGGCGCGGCGCCGGGCGACAAGACGATGCTGGACGCGCTGCTGCCGGGGGTGGCGGCGCTGGGCACCTCGTACCGGGCCGCCGCGGACGCCGCGGAGAACGGCGCCCGGGCGACGGTGCCGCTGATCGCCCGCAAGGGCCGGGCCAGCTACCTCGGCGAGCGCAGCGTCGGGCACCAGGATCCGGGGGCCACCTCGTCCGCCCTGCTGTTGGACGCGCTGGCCGACACCGCGGAGGGCGCCGCGTGAGCGCCGGGCCGCTGGTCGGGATCGTGCTGGTGTCGCACAGCGCCGCCGTCGCGCAGTCCGTGGCGGAGCTGGCGCGGGGACTGGCCGGGGGCGGGGCCGTGGCACCCATCGCCCCGGCGGGCGGTACGCCGGACGGCGGGCTGGGCACGAGCGCGGACCTGATCCTGTCGGCCGCGTCGGCGGTCGACGGGGGCGCGGGGGTCGCGCTGCTGGTGGACCTCGGCAGCTCGGTGCTGACGGTGAAGTCGCTGTTGGAGGAGGACGAGCTGCCCGCGGGGTGCCGGTTGGTGGACGCGCCCTTCGTGGAGGGCGCGGTGGCGGCGGTCGTCGCCGCCTCGGCCGGAGCGGACCTGGAGGCGGTCGTGGCCGCGGCCGGGGAGGCGTACGCGTACCGCAAGGCCTGACCGGCGGGGTCCGCAGGAGACGGCCCGGGCCCGGGCCCGGCCGGACGGTGCTGAGCCGGACGCACCGGCGCCGCCCGGGCCCTTTCGGGCCGGGCGGCGCCGGTGCGGCGGGACCGTCAGCGGCCGCGCAGGTTCACGATCTCCCGGCGGTCGCGCTTCGTCGGCCGACCCGTCCCCCGGTCGCGGATGCCGACCACGGCGGCCTCCACGGGCGTGGGCGGCGGCGGACTGTTGTCGATGAAGCACTCGGCGGCGACGGGCGCACCGACCCGCTTCGTCACGGGCCGCCGGACGACCACGATGCGTTCGCGGCCCGCGTGGAAGAGCCGTACCTCGTCGCCCGCGCGCACGGTCTGCGCGGGTTTGGCCCGTTCCCCGTTGACCTTCACGTGGCCCGCCCGGCAGGCGGTCGCCGCGACGGAACGGGTCTTCGTCAGCCGGACCGACCAGATCCAGGCGTCCACCCTGGCGCTGCCCGTTTCCGCCGCCCCGGACGGGGGCGTCGCCGTCGTCGACGGCTCCTGCGTCTTTTCGTCAGCCATGCCCCGACTTTACCGAGCACGGCAGCCGAAGACGGAATGACTTTTGGCGGATAACACAATGCGCATGGCATCTGCGATGGAGATCATCCCAAACGAATTGCAAATGCCCAAGCCATGCCCCTACCTTGTCGCACATGCAGTCCTACACCATCGGACAGGCGGCGCGCCTGCTGGGCGTCAGCCCGGACACGGCACGCCGTTGGGCCGACGCCGGCCGGGTCGCGACCCATCGCGACGAGGCCGGCCGTCGCCTGATCAACGGCCGCGATCTGGCCTCCTTCTCCGTGGAGATGGGCCAGGGCGCGCACATCGAGGACGGGGAGCCGTACACCTCGGTGCGCAACTCCTTCCCGGGCATCGTCACGGCGGTCAAGCTCGGTGACGTGTCCGCCCAGGTCGAGATCCAGGCGGGTCCCCACCGCCTGGTCTCCCTGCTGACCCGCGAGGCCGTCGAAGAACTGGGGCTGGAGGTCGGAATGCGGGCCACCGCCCGCGTGAAGTCCACCAGCGTGCACGTCGACCGCGCCTGATCCGGCACGGCGCGCCCCGCGTTCCGCTCCTGCTTCCCGCTCTTTTCCTCAGTTCTCGATCCCGCTCTCCCCAGACCTCCCCACCCGCTCCGCCCGTCACCGGCGCGGGTCACCACCACGCGGTTCCGGCGCCCTGCCGGCCGCCGACCCGACCGAGGAGCACCCAGCCATGTCCCCGATGCTCAACCGCCGCACCGCGGCCGCCGCGCTCACCGCCGCCCTTCTCCTGCCGCTGTCCGCCTGTGGCAGCGGCGACGACAAGAAGACCGACACCGGCGCGTCCGCCGCCGCCTCCGCTTCGGCCTCCGCGCCGGTCGGGGCCAAGGCCGCGAACCTGACCGTCCTCGCCGCGTCCTCGCTCACCGACGTCTTCAAGACCGCGGGCGCCGCCTACGAGAAGGCCCACCCCGGCACGAAGGTCACGTTCTCCTTCGCCGGCTCGCAGGAACTGGCCGCCCAGGTCAAGCAGGGTGCCCCGGCCGACGCACTCGTCACCGCCGACACCAAGACCATGGACGGCCTCAAGGCCGAGACCAACGACCCCGCGGTGATCGCGAAGAACCGTCTCGTCATCGCGACGGGCAAGGGCAACCCGTTCAAGGTCGACGACCTGAAGGACCTGGCCGACACCAAGCTCAAGGTCGTCCTGGCGGCGCCCGAGGTCCCCGTCGGCCGCTACAGCAAGCAGATCCTCGACGCCCAGAAGGTCGAGGTGAAGCCGGTCTCCCAGGAGCCCAACGTCCGCGCCGTGCTGAGCAAGGTCGAGCTCGGTGAGGCCGACGCCGGCCTCGTCTACAAGACCGACTCCGCCAAGTCCGGCGACAAGGTCGTCACGGTCGACATCCCGGACGACCAGAACGCCGTCGCCTCCTACCCGGCCGCGACGCTCAAGCAGTCCAAGAACGCCGAGGCCGCTGCCGCGTTCGTGACCTGGCTGAACAGCCCCGAGGCGCAGAAGATCCTCCAGGACGCCGGTTTCCAGCAGCCGTAACCGCCACGCCGTACGACGACAGGTCCTCGGGGGGGGGGCTGCCCGGTCCGGGGGGACGGGCAGCCCCCCTCGGCGCCGTACGGCGTCCCCGTCGCGAGCGCCGTGCCCGAGGTTCGTGCCCGCGCCGCGCGTACTTCGTAGGCTTCGTCCCCGGCACCCTCCGGTACCGGTCCCCGCAGTCCCAGCAGCTCCAGCCAGGAACCCCCATGAGCAGACTCCGTACCCGCAACCGGCCGCCCGTGACGCTGGCGCTTCCCGCGCTGCTCGCCATCGGGTTCCTGTTGCTGCCCCTGATCGGCATCCTCACCCGAACCCAGTGGGGGGAACTCGGAACCCACCTCACCAGCCCCGGGGTCGTCGAGGCCCTCAAGCTGTCGCTGGTGGTGTCCCTCTGGGCGCTCGGGCTGTCGCTGGTCCTCGGCGTGCCGCTCGCCTGGCTGCTGGCCCGCGTCGAGTTCAAGGGCAAGGCCCTCGTCCGCTCGCTGGTCCTGCTGCCGATGGTGCTGCCGCCGACCGTCGGCGGCGTGGCCCTGCTGCTCGGCTTCGGGCGGCGCGGACTGCTGGGGCCGTGGCTGGAGGAGACCTTCGACATCACGCTGCCCTTCCACACCTCCGGCGCCGTCGTCGCGGCCACCTTCGTCGCGATGCCCTTCCTCGTCATCAGCCTGGAGGGCGCGCTCGGCGGCCTCAAGCAGAGCTACGAGGAGACCGCCGCCTCCCTGGGCGCCTCGCCGGTCCGGGTCTTCTTCACCGTGACGCTGCCGATGGTGGCCCCCGGGCTGATCGCGGGCGCGGCCCTCACCTGGGCCCGCGCACTCGGCGAGTTCGGCGCCACCATCACCTTCGCCGGCAACCTGCCGGGCACCACGCAGACCCTGCCCCTCCAGGTCTACCTGCTGCTCCAGGACCAGCCGGAAGCCGCCACCTCGGTGTCGCTGTTGCTGCTCGCCATCGCCATGGGCGTCCTGATCGCCCTGCGCGGCCGATGGACCGGTACCCCCGTCGCCCGCGACGCGGCGGAGGTGCCGCCCGTGGCGGAGGAACCCGCCGCCCCGCACCCGGACCGGCCGGTGACCACGGGCGGACCCGACGGGGCGAAGGGCGCCGGCGGGTCCGTGGAGCCCGACGGGGGGCGCTGGCCGCTGCACGCCGAGGTGACCGGCTTCAACGAGCTCACCCTGGACGCCGCGCCGGGCACCACCATCGCCGTCGTCGGAGAGAACGGCGCGGGCAAGACCACCCTGCTGCGCGCCCTGCTCGGCCTGACGCCCCGCGCCCACGCCGTGCTCACCCTCGGCGGCACGGACGTCACCGCGCTGCCCCCGCACCGGCGGCAGGTGGCCTGGGTCCCGCAGGACGGGGCCCTGTTCCCGCACCTGACCGCCCTCGCGAACACGGCGTACGGGCTCCGCGCGCGCGGCACCGACCGGGCGGCCGCCCGCCGCGAGGCGCAGGCCTGGCTGGACCGGCTCGGGGTCGGTCACCTCGCCCGGCGCAAGCCCGCCCAACTGTCGGGCGGTCAGGCACAACGCGTCGCCCTGGCGCGGGCGTTGGCCGCCCGCCCCCGACTGCTGCTGCTCGACGAGCCGCTCGCCGCCCTCGACCAGACGACCCGGGCCCGGGTGCGCCACACGCTGCGCACCCACCTGGCCGGCTTCGGTGGCGTCTGCCTCATCGTCACCCACGACCCGGTCGAGGCGGTGTCGCTGGCCGACCGGGTCCTCGTGCTCGCCGACGGCCGGACCCTCCAGGACGCGGCGCCCTCCGAGGTCACCCGGCATCCGAGGTCCCCCTGGGTGGCGCGGATGCTCGGCCGCAACGCCTGGCCCGGGACCGCGTCCGCCGACGGCCTCGCCCTCGCGGCCGGCGGCCGGCTGGTGGTCGCGGAGACCTTGCCCGAAGGGGCGCAGGCCCTCGCGATCATCGCCCCCGAGGCGGTGTCCGTGCACCGGGACCGCCCGAGCGGCAGCCCGCGCAACGTGTGGCCCGGCACGGTCCGCGAGATCACCGCCGTGGGCAGTCGGCTGCGCGTGCTGATCGCCTCGGCCGAGGCGCCCGACCTGGTCGCGGAGATCACCCCGGAGGCGGCCGCCGAACTCGGCGTGATCGACGGAGCGTCCGTCTGGACGAGTGTGAAGGCGACCGAGGTCACCCTCGTCCGGCTGTAGGCCGTTCCGTCGGGGTCCCGTTCACAGGCCGGCCCGGGTCAGGAGTGCCTCCACCTCCGCTCGGGAGGGCTGCGGCGGGACGGGGTCAGGTGGGCGGGGCGGCGGGCAGCCGTGCAGGCCGAAGGACGCGGCGTAGCGGGCCCGGTCCTCGGCGCTCGCCCCGGCCGGGTCGGCCAGGAACCGGTCGACGCCGGCGCGCAGATCGGCCTCGATGGACCGGCGTACCGCCGGCGGGGTCTCCCGGCGTCCGGCGATCGCGGCGCGGACCGCCGGTTCCGGGTCGGTGGCGAGGGCGTCGAGCAGGGGGCGGGGCAGGTCCGGGTGCCGGCGGGCCAACTCTGCGCGTACGTGCTTGTCCGGGTCCCCGGCCAGCCGTCCCGCGAGGTCGGGGGCGAGTTCGAGGTGCCTGACCACCTCCCGCCGCGTCCGCGGGTCCGCGAGCAGGGCGGGGAGGAGGGGGGCGGGCGGCGCGTACGCCCGGCAGGCCCTGGAACGGACGGCTGCCTCCGGGTCCGTCAGCAGGGCGACGCGGATCTCCTGCGGGGCGTCCGGCTGCCAGGCCGCGATCTCCGCACGAACCTCGGGTTCGGGGTCCCCGGCGAGCCGCGCGAGGACGGGCGGGGGCAGGGAGCCGTTGGAGGCGAGGAAGCGCCGTACGAACGCGGACGGATCGGCGGCCAGTCCCGCGAGCAGTCCCGGTGGATCGTCGGGCGCCGCCGCCGCGAGCGCGGCGCGCACCGCTTCCTGCGGGTCGGCGGCCAACCGTCGGCGGACCGCGGGAGGCAGGCCCGCGTTGATGGCGAGCGACCGCGCAGACCCCCACGCGATGATCTCCGCCGCCATGTCCTCCGTCAGGTCCGGCCGAACGCGGGCCGCTTCGCGCCGGGCCTCCGGATGCCGCAGGAGCCGCCACAGCAACGCCGGCGTGAGCTCTGCCGAGCGCGCCAGGGCCACGAGTTGCCGGTCCACTTCCGGGTTTCCGTCGGGGGGCGCGTCGGGGTTCCCGTCGGGGGTCGGGTCCGGGTTCGGGTCCACGCGGGCATGGTAGGTCGCGGCTCGCACGAGGGGCCAGGGCCGTGCGGTCCCCCGCATGTACGGGCCGCGTTCCCGGGGTCCGCCACGGAGGTTCCCGACGCGCTACGGGTGTTCCTGACGCACCGACAGCCAGTCGCGGCCGGGCGGCGGGAAGGCGTCGACGCCGAACACGGTCCGGGCCGTACGGATCGTGGCGACGGTCGGGACGCCCTCGCTGCGGCCGGCGGTGAAGCGGGGCGCTCCGGGGGTGATGAGCACCGCGTTCTTGCCGGTGCCGCGCCGGAACTCCGCGAGGCGCCCGGCCAGGAGGGCCGCCTCCCTGCGGTCGACGGCGTGGGGGGCGTACGGCGCCACTACGGCCAGTGCCCCCGTGTACGGCTCCCGGGCGGCGGCCCCGAGGGCCGCGGTCAGGGCGCGCATCCGGGCGAGGCCGCCGCCGTCGAGGGTCCGACGTGTGGTGTCGAGCGGCAGGAACCGTACGCCGCGGTGGACGAACGGTCGCAGCTCGGCGCCGGTCAGCACGAGGTCCGCGGTCCCGGCCGGTACGGCCGTCCCCGGGGCGGTGGCCGGGGCGACGGCGAACCGCCAAGGCCGTGCCCGTACGTCGGCTGCGGAGGCCACGACGGGGTCCGGGCGGACGGGGCCGGGCACGGCGGGCCCGGTGGGCGGGGTCGGGGCGGTGAGGGTGTCCAGGACCAGGCGGCCCGGGCGGGTTCCCTCGGCCGAGAGCCGGGTGAGGGCCAGGGGCCGCTCGGCGGTGGCGGGCAGGGGGAGGTTCAGCTCCCGCCAGCCGGTCCAGTCCACGGAGGGCCCGCGCAGGGTCACCCCGGCCCCCTCCGCGTCGACCAGTTCGAGGGCCGGCCGGGCCCCCGAGGCGTCCCCGTGGACCCACAGCGCCACCGACCGGGCCAGCTCCGGTACGGCCACCGGCCGGGGCGGGGCCGCCCCGGCCGGCCGGCCGGGACCGGGCTCCAGGGCGAGCCCCCGACCCGAGCGCCCGTCGGCCGGCGCCGCACCCGTACCGCGCCACGCGGCGGCGTCCTCCAGCCCCGCGAGTGGCCGAGCCACCACCCCGACGCCGAGCGGCACTTCGACGGTGACAGCGGGGGCGGCGCCGCCACCGGTCCCGGACCGGCGGGCGGGACGCGGGCCGACGCCGAAGGCGAAGCCCGCGCGGGAGACCGGGACCGGGCCGGAGGCCGAGCCGGAGACCGGGACCGGGCCGGAGGCCGAGCCGGAGACCGGTACCGAGCGGGAGGCGGGGGCCGGGGCGGAACGGGAGACGGGACCGGAGCCCGGGACCGAACCCGCGCCCGAACCCGCGCCCGGGCGCGGGCCCGGGGTGGCAGCGGAAGCAGGGGCGGATCCCGACCCGAAGCCGAAGGCCCCGGAGGGGCCGGGGCCGAAGGCCGGGTCGGAGCCCATGGCGCGGCCGGAGCCCAAGGCCAGGGAGCGGCCGGGACCGAAGGCCGGGCCGGAACCGAAAGCCCGGGAGGAACCGGAGCCGGAGGTCAGGCCGAGGGCGGAGCCGGAGCCGGAGGCGTGAACCGCGGCCGGGGCGGAGGTGCGCGGGCGGATGGTGGCGCGCAGCCGGCCCGTGGCGGTGGGGGTGAGGGCCTTGACGGTCCAGCCGCCGTGTCCGTTCTCGGTGACGTGCCACTGGCTGCGGTCGTAGTGCAGGGTCACGTCGCGGGGCTCGACGGGGGCGGCCGCGCCCTGGGCGTCGTAGCCCGTGAGGGTGAACGTGGCGCTCTCGTCGCGCGTCAGGAAGCCGATCCGGGCCGGGGCGGACCGGAGCCGGTCCAGCGGACCGAGTACGTCGAGGCGGAGCGTGCCACGGGCGGCGCCGCGTCGGGCTTCGACCGTGACGGGACCCGGCCGGTCGGCGCGGAACACGGCGTCCGGGCCGATCCGGCCGCCGGTGGTGGTCCAGCGCGGGGCTCCGGCGGCGGGGCCGAACGCGGTGTCGTGGCCGGTGGCGGTGAGCGTGCGGGTCAGCCCGGGGAACAGCCGGACGGCGCCACCGGCCGCGTCGACGCGGTATCCGGCGAGCTGCCCGGATCCGGCCGGGGCGGTGAGGACGACCCCGTTGGGGACGGGGCGGGGCCGGCCGTCGGACGGGGCGTTCTCCGTGGCCAGGACCGTCGCGCCGGGGCCCGCCGCGAGGAGGGTCGAGGACCCTCCGCCGTCGAGGTTGAGGGCGGCGTGCGCGCCGAGGCGGTGCAGCAGCCGGGCGAGGCCGGTGAGGGTGAGGCCGCCGCTGTCGCGCTGTCGGCCGTCCACCGTGACGAGCCGCAACCGGCGGCCGTCCTGCGAGAACGCGGCCGCGGTGCGGGGAGCTGCGGTGTCGTTCGGCCGGCCCGTGTGGTCCAGCGGCTTCCCGTCGACGACCAGGGGCTCGCGGCCCCCGACGGCGACCGCGGGAACCGGCCCGGAGGCCGGTACGGGCCGTGCGGCGACGGTCACCCGGTCGCCGGGGCGGAGCGCGGCGAGGGCGGCCGTCTGCCGCTCACCGCTCGCGAACAGCAAGGTGGTGCCGGGTGCGGGGCGCTGCGGCCGGGCGGACCGGAGCGGGGTCCGGGCGGGCGCCGCGACCACACCGTCGCGGAGTTCGACCAGGGCGCCGGGGCCGGGGGCCGGGGCGGGAAGGATGGTGCCCGACCAGGCGGCGGTGTAGGCGGAGTAGCCCTCCGCCGGGGGCCGCGCGGCGTTGAACCCGGCCAGGGGGCGGGCCGGACCGCCCGGCAGGGTGACGGTGCCGGCCGCCACGAGGCGCAGCACCCGGCCCCTGCCGTCCGCCCCGAACCCGACGGCGGCCCCGCCTCCGGGTCCGGGCGAGGCGGAGTGCAGCAGCCGGCCCGCGCGGACACCCGGGCCGAGGGGGGCTCCGGTGGCCCGGATGTCGAAGAAGTCCCCGTTGACGGCGGCGACGACGCGCCGCCCGGGCCCTGCATCGTGCCGGGCGGCTGCTTCGGCGACGGTGGCCGGCCCGACGCCGCCCAGGTACTCGGCCCGTACCCCGCTCCCCGCCCCGAGGTCGGCCACCAACTCGTCGATCCGAAGCCACCGATCCCCCTCGAGCCGGTCGTACGATTCCAGCCGCACCCCCGGCGCCACCGACCGCCCCGCCCGAGCGGTCTCCACCCCGTCGCCGGGTGTCCGGGGCTCCGCCGGGGGCGCGGGGGCCGCGGGGAACGCGGCAGCCACGGAGAACGCGGGAAGTCCCGGGACGGCCCGGTACCCGGAAGCTCCCGGCAACACCGAAGCCGCCGGAAACGCGGCAACCGCCGTGCACCCGGCGAGCCCCGGGAGACCCCGGTACCCGAAAGCCCCGGGCAACACCGAGGCCGCCGGGAGCGCGGCAGCCGTCAGGCACCCGGGAAGTCCCGGGACGGCCCGGTACGCGGCAGCCCCGGGCAACGCCGGAGGCGCCAGGAGCGCGGACGCTGCCGAGAACGCCGGAGGCAGCGGTAGCGCGGACGCTGCGGGGAACGGCGGCTGTCCCTGGACCCGCGCGTTCACGAAGGGTCCGCCGGCCGCCGCGTACGGGAGCCGCTCGCTCTCCGTAGGGGCAGCCCGAGCCGCGAGGCGCTCCGGATGTGCCCGCGCCCCGGAGCCCGCGGCGTGGGTGGGGGCCGCGAGGGCCACGGCGAGCAGGGCGGGCAGCAGCGGGCGGAGGCTCGGCATCCAGGCAGCATCGGTCACTTCGTAGGACGATCGGGTCGTCCGCCCGCCCGGTGGTGGCGTGTTCAGCCATTTGCCGCCGGGCCGGCGCGGCCAACGGGCGCCGGGGCGTCCCGACTCCGTGCGCCCCTCTTGACGCTCGCCTCCGTCCCCCGCCGAAGGTCACCACCACGCTGGGAAACGCGTCGAGCGGACTGCCCGTCAGGACGCAACGCACACACCGCCCGTGCCGCGTCGCCCGTGCCAGGCGGCCCATGCCGCGCCGCCCTTGCCGCGCGCCGCCCTTGCCGCGCCGCCCGTGCCGCGCCGCGAGACCCACGCCCCCGACCTCCGGCCCGGCCCGGCCGGCCCCGTACGACGCGCCCCGCCCGCCCGGCGGACGGGCGCTCCCCCACACGCCGACCGGCCGACGCGGGACGGGCACGCCGAGGACGCACCGCACCCGCGATCGTCGCCGGGGGCACAGCCTGCGCCCCCCTTGGGCTACCGAGGCCACCCGGCGATGTCGCCGCGGGCCACCCGCCCGCTCCGACGGCGGGTCGACGGTCGCACGACGCGGCTGCCGAAGGCCCTTGGCCGTGGCTCGCGCACGAACTTCGCCGCGGCTGCGGACGGTTGCCCCGCGCGGCGGGGTGGAGCGGACCTCGGCGCACACCAGGGTGAACAGCCCCCGGGCGGAAGGGGGTTCAGTCGTCCCACGCCACCTGCGGCGTGCTGGCCGGCTCGGACGGGGGTTCCGGTTCGGGTCGCGCCAGCCCCGTCCCCGCCGGCCCCGTCCCGGGGCCCCGCCCCGCACCCGCACCCGCACCCGGCACGGGACCCGCACCCGACCCCACCCCCGGCTCCGTCGGCACCGGCACCGGCGCCGGGCCCGGCGTCGGGACGTCGAACTCGCACCACACGCTCTTGCCGCTGCCGCGCGGCTCCACGCCCCACTCGTCCGCGAGCCGGTCCACCAGCATCAGGCCGCGGCCCGACACCGCCCAGTCCCCCGCCTCCCGGCGCCTCGGCAGGGCACTGCTCGTGTCCTCAACCTCGATGCGGATGCGGCCCCCCGCGGTCAGCCACATGACGACGTGCCCACCGCCGTCGGTGTGGACCAGGGCGTTGGTCATCAGCTCGTCCGCCGCCAGCTCGATCTCGTCGGCCCTCTCCCGGGCGCCCCACGCGGCGACCGCGGCCCGGATCAGGTGGCGGGCCATCGCCGGCCCCTCGGGATCGCCGGGCGTCAGCCGCTGGTGCAGCGGGCCTCCGCCGCGCGGGACGGCGGCGCCCCGCCGGCGCAGCAGGAGCAGCGCCATGTCGTCCCCGCCGCCCGCGTCCCCGACGAGGTCGCACAACACGTCGGCGAGTTCCTCGACGTCGGCGGGGCCCGCGCCGGCGGTGTCCATGAGCTCCCGCATGCCGGCCTCGGGGTCGCCGCCGGGCCGCTCGATCAGGCCGTCGGTGCAGAGCAGCAGGGTGTCCCCGGGGTGCAGTTCGAGGGACGTGACGGGGTAACCGGACCCGGTGCCCTGCCGGTCGCGCGGGGGCAGGCCCAGCGGGAGGCCGCCCGCGACCTGGATGCGGTGGCAGCTGCCGTCGCCGCGCCGCACGACGGGGTCGAGGTGACCGGCCCGGACCATGCGCAGCATGCCGGTGTTGAGGTCGACCTCGGCGTAGGTGCAGGTGGCGAAGCGGTCGGTGGCCAGTTCGCGCAGGAAGGCGGAGGCGCGGGCCATCGCCGTGCCGGGCGTGTGCCCCTCCAGCACGTACGCCCGGAGCACGATGCGCAGTTGGCCCATGACGGCGGCCGCGTCCGTGTCGTGGCCCTCGACGTCGCCGATCATCACGCCGACGCGGCCCGCGCCGAGCGGGATGACGTCGTACCAGTCCCCGCCGATGTCCCGGCCCATCCGGGCGGCCCGGTAGCGCACGGCGATCCGCGCGCCCGGCACCTCCGGGATGCGACGTGGCAGCATGGCCCGTTGGAGTCCCTCGGCGAGGTCGTGTTCCTGCTCGAACAGCATCGCCCGCTGGAGGCTCTGCGCGATGCCGCTGGCGAGGGCGACGAGGAGGTTGCGTTCCTCGGCGGTGAAGTCCCCGTCCCGCGTGTAGAGCAGCCCGAGCGCGCCGACGGGCCGCCCCTGGGCGATCAGCGGCAGGTAGACGCCGCTGCGCACGGAGAGCGGTTCGATGTACGGCCACAGTTGCGGGTAGCGCCGCTGGAACTCCTCCCGGGAGGAGATGTAGACGGGCTGCAGGGTCCGTACGGCCTCGCTCATCGGGAACCGGGCGTCGATGCGCGTGTACTCGATCTCCGGGACGTAGGTGCCCAGCTGTCCTTCGGCGACCAGATGGATCCGGCCGCCGTCGACGACCCCGAGCATGACGCTGACGGCGCCGAGGTGGCCGAGGGCCTCGCGGTCCTTGAGGACGTCGGTCACGTCGTTGACGGTGCGGGCGTGGGCGAGGATCGCGGTGGTCCGTTCGACGACGCCGGTCATCCGGCGCCGCCCCTCGTCCCGCTCGCCGGTGGCGCCGGGCTCACCGGGGTCGCGGGCGGCGTCGCGGAGGATGCCGATGATCCGGTACGGGCGGTCGTCCGGGTCCCTCAGGATGTGGCCCTGGAGGTGGATCCAGGCGGTGTCGCCGCCCGCGCGGGGGCTGCGGAAGTAGACCCCGTAGTGACTGCGGCCGTCCTGGAGGGCCTGCACGACGCGCCTGTCGTACCGCTCCTCCTCGCCCGGGGCGACGCGGGCGCGCAGCCCGGCCGGAGTTCCGTCGAACTCCTCCGGGCGCAGGTCGAGCACATCGAGCGCGGTGGCGTCCAAGTGCATGCGCCCGCTGTCGAGATCCCAGTCGAAGGTACCCATGCGGTTGAGCGCGAGGCTCAGATCAGGCCGCGCGGGCCAGTCGACCTCGGGGTTTCGTCCCCGTTGGTCCATGCAGCAAGGGTCTCACTGTTACCCCGTCCCCGGCATGCGCAGGGCGCGCCGGCGCCCCGATCGAGGGACGGACGCCGGTGGACCGGGGTGTCGCCTTTCCGGCACACTGCCGCTCCTGTGCCGGCTGCGGAGCCGGTGCGCCCGGCAGAAGGAGCAGCACCGCCTTGACGGACACCGACGCCTCGCCCCCGGATCCGACCGGGAACACCGTCCCGAGCGGCCCCGCAGGGCTCGACGAATCCCCGGCGGTCACCACGGTCGCAGCCCCGGCCGCCCCGACGGTACCGGCGCAGCCGGGACCGCCCGTCCCCCCGGTACCGCCCGCCCCGCCGATCGCGGCGCCGATCGTTTTCCCGGCCGGGTCCGGTCCGGCGAAGGCGTCCCGGCGGTGGCTCCTGCCCGTCGGGACGGGTCTGCTCGGCTTCCTCGCCGGGGCGGTGTTCGTCTGGTCGCTGCCGTGGGGCGGCGACGGTTCGGCGCAGACGTTCACCCTGACCGGGACGATGGCCCTGAGCGACAGCGACGGCTTCCTCTCCCTCACCGACAACGGGTGCGCAGGCAAGGGCGGCTACAAGGACATCCGGACCGGAACCTCGGTGACCGTGTACGACGACGCCGGCAAGGTGGTGGCCACCGGCTCGCTGGGCGACGGCACCCGGACGGGGCTGACCTGCGCCTTCCCGGTATCCGTCGCCGACGTGCCGAAGGGCGCGCGCTTCTACCAGGTCGAGGTCAGCCACCGGGGGAAGCTCACCGTCGCGAAGGACGAGGCCATGGCGGGCACCTTCGGCGCCTCCCTCGGCTGACCGGCCCGATCCGTCCCCGGCCCCCGCCCGTGCACGAGCCTTACGAGGTGCACGAGCCGCCGACCCGCACGAACCCGGGAACCTGCGCGAGCCCACCGCCCCGGGCGCCGCCGAGCGGGTCAGTCCCGGGAGGGCGGGACGGTCGCGGTACCGGTGCCGGTCGGGGTACCGGTGACCGTCGCGGTACCGGTGACCGTCGGGGTACCGGCCCGTTCCTGCTTCGGCCGGTCCGCCGGCCCCGACTCCGGCGTCCCCGTCGGGGTGCCGGAGTCGTCCCTGAGCCCGGGTGCCCGTGACTGCGTCGAGGGGCCGTCGGAGGTGTTCGGGGACGATCCGTCGGGCGAATCGGCCGGGGAGTCCTCGGGCGAGGCGGAGGACTCGTCGGAGGGCGTGTCCCCGGGGCTGTCGGAGGGCGAACCGTCCGGGCCGTCCGACGGCGACCCGTCCGGGCTGTCGGAATCGGTGACGGGCGGGCTGTCCGAATCGGTGACGGGCGGGGACGTCACGGGCGGCGAACCGTCCGACGCGGGCGGCGTCACCGGCGGACTCACCGGCGGGCTCACGGGCGGACTCACCGGCGGCGTCGTGTACTTCGGGGTGGGGATGACCGGCGGCGGGACGGGCCTGTCGGGCCGCGGGTCGGCGCCCCGCTCGCGCTCGAACCAGCGGCGGTCCTGGTGGTCGTAGATGACGATCTTGTTGACGATGGTCGCCGACGGGGCGATCACCACCACGTTCTGCGGCTGGTAGGAGTTCCACGGCCGCCCCTGCCGCTTCGCGTCCGCCGTCAGCGCGACGGCCGCCCCGAGCGGGTTCCCGCACGCGCAGCGCACCCGGGGCACGCCCCGGTCGTCCACGAGGACGGCCGTCCCGGCCTGGAGCACCGCCTGGTAGGGGTTGGCCCTGCCGTCGCGGAAGCCGTGGTTGGTGACGCGGGTGTCCAGGGCGAGCCGTACGGGGGTCAGGGAGCGCAGGTAGGCCGGTACGGCGGCCGGTCGGAGGCCGAGCGCGGAGGCGAAGGCGGCGTTCTTGGCGGGCTCCGCCGACAGCACCGCGATCTGCTTCTCGACGTCGCAGCTGGCCACGTTCTTCGTGCCGCCGTACAGGCCCGGGGTGGACCCGGTGACACTGCGGATGCCGACGGGAGCGCCAGTACTCCGTGTGGGTGACGTGGACGGTCCCGGCGGCCGGCTCGCGGGCGGCGCGACGGCCTCAGCGGCGGCCGTCGACTCGGTGAACGGGTCGGGTCCGGTCGCGGCGGCCGGCTGGAGGAACACCTCGGCGCCCGCCCGGTCGGGGGTGGGCGTACCCCCGCCGCCGGGCCGGGTCAGCACCACGACCAGGGCCGCGACGGCGGCCAGCGCGACGATCGCCGCTGCCGCCCCGCGCCGGGAGCGCCACCAGGGCCTCCCGGAAGGGCCGCCGCCGGGCGGCGCGGGCGGGCCCTGCGGGGGCGGCGCCCCCTGCCCGCCGCCCGAGAGCGGCCCGGAGGGCGGTCCCGACGGGGCTCCCGGGCCCCCCGGGGAAGGACCCCCCGACGACGGAGGTGCCCCGGACGGCGGCTGGTTCGGCTGCGGCGGACGTTCGCCGGAGGGTTGCGTGGTCACAGGCTCTCTTCCCAAGCGAACGTGCCGCCGACGAGCGGGGAGGTATCCGGACTTTTCGCGCTTCTGCCCACCATTGTCTGCGTCGTTCGGGTGGTGGCCGCAAGCCGGGAGTGCCTACCGTTGCAGGGTGATCCGTACCTCTCCGAGGGTCTGGCGGGACGCCCTCTTCGCCGTCGTGGTGGGCTTCGTGGTGATGGCCGCGGTGGCCGCGGTCGGACTCGCCTGCGCGGGCGCGGGCGGTCTGCCGGAGGGGGCGTTCCCCCGGGTGGTGGCCGCGGTGGTGGTGATGGCGGCCGGTGGCGCGGTGGAGGTGTCCGGCGGGGCCGGGTTCCTGGCCGAGGCGGACGCGAGCCTGTCCGTGCTCCCCCTGTCGGTCGCCCTCGCGGGCGCGCTCACCACGGGCGCCCTCTTCCTGCGCCCCCTGCACAACCGGGCGGTCGCCGGACCGGCCGAACTCCTGCTCCGTGCGGCCCGTCTGACGGTCCTGTGGCTGCTCGCGCTGCTCGGCGTCGCCCTCCTCGCCCGCCAGGACTTCGGCCTGAGCACGGGCGACTCGCCGCTCGGTGACATCGGCGAACTCCTCGACTCCGCCCCGACGGTGGGTTTCCGCGCCGACCTGCCCGCGACCCTCTTCTTCGGACTCCTTTGGATCCTCGGCCTGTTGCTGATCTCCCTGCTGATCTCCCGGCGCGCACCGCTGCCGGCCGGGCTGGTCCGTTTCCACGCGGCCGTGCGTCCGGCCGCCTTCGCCACGACCCTGCTGCTCCTCGCGTACGTGGTCCTCGGCCTCGGTGTCGGCGTGGTGGTCGCCCTCACCCAGGGGCACGCCGACCGGACCCTGGCCGTGCTCCTGCTGGGGCTGCCGAACCTCGTCTGGCCCGCGCTCACCCTCGGCTTCGGCGGGGCCTGGCGGGGCCGGGCCGAGGGACCCTTCGGGCTGCCGATGCCGCGGCTGCTGGACGAGGCCCTGCGCGGGCCGGAGCTGTCCACGGTGGACGTGGCCTCCCTCGCCGAGCGGGACGCCCGGGCCTGGTGGCTGGTGCCGGTGGCGGTCGTCCTGTTGCTCGGCGCGGGCGTGCTGGCCGCCGTACGCTCCCCCGTCCACGTGCGCCCGCGGCAGCACGCCCTCCACCTGGCCGTGGCGCTGGCCCTGGGCACCCTGACCGTGTGCCTGCTGGCCCGCGTCCAGGCGCAGTTCGGGTTGTCCCTGCTGGGCATCGGCGCGGGCGACGGCCTGGGCGGCACCGTCGAGTTCACGCCGATGCTGCTGCGCACCGTCGGTCTGGCCCTCCTGTGGGGTGCGGTGGCCGGTTTCCTCGGCGCCCTGCCGGCCCGCCCCCTGCGCCGCCGGGTCCCGGCCGGGGCACCCGCCCGATCATGAGGGCCCGGCCCGCCGGCCCCGCGGCTCCGGCCCGAACACCGGTAGCGCCCAGGACGGCGGCGCGGGGGCGTCCCGGGCGGCTTCCCCGGCGGGATCCCGGGCGGGCCCCGGCCCCCGCCCGCCCGCCGTACGGGCTCCTGCGGCGCGCAGGGCCGCGATGAAGTCCAGGCAGCCGTCCCAGCGGTCCTCGGGCGACTTCGCGAGCGCCTTCGCCAGCACGGCGTCGACCTCCGGGGGCAGCTCCGGGCGCTCCTCCGAGGGGGGCGGCGGCGGGTCGTACTGGTGGGCCCACAGCAGGGCGAGGTCGTCGTCGCGGCGGAAGGGCGGCCCGCCCGTCAGCATCTCGTGGACCACGCAGCCCAGCCCGTAGACGTCACAACGGCCGTCCACCGGCTTGCCGGAGATCTGCTCCGGGGCCACGTAGTCGAGGGTCCCGACGAACTGTCCGACCGTCGTGAACCCGGTGAGCGACAGCGACTTCTTCGTCAGTCCGAAGTCGGTGAGGTAGACGTGCTCGGGGTGGTCGCCGTCCGTGCCCTCCGCGACGAGGATGTTGCCGGGTTTCACGTCCCGGTGGACCAGGTCGTGGGCGTGCGCCGCGTCGAGCGCGGACGCGACCTGGCCCGCGATCCGCGCCACCGTCGGCATGGGCAGCGGGCCCGTCCGGTCGAGGAGGGCGCGCAGGTCCTGTCCGGCGACGTACCGCATCGCGATGTACAGGAGCCCCTCCGCCTCGCCCGCCTCGAACACCGGCACGATGTGCGGGTGGTCGATGGCCGCCGCGACCTTCGACTCGTGGGCGAAGCGCCCGCGGAAGGCGTCGTTGCGGGCCAGCTCCGGGGCCAGCACCTTCAGCGCGACCGTCCGGTCCAGGCGCAGGTCCCTCGCCCGGTAGACGACGGCCATGCCGCCCCGGCCGATCTCGTCCTCGACGAGGTACCCGGCGATCCGGCGCCCCGGCAGCCCGGAGGGCCGGCCGCGCGCCGCGTCGGCGGCGCCCGTCACGACCCGCCCCCGTCGGGCGTCCCGGTGACGCGGGTCGGGGCGTGCGGCACTTCGCGTACGTCGGCCCCTGCCCCGGGGTCGGGTCCGGGCGACGGCGGCTCCGGCGCGGGCGGAGCCGCCGGTTCCGCGTCGACCGCGTACGTCGTCAGGCGGCTCCCGTCCGCGTACATCCACCGTCCCGCCGACTCGTCGTAGATCCACAGCCGGTCCCCGTCGAGGACGACGCCGGCCCGCAGCCCGAGCGTGGCGCGGCGGACGCCGTCACCGTCGAGGCGGCCCGCCGCGAGGTCGGCGCCGGCCCGGCGGACGCGCTCCAGCGCCTCGGCGGTACGGGCGAGCAGCGGCCCGGGGTCCTCGGTCCGTTCGAGGGGCCGGCCCACCGTCGGGGGCGGCTGCGGGACCGCCACCAGGAGCCGTCCGTCGACCCAGGCGGACCATCCGTTGGAGCACAGGACCTCCCCCCACGCGCCCTGTCGGGACAGCAGTTGCACGGGGAGGAAGGCGTCGAGGGCCGCGGTGGGCCGGTTCGGGTCGGGGGCCTCCCAGGCGGGCAGTCCGTCGCCCGGGACGACGTGCGTGGGCCGGAATCCGGCGCCGGGCGTGCCCGGTGCGCTGTTCACCGGCGCCTACTTCCGCATGATCGCGGGCTCGTGCCGCCGCAGCAGCCGGGAGACCAGGACCCCGAACAGCACGGACAGTGCGACCAGCATGCCGATGTCGAGCAGCCACACCCCGGCGGAGTGGGCGAACAGGGGGTCGTCGGTGAGCGGGCCGGGCACGATCCGGGCGAGGTCGAGGGTGGCGGCCATCGCGCCGAGCGCCCAGCGCGAGGGGACGAGCCAGGCGAGCTGTTCGATGACGGGGACCCCGTCGAGTTGCAGGAGCGCCCCGCAGAAGACCACCTGCACGATGGCGAGGAGGACCAGCAGGGGCATGGTGACCTCCTCCTTCTTCACGAGGGCGGAGACGAGCAGCCCGAGCATCATCGCGGTGAACGACAGCAGGGCGACGGCCACGGTGATCTCCAGGAGCGGCGGCAGGAACACCCCTCGGCCGCCGGGTGCGCCGAGGTTCACGCCGAAGAGGCCGACGAAGGTGAGGACCACGGCCTGCGCGACGGTGATGGCGCCGAGCACCACGACCTTGGACATCAGGTAGGCCGATCTGGAGAGCCCGACCGCGCGTTCCCTCTGGTAGATCACCCGTTCCTTGACGAGTTCCCGGACCGCGTTGGCGGCGCCCGTCAGGACGCCGCCGACGCACAGGATCAGCAGGGCGTTGATCGCCGAGTCCCTGGTCAGCGTGGAGCCGGCGAGGGCGCGGGCCATGGCGCCCATCACGAACGGCAGCGCGATCATGATGGCGAGGAAGGTGCGGTCGGCGCCGAGGGCGGCGGCGTAGCGCCGGATCAGCGTGGAGAGCTGGGAGCGCCGGCTCTGTGGGGTGGGCCGCGGCGCGACGGCGGTGGCGGGCCGGGTTCCACCGGGCAGCGGGGGACGGACGGTCCCGGTGACGTACCTGCGGTGCTCGGGCGAGGCCGCGTACTGGCCGGCCCAGTCGCGGTCCCGCTCGTTCTCGAAGGCTTCGAAGGCCTCGGGCCATTGGGTGAAGCCGAAGAAGTCCAGGGTCCGCCCGGGCGGACCGTAGTAGGCGGTCCGGCCGCCCGGCGCCAGGACCAGCAGCCGGTCGCAGACGTCGAGGCTGAGCACGCTGTGGGTGACGACGATGACGGTTCGGCCGTCGTCGGCGAGGCCGCGCAGCATGTGCATGACGGAGCGGTCCATGCCGGGGTCGAGGCCGGAGGTGGGCTCGTCGAGGAAGAGCAGGGAGGGTTTCGTCAGCAGTTCGAGGGCGACGGAGACGCGTTTGCGCTGGCCGCCGGAGAGGCTGTGGATGGGCTGGTCGGCGCGCTGTACGAGGCCGAGTTCGCCGATCACCTCGTCCACCCGGGCCTGCCGTTCGGCCTTGGCGGTGTCCTGGGGGAAGCGGAGTTCGGCGGCGTAGGTGAGGGCGCGCCGGACGGTGAGTTGGGCGTGCAGGATGTCGTCCTGGGGGACGAGGCCGATGCGGCTGCGCAGCTCGGCGTAGTCGCGGTAGAGGTCGCGGCCGTCGTAGAGAACGCTGCCGTGGTCGGCGGGGCGCAGGCCGGTGAGGGCGCCGAGCAGGGTGGATTTGCCGGCGCCGCTGGGGCCGATGACGGCGAGCAGGCACTTCGCGCCGACGGGGAAGGAGACGTGGTCGAGGAGGGTCTTGCGGCCGTGGTCGACGGTGACGGCGAGGTCCTGGACGTCGAGGGAGATCTCGCCGGTGTCGACGTACTCCTCGAGCCGGTCGCCGACGAGGCAGAACGCGGAGTGTCCGATGCCGACGATGTCGCCGTCGGTGACGGGCGCCCGTTCGACGGGTGCTCCGTTGAGGTAGGTGCCGTTGTGGCTGCCGAGGTCGGCGATCTCGTAGCCGCCGTCGGCGAGGGCGCGCAGTTCGGCGTGCCGGCGGGAGACGACGAGGTCGTCGAGGACGAGGTCGTTGGCGGGGTCCCGGCCGATCGTCACGGCGGTCCGCGCGGGCACCGGCCGGACGCTGGTGGGGCGGCGGAAGGTGCCGGTCAGGGCGGGGGCGAAGACGCCCGAGGGCTGGGCGGGGGCGTCGACGGGGGTGGGCGCGGGGGGCGTGCGCCCGACGAGGATGACGCGCGGGCCGTCCTGGGGGCTGCCGAAGCGCAGTTCGCTGCCGGGGCCGATGTTCCAGGCGTGGACGCGGTGGCCGTCGGCCCAGGTGCCGTTGGTGCTGCCCTCGTCCTCGACGGTCCAGTGGTCGCCGTCGGGGCGCAGTACCGCGTGGTGCCAGGAGACGCGGGCGTCGTCGAGACAGATCTCGCACAGGGGGTCGCGGCCGACGTGGTAGGTCCGCTCCGGGCTCATCTCGGTGGAGCCGCGGGCGGTTTCCAGGACGAGTTCGGGTGGGGTCGGCACACCGGGGCGCTGGACCATGGACAGATTTTCCCATGATCCTGCGCTGCCGGCATAACAGCAGGTCAGGGGCGTGTTAAAGGTAATGACAACGGTCCCCGTTGCAGCCTTTGCCGATCTCGTCGCGGTGCGCTTCACTTCACGCGTCGGAACCGAACAAACGGCGAACAAAGACGGGGGAAGCGATGAGCGCGCACGAGCACGCGCACGAGCACGGACACCCGGGGCGAGGCGGCCGGGAGGGCCGGGGCCCCGCCGGGCGTGAGCACGCCGAGCACGGTCAGGGCGCCCACGCGCACGGCCCCGGCGGTCACTCCCACGGGGTCGACCCGGACGCCGACCGCCGCTGGTTGGCCATCGCCCTGGCCCTGATCTGCGGGTTCATGGCGATCGAGGTGGTCATCGGCGTCATGGCGCATTCGCTGGCGCTGATCTCCGACGCCGCGCACATGCTGACGGACGCCGTCTCGATCGTGCTGGCGCTGATCGCGATGCGGCTGGCGGCCCGTCCGGCCCGCGGCGGTTACACGTTCGGCCTCAAGCGCGCCGAGATACTTTCGGCGCAGGCCAACGGATTGACGCTGCTGCTGCTGGCGGTGTGGTTGGCGTACGAGGCGGTACGACGTCTGTTCGATCCGCCGCCGGTGGAGGGCGGGCTGGTGCTGGTGACGGCGTTGGCGGGCATCGTCGTCAACGTGGCGGCGGCCTGGTGCATCTCCCGGGCGAACCGGTCCTCGCTGGCCGTGGAGGGCGCCTACCAGCACATCCTGAACGACCTGTTCGCCTTCATCGGGACGGCGGTGGCCGGCCTGATCGTGCTGACCACCGGTTTCCGGCAGGCCGACTCCATCGCCTCGCTCGTGGTGGTCGTACTGATGGTCAAGGCGGGCTACGGGCTCGTCCGCGAGTCCGGGCGGATCTTCCTGGAGGCGGCGCCGGCCCATCTGGACCCGGACGCGGTCGGCGACCGACTCGCCGGACAGCCGCCGGTGACGGAGGTCCACGACCTGCACATCTGGACGATCACCTCGGGGCAGGCGGCGCTGTCCGCGCACGTGCTGGTGGAGCCGGCGGGCGACTGCCACGCGGTGCGCCGGGACCTGGAGGCGCTGCTGGAGAAGGAGTACGGGATCACCCACACCACCCTCCAGGTGGACCACGTCCAGGACGCGCTGCTGTCGGTGGGCCGGGCGGGCGAGGACCAGGCGGGCGACGGGCACTGCGCCGACGCCCACGGCCCGGTGCACCGGCAGGGACCCCACCCGCACTGACGCCCGCCCCGCCCCGATCATTGAGCGCGACCGGGGCGGGGCATACATGGGTCCATGACGGGACCGAAACGCCACAAACGCAGCGCCGGCCTGCTCCTCTTCCGGCGGACCACCGCCGGGGCCGACGGAGCCGCCGGGGATCCCGGCCCCGCGATCGAGGTGCTGCTGGGACACATGGGCGGTCCGCTGTGGTCGGGGCGGGACGCCGGGGACTGGGCCATCCCGAAGGGCGAGTACGGGCCGGACGAGACCCCGCGTGACGCGGCCCGCCGGGAGTTCACCGAGGAGATCGGGCTGCCGCCGCCGGAGGGCGAGTACCTGCCGCTGGGCGACGTACGGCTGACGAGCGGCAAGCTGGTGACCATCTGGGCGGTGGAGGCGGACCTCGACCCCGCGCTGATGGTGCCCGGGACCTTCACGATGGAGTGGCCGCCGCACTCGGGCCGCGAGGAGGAGTTCCCCGAACTGGACCAGGTGGCCTGGTTCGCTCCCCCGGTGGCCAGAAACAAGCTGATGGCATCTCAAATCCCGTTCCTGGAGCGACTGTTGGGACTTCTGAAGGGTTGACCCGACCTTTACTTGCCAACAAACCCCACCTGCATGGACATTGCACATATGACGAACGTCGTGCTGGTGGGAACCCTGGACACCAAGGGTGTCGAGTACGGCTGGCTGCGCGAGAGGCTGTCGCGCGCCGGCGTCGAGGTGATCCTGGTCGATACCGGGATCATGGGAGAACCGAAGGTGCCCGCGGACGTGCCGCGTGAAGCGGTCGCCCGGGCAGCGGGAACGGAACTGGCGCACCTGCGCGCGGCCGCCGACCGGGGCGCGGCCGTGACCACGATGGCCAAGGGGGCCGAGGCGACCTTGTTACGGCTGCACGCCGAGGGTCGGCTGCACGGGGTCCTCGCGATCGGGGGCAGCGGCGGCACCTCCATCGCGAGCCGCGCGATGCGGGCCCTGCCGTTGGGCGTGCCGAAGGTGATGGTCTCGTCGATGGCGTCCGGGGACGTGGCCCCGTACGTCGGCTCCTCGGACCTCACGATGATGTACAGCGTCGTGGACATCGCGGGGATCAACAGCGTCTCCGCCCCGGTACTGGCCAACGCGGTGGAGGCCGTGGCCGGGATGGCGAAGGGCTGGGCCCGCACCGCCGGGGACCCCGGCCGACCGGCCCGGCTCGGGTCGGGTCCCCGTCCGCTCGTCGCGGCCAGCATGGCGGGCGTGACCACCATCGGGGTGGACGCGGCCCGGGAGCGGCTGACGGAGCTGGGCTACGAGGTGCTCGTCTTCCACGTCAGCGGCTCCGGCGGCCGCACCCTGGAGACCCTGGCCGGCCAGGGCGTGTTCGCGGGCGTGCTGGACCTCACCCTCAGCGAGCTCGCCGACGACCTGTGCGGCGGCATCCTGACCGCCGGACCCGACCGGCTCACCGCGGCCGGGCGGGCGGGGGTCCCGCAGGTGGTGAGCCTGGGGGCGTTGGACATGGTGAAGTTCGGGCCGCTGGAGAGCCTGCCGGAACGGGCCCGCTACCGCCGGGTGCGCGTCCACAACCCGTCGATCACGGTGATCCGAACCACCGAGTCCGAGTGCGCGGAGCTCGGCCGTCGGGTCGCGGCCAAACTGCGGGGCTCGACGGGGCCGACGGAGGTCTGCGTCCCACTGCGCGGACTGTCGACGCTCGGCGCCCCGGGCGGGCCTTACCATGACCCCGGCGCGGACCGGGCCCTGTTCTCGGCGCTGCGCGAAGGATTGCGGGGCAGCGCGGCCCGGATCCACGATTACGACACCCACATCAACGACCCGTCCTTCGGCCGGGCCGCGGCCGACCGGTTGCACGCCATGATCGGCGCGCTCGCGGCCGCGGCCTGACCGCACACCGCTGCGAGACGCCCCTCCCGGTTGGGAACCAGCCGTGGCGGAAACGTGTCCCTGGTGGTGGCCGGTCGGGTACGACGGGTGCGGGATGCGGCGATGCCACGGGTGGGGGGCGAACGATGAGCGGTGAGTGGACGGTACCGGGATACAGCGAGGTACGGGAGCTCGGGGCGGGCGGCAGCGGGCGGGTGGTGCTGGCCGTCCACGACGGGACGGGCACCGCGGTCGCCGTGAAGTACCTGAGCGACAGGCTGCGCGAGGACCCCGCCTTCGTCCGGGAGTTCCGGGCGGAGGCGCGGCTCCTCGGCGGCCTCGGCTCCCCGTACGTGGTGGGCCTGTACGAATACGTCGAGGCGCCGGGCGGCGCCGCGATCGTGATGGAACTGGTCGACGGTATCTCCCTGCGCGCGCTGCTCAAGCAGTCCGGCCGTTCCGAGCCGGAGGCCGCGCTGGTGGTGCTGAAGGGCTCCTTGCTGGGGCTGGCGGCCGCGCACCGGGCCGGTGTCGTCCACCGCGACTACAAGCCGGAGAACGTGCTGGTCGCCGCGGACGGCTCCTCCAAGCTCGTGGACTTCGGGATCGCGGCGGGGCGCGGCACGACGCCCGGTGTCGCGGGCACGCCCGCGTACATGGCCCCCGAGCAGTGGCAGGGCCGGCCGGCCTCGCCGACGGCGGACGTGTACGCGGCGACGGCGACCTTCTTCGAATGCCTGACGGGCCGCAAGCCGTACGACGGGGAGAACTTCGCGGAGCTCGCCGTCCAGCACATCGAGGCACCGGTACCGGAGACCGAGGCCCCGGAGCCGGTGCGCCCGCTGATCCGACGGGGTCTGGCCAAGCTGCCCGAGCAGCGTCCGGAGAACGCCGAGGCCTTCGTCGCCGAGCTGGAGGACGTCGCGCTGGCCGCCTACGGGCCGCAGTGGGAGGAGCGCGGGCAGCGCAAGCTGGCGGCGCTGGCCGCCCTGTTGCCGCTGCTGTTCCCGTCGGCGGGAGCCGCGGCGGCGGGCACCACCGCGGTGGCCACCACCTCGGTCGGCGGCCCGTCGGTCTGGGCTCCGGGGCGCGGCGGCTGGCTGGCGACCGGTCTGGCGCTGGTGCTGGGCGCGCTCCTGGTGCTCACGACCGACGCCATCGGCGGCACCCCGCCGGGTGCGTCCGCGCTCAGCGACTTCGCCACGACGCGCCCGTCCCCGCCGGGCGGCGCCTCCCCGCACCCGGCCCCGTCGGCGACGGTGTCCGCCGGCCCGAGCCCTTCCACGTCCCCGAGCACGTCCCCGTCGGCCTCGCCGTCGCCGTCGCCCTCCGCGTCCGCGACGCCGTCGCCCTCGTACGCGGCCCCGCACCCGCCGAGTCCGAGCCATTCGGTGAGCCCGAAGCCGACGGTGACCTGGTCGCCGACGCCGACGCCGACGCCGAGCCCCACCCCGACACTGCGGGTGACCAAGGTCGACGTGTCGCTGGCACCGGGCATCTACCGCGGTGACGCCACGGTGTCGGTCGCCGCTCAGGGCACCGGCACGGTCACCGTGGTGGTGGAGTGGTTCCTCGGCACCGCTCCCGGCGCCCTGAGCACGGCCGACGGCAGCGAGACGTTCGTCGTGCAGGCCGGTTCCCTCGCCCCGGTGGTCCGCTCCCACGCCTTCAGCCGGGGCAACGGCTGCTACGGCGGGGTGCGGGTCACCACCAAGCCCGCCGCCGGGAACTCCTCGGCGTCCGACTCGCAGTTGCTGCGCCGCTGCCAGCAGCCGGAGCCGCCGCGATGAACGAGTCCCGCGCATCGCACGCCGATGACGAGGAGTACAGCGCCACGGTCCTCGGCAGTCACTGGTTCACCGGTCCCCCGCCGCCCGCCGACGCGGCCCCCGACCGGGTCGAGGGGTCCGTGCTGCGGTTCGGGCCCGGGGTGACGGCGGCCGTGCCGGCCCCGTTCCCGCTGGTCGCGGCGCCGCTCGCGCCGCCCGCGCGCAGGGGCGGCTGGCGCCGGTACACCCTCGCCGTCGTGGTCCTGGCGCTCGTCCTCGGCTACCTGGGCCAGCAGCGGTTCGGGCCCTCCGTCGAAGTACGGGACGTCAAGGTGAGCACCGACCCGCAGGGGCCCGACTGCGACGCCGCCGCCGACGTGGTGGCCTTCGTCTCGACGAACGGCCGCCCCGGCACCCTCGTCTACCGCTGGGTCCGCAGTGACGGGACCCGCTCCCAGGAGCTCACGGAACGGGTGCCCAGCGGCCGGGATCAAGCCGCGCTGCACCTGCTGTGGACGTTCCAGGGCACGGGGAGCCATCCGGCGAAGGCCGAGTTCCAGCTGATCGAGCCCGTACGGCGCACCGCGTCGGTGGAGTTCACGTACCGCTGCCGGCCGTGACGGCGGGTCCGGCGGCCGACCGTCCGGACATCCTGATCACGGCGAGGCCGCCGTCGAGGTCCACGCGGGAGTGCGGCGGGTGGCTCGACCGCAACCCCCTCGTCCGGCCGACCGGAAGGGACGGCCCCGGGTCCGTGGCCCGGGGCCGTCCTTCCGGCCGGCCGGACGAGGCCGTCCGGCCGAAGCGCCGCCCACCGTTGCGCTGGTTGACTCGGAGGTGTTGACGAGGGCGTGCAGGACGCCCTCCGGCACCCCTGCGGGCCACGTTCCAGCCGGCGACACACCCCAACCGGAACGTGGCCGTCCCGCGCGGATGCCAAGTCCGCGCGGGGAGGCCCGCAGCCGCTTTGGGGAGTGGCTGCGGGCCGCTTCGTTTCCGTCCCCCCGCCGCAACCGGGGGGACGGAGTTCAGAACCGGGCGTGGGCGGTGATGTCCGCCTCGAACTCGCCCGTCATCGCCGGCGTCACCGTGGGCCGGCACTGGGCGACCGCCGCCAGGTAGTCCCCCGTGGCCGCGCCGAGCTGCGCGGCGGCGGCGCCCCTCGCGCCCACGGCCTCGAGGTCCCGCTCGAAGGACACCTGCGCCGCGATCCGCGCCGCGTGCTCGATGTCGGCGGGGGTGAACAGTTCGGTCGCCGCCACCAGCGCCGCCACGTCCACGTCCGCGCGTCCGGCCGTGTACCGGGACCAGATCGCGGCGCGCGCCCCGGCGTCGGGGGTGCCGATCGGGATCAGGTAGTCGAAGCGGCCGGGCCGCAGGAACGCCGGGTCGAGCGAGCGGACCGAGTTGGTCGCGCAGACCAGCAGCCGTTCGTCGCCCTCCCGGAAGCCGGGTATCAGCTTGAGGAGTTCGTTCGTGACGCCGTGGATCCCGCCCGGCTGCGCGGGCTCGGTGCGCACCGGCGCGATCTCCTCGACCTCGTCGATGAAGACGAGCACCCGTTCCAGTTCGGCGATCCGGGCGAAGGCGTCGCGCAGCGCGGCGGCCAGGTTGCCCTCGTCCGCGAGACGGGACGGCAGCAGTTCCACGAACGGCCAGCCGAGCCGGGAGGCGATGGCCCGCGCGAAGGTGGTCTTGCCGGTTCCGGGCGGGCCGAAGAGGGTGATGGCGCGCGGCGGGCGAACCCCGTGGGACGCGGCCCGTTCGGGTTCGGCGAGCGGCAGCACCACGCGCCGCTCGATGAGGTCCTTCTCCTTCTCCATCCCGGCGACCTTGTCCCACAGGTCGCTCGGCAGGAACCGGCCGCCGAGGTCGTCGAGGAGGCCGGCGGCCGGCCCGTGCAGCGGCTCCGTCTTCTCGAAGTAGGCGACGGCGGGCTGCCGGGTGTAGCCGGCGTTGAGGAGGCCCTCGCCGAGCATGTCCTCCTCGGGCAGGACGTACGCGATGCGGCCGACGCGGGCGGCGATGAGCCGGCGCTCGAGTTCGACGAGCAGGGCGCTGGCCAGTCCCCGGCCGCGCCAGCCGGAGGCGATCGCGATGCGCATCACCCAGGCCCGCTCCCCCGTGACGCAGGCGAGCGCGGCCCCGATCGGGACGCCCTGGTGGACGGCGACCACGCAGGGCTGCCGGTCGGTGAGGGCGCTGATGCACTCGGCCAGGGAGAAGACGGACTCCTGGCCGAGCTCGGCCGTGGTGTCGATCAGGTGGACCACCGCTGCGAGATCGCTCTCGCGGTAGTCGTGGATGAGCCAGTTCACCGGGTACCGCCCCTCGTTCGTGCTCCTGCGGTGAGGCTAGGGGCGGGTGGGCCGGTACTCACGCTCCGTCATGCACAACACCGCGTCCGGAAACCGTCCGTGTCGTCCATAGACTGGTGTCTTCCACCGACGACCCCCACCGAGGATCCGCGCGCCTTCATGACATCCCACATACCCGACGTCGCGCCGGCCCGCCGTCCTTCGCTCCTCGTCCGGTGGGTGCCGGTCCTGTGGACCCTGGCCCTCGGTTCGTGGGGGCTCTCCCGGCAGGACAGCGTGTGGCGGGACGAGGCGGCGACCTGGCAGGTCGCCCGCCGGTCGACGGGCGAGATATGGGCGATGCTCGGCAACGTGGACGCGGTGCACGGCCTGTACTACCTGTTCATGCACGGCCTCTTCGAGGTGTTCGGCGCCGGAACGACGACGTTGCGGCTGCCGTCCGTGCTCGCGGTCGCGGCGGGCGCCGCCTGCGTGGCCGTGATCGGGGACCGGCTGTCCGGGCCCGCGACCGGGCTGGGCGCCGGCTTGGCCCTCGGGCTGCTGCCCGCCGTGCAGTTCCACCTCCAGGAGGGCCGGCCCTACGCGCTGGTCGCCGCCGGGGCCGCGCTGTCGGCGCTGCTCCTGGTGTCCCTCGTCCGGGACGGACCCGGGCGGCCCGGACGACGGACGTGGCCGCGCTGGACGGCGTACGGGCTCCTCGTGCTGGCCTGCGCCCTGCTGAACTGGCTGTCGCTCCTGGCGCTGCCCGCGCACGCGGTGACCCTGTGGTGGGTGCGGGCCGGACGCGGCGTGTGGCTGCGCTGGGCGGGAGCCGCCGCGGGCGCGGTGACGGGGGTCCTGCCGCTGATCCTGTTCAGCCGGGGTCAGTCCGACCAGGTGTCCTGGATACCGCCGCTGACCTGGCACATGTTGATCGGGCCGGGCATCCTGCTGGCCGTCGGGGCCCTGGGGGCGTGGGCGGACCGACCGGCCCGGGGCCGGCTCTCGGTGGCCGCCGTGGGGCTTCCCCTGCTGGCGGTGCCGCAGCTCGGACTGATCGGGCTGTCGCTGGCGCAGCCCCTGTTCCTGGACCGCTACGTACTGTTCAGCATGCTGGGCCTGGCCCTGTTGATCGGCGCCGCACTGGGCGCGGGCGCCCGGGCCCTGGCGCCCCGCCGCCCGAGGGCCTCAGCACTGTTCGTCCCGGCCGTGGCGGGGGTGGCGGTGCTGGCCCTGCTGCCCGTGGAACTCGGCAAGCGGGCCCCGGCCAGCCGGGTCGACGACGTGCTGGCCGTGGCCGGTGAGGTGGCCCGGCTGGGACGCGCCGGGGACGCGGTGCTCTTCGTACCGGCCGCCCGACGCGACACCGCCCTCGTCTCCCCCGGCCCGTTCCGGGACCTGGCGGACGTGGCCCTGGCCGAGAGCCCCACGGCCTCCGCGACCCTGAAGGGCGAGGAGGCCGACCCGTCCCGGATCCGTGCGGCCCTGCTGGAGCGGCGGCGGGTCCTGCTGGTCACGGACTCGGACGCCGTCGCCCGCCCGCCGAGCTCCGAGCGTGACAGGGCGAAGGCGGCGGTCCTGCGCGCGCACTTCACGGTGGTCGAGGACCACCAACTGCGCGGCCGCCGCGTCACCGTCTGGGAACGCCGCGGCTGACGCGTCGGCTCGTCCCGAGAGGGGTCAGCGGGCGCCCGCCATGGGGCGGGCGTGGGTGGCGAGCCAGGTGAGGGAGGCGGTGGCGAGCTCGGGCCAGCCGCGGTCCACGACCAGGGAGTGGCCGCGGTCCTCGAAGCACTGGTACTCGGTGACGGCCGGCGAGTGCCGGTACTGCTTGTACGTGGACCGCGTCAGCACGTCGGGCACGGTGTGGTCGAACCTGCCGGACATCAGGAGCAGCGGGCCGCGCGACGCGTTGTCGGTGTTCACCCGGGCCGCCGAGTGCGGGGTGAAGTTGCCGAGGGCGAGCTGGAACAGCGGCCGGGCGGGGCTCGGAATGGTCCAGGCGTCGAAGAGCGCCTCCGCGTCCGCCTCGGAGACGGCGTTGGCGAAGGCGTGACGGAACTGCTCCCGGCTGAGCGAGACCGCGCGGTGAATGTTGCCGGGGTCCCGCAGGAAGGCGAACGCCGACTTCGCCTGGGCCGGGGCCAGCGCTTTGACCCCCTTGATCTGGCCCGGTGAGATCGCCACGGCCGCCGACGCGAGGCCCTCGCCGAGCAGGTGCTGCGCGACGAATCCGCCGACGGAATGCCCGACCAGCACCGGCGGGGCGGAGAGCGTACGGATCACCCGCGTGTACGCCTCGGCTATGTCGGCCAGACCCACGCCGCCCTGCGGCTCGGGCAGCCGGCGGGCCCCGGTGACGGTATCGGGCACCCCCGGCCACTCCGGCATCATGGGCTCGTACCCGGCTTCGTGGAAGCGGTCGGCCCAGCCCTGCCAGCTCGTCGAGTGCAGCCACAGGCCGTGGATGAAGATCACGGGTGTGCGCCGTGCGGTCATGACGGGACCTCCTGAAGGCCTGGGCCCCCCTGGACAGCACCTCTGCCAGTCTCGCCCCGCAGGACGGGTCCCGCCTGTGCGGCGGCCTCTCGGGCCGGCCGTCGGCCGTCCCACCTCCCGCCCGGGGCGCCCCTCCCGGATTCACAGCTGATTCATATGGAATTTCTGGCTCCGCACACGGTTTCGACGGGGAGGCTCGGAACATGATCCATGGCATGTTCCCCCGACAGGCCGGCCGCCCCCGCGCCCGGCGCGCCTCCCGGATCCTGCTCGCCCTGAGCGCGACGGCAGCCCTGCTGGGCGTGGACGTCCCCGACCCGCCGGCCGCGCCGCCCCTGGGCTTCACCGTCGGAGCCCGCCCCGGGGCGACGGCGGACCGGGTGGGCGCGCTGTTCGCGGGCGGGCTGGACGGCGGCCACTTCTGCACCGCCGCCGTGGTGCGCAGCGAGGGTCACGACCTGATCGCGACGGCCGCGCACTGCCTGGACGACCCGGACACCGCGGTGTTCGCCCCGGGCTACCGGGACGGCGAGGCCCCGTACGGGGTGTGGCGGCTGACCGGCGTGTACGTCGCCCCGGGCTGGCGGGACGAACAGGACCCGGACGCCGACATCGCCTTCGCGACGCTCGCCCCGCTGGACGGCGCCCGGATCGAGGACGTCCTCGGCGGGTTCCCCGTGGCCGGGCGGCAGCCGGACGACGTCCCCGTCACGATCCTCGGCTACCCCAGCACCCGCGAAACCCCGCTGAGCTGCACCAACACCACCGAGCTGTTCTCCGGGACGCAGCGCCGCATCGACTGCCCCGACCTCAGCGGGGGCACCAGCGGCAGTCCCTGGCTCGCGGACGGGAAGCTGGCCGGGGTGCTCGGCGGGTACGAGGGCGGCGGTACGGTCCCGGAGGTCTCGTACAGCGCGGTGATGGGCGAGCGTGCGCTGGCGCTGTACCGGGAGGCGTCCGCGCCGGGCGCCTTCGCGCTGGTCCCGCGGTCCACCGGATGAGCGTCACCGGCCGGGAGCCGGTGCGGGGGTCGGCGGTCGGTGCGGGGGGCATCGGTCGGCGGTCGGTGCGGGCGTCACCGGTCGATGTGGGCGTCAGCCGCCGTCGGTCGCGGCCGGCGCGAACCAGGTCGGTTCGTCGAGGAAGGCGCGTCGGACGCGTTCCAGGGCGAACGGCTCCAGCGGCGGCAGCCGCGCCGCCTCGAACCAGGCGACCTCCAGCAGTTCCCCGTCGTGGGCGCGGGCCTCGCCCCCGGTGGGGCGGCAGCGGAAGGTGATGTCCTGGAACTGACAGACGTCCCCGTTGGGATACACGACCGGCGACAGCATCTCGACGAGGACGACCCGCTCGGGGACGCACCGCACGGCCGTCTCCTCGTACACCTCGCGGACGGCCGTCGTCGCGGGCTGCTCGCCCGGTTCGGCGATCCCGCCGATGACCGACCACCGTCCGGTGTCGGCGCGGCGGCCGAGCAGGACCCGGTCCGCTTCGTCGACGACCACGGCCGTGACTCCGGGCAGCAGGAGGAGTTGCTGTCCGGCACCGGCCCGGATCGCCCGGATGAATTCGGGTGTGGTCATGCGGCGACCCTACGGGGCGCGCCGGGCGGCGTCGTCATGCGGCCCGTCCGGCGCGGATCCGACGGGCCAGGACCGTGGCGAGCCCGCCGGCGGCGATGAGCAGCAGCGCGTACTCGGGAAGCGGGCCGAACCGGGTGGCGGGGGTCTCGGTGGAGCGCAGCGGGATCTCGGCGACCAGCGCGTCCGCGGTGAACAGCTTCGTCCGCTCGCTGATCGATCCGTCGGGTCGGATGACGGCGCTGACGCCGCTGGTGACGGGGACGAGCACCGTCCGGCTGTGTTCGACCGCGCGGATCTGGTCCATGGCGAGCTGCTGGTAGGTCATCTGGCTCCGGCCGAACGTGGCGTTGTTGCTGGGCACGGCGATGACCTGGGCGCCGGCCCGGACGGTGGAGCGCACGGCGTCGTCGAAGGCGGCCTCGTAGCAGGTGACCATGCCGACGCCGCTGCCGTTCATGTCGAACACCCCGGGCTCCTTGCCGGGTCCGAAGTCGCGGCGGACGCGGTCCACGTCGGCGCTGAAGAGCCGGACGAAGGACCGCATGGGGATGCGCTCGCCGAACGGCTGGATCTTGCGCTTGTCGTAGGTGTCCACGGGGCCCTTGACCGGGTCCCACAGGATCATCGTGTTGCGCAGCGGGCCCGTGTCGGGGGCCAGTACGGAGCCGATCGCGACGGGCACGCCGATGGCCTTCACCGCCTGGTCGATGACCGCGTGGGCGTCGGGCTGGGTGAAGGGGTCGATGTCGGAGGAGTTCTCCGGCCACAGGACGAAGTCGGGCTTGGGGGCCCGGCCGGCCTTGACGTCCTCGGCGAGCTGGATCGTACGGTTCGCGTGGTTGTCCAGGACCTGGCGGCGCTGGGCGTTGAAGTCGAACCCGAGGCGCGGGACGTTGCCCTGGATGACGGCGGCCACGGCCGTCCCGTCCTCGGCCGCGTCCGAGACCAGGGGTCGGGCGGCGAGGGCCGCGCCGATGGGCGCGGCGACGGCCAGCGCGGCGAGCGCGGCGGTGGCCTGCCGGGGGTGCTCGCGGGTGGTGCGCAGGACCTCGTAGAGGCCGAAGCCGCACAGCGCGACGCCGAAGGAGAGGAGCGGGGTGCCGCCGAGGGCCGCGAGCGGGACGAAGATCCCGTCGGCCTGCCCGAAGGCGAGCTTGCCCCACGGGAAACCGCCGAAGGGGGCCCGGGCGCGCAGGGCCTCGTCCGCGACCCAGACGGCGGCGGCCCACAGCGGCCACCCGGGGAGCTTGCTCACCAGGGCGATGCCGAGGCCGGCGAGCCCGATGAAGAGGGCTTCGAGGGTGACCAGGGCGATCCACGGAACCGGGCCGACGCCCTCGCTGGTCCAGACGAGGAGCGGCAGCAGGTAGCCCAGTCCGAAGAGGAACCCGAGTCCGAACCCGGCCCGGGCGCGGCGACCGCGCAGGCACCCGGCCAGCAGGGCGAGCGCCAGGGGCGCCAGCCACCACAGCGGGCGGGGCGGGAAGCTCAGGTAGAGCAGCACCCCGGCGAGGACGGCGAGGACGGGCCGCACCAGCCGTGCGGCCCTCCTCGACAGTGCGCCGGCTCCGGGCGCGCCGGCGCCGGCGGTCTTCGCTTCGGCTGCTGCTCCGGGTGATGCGAGGGGCGACGGGGAGGGGTCGTTCCCGGCGTCGCGGGTGACACTGCTGCTCATCTGGCGGAGTGTACGTCCCCGCACGCCAAAGGCGGGTAAGGCCCGGGGCCGGGGGGCCCTGACGGGCGATGCGGTCGGCCCGGAGAAGGGTTCAGCGGGCCAGGGCGCGCAGGTGGGCGCGGATGACGCGGACGGCGTTCTCGGCGTCGTCGACGGTGACCGTGAACAGCTTGCCGTCCCCGAGTCTCAGTTCCACGCCCTCGCCGCGGCGGACGATGACGCCGGTGCCCTGCTCCGGACGCCAGCGGTATCCCCAGCCGCCCCACTGCTGCGGGGTGATGCGGGGCACGAATTCGGCGGAGGTCACCTCGGAGAGCGGGATCTTCCGGCGCGGCAGGCCCATGTGGCCGCAGCGGACCTCCAGGACCTGGGAGTCGACGGTGACGGCGACGTGCACGAAGGCCAGGGTGCCGTAGAGGATCAGCAGTCCGGCGGCGAGGCAGCCGACCACGGACATCAGCAGCGGGGCGATTCCGGAGCTCCAGGAGCCGTCGACGGCGAGCTCGATGCCGAGCGCCACGCACGCGGCTCCGGCGGCGGCGAGGACCCACTGCACGCGGTTCGAGGCTCGGCCCGTCCAGAGCGGCCCCGGTGGATGACCCGTCATGTGTAGCAGCGTACTCACGTTCCGCATGTACGCCACCGCCTCTCGCCCGGTCGGCCGACGGGGCCGGTGGCCCGCTCGCGCCCGCCCGGCGCGTGGGGCGTCTGCCCGCGCGCCCGTCCGGGAAACCCGTCCCGACCCGCCCCCGCCCCTCGGCCTGGGAGCAGCCGGAGGGGGCGCGCGACCGATGACCACGTCCCACGCATCCGGCCGACGTACCACCTCGGGGTGCCCCACAGGTGATACCCCATCCGTGGCACTACGCGCGTGGCTACGCTGGGCACGTGAACCAGGACCGGAGGGACCGCCGCGCACCGGCGCCTGGTCCGACGGGGCGCGCGCCCCGGCCCTCGCCCCGCACGGCGCGATCGCGCACCTGCCGGCCGGAGCCCCCGCCGCCCCGGCGGCGGGCGGCCTCGACGACCTGGACGCCTTCACGCTCCGCCTGCTGAACACCGTGTGCCCCGAGGAGACCCCGTGACCACCCGACTCGACCGCGCCGTGGGCGCCGTACTCGGCTCGGCCGCGGGCGACGCGCTCGGCGCTCCCTACGAGTTCGGCCCGGCGGGGCAACTGTCCGCGCGGGGAGCGGAGATGCGCGGCGGTGGCGGCTGGGATCCCGGCGAGGCGACCGACGACACGCAGATGGCGGTGCTCGTGGGCGAGTCCCTGCTGGAGCACGGCGGCCTCGACCTGCCCGATGTCTTCGCCCGCTTCCGGCAGTGGGCCGCCGGCCATCCCAAGGACATCGGCCTCCAGACCGAGGACGTGCTGACCAACGGCGAAGCCTGGGACCTGGCCGCCGCCCTGCACTTCCAGCTCAACGCGCGGGCCGCCGGAAACGGTTCCCTGATGCGGGCCTCCACCTCGGCGGTGTACTTCGCCGCCGCCGGACGCGGGGCCACCATGGACGCCGCCCGGCGGATCGCGGCCCTCACCCACGGCGACCGGGCCGCCTGGGAGGGCACGGCCGTACTGCACGAACTCGTCCGCGTGGCTCTGGACGGGGGCGATCCGCCGGCCGCCCTGCCGGGCATCCTCGACGCGGTGCACGCCGACCACCGCGAGCGGTACGCCCGCGTGCTCGACCCCGGCTGGCACCCGGACCTGGCCACCGAGTTCAACGGAGCGGTGTGGCCCTGCCTCGGCTCGGCGGTGTGGGCCCTGCGGACCACCACGGACTTCGCGTCGGCCGTACGGGCCGCGGTGGACCTGGGCGGGGACACCGACACCGTCGCGGCCGTCACCGGGATGCTGGCCGGAGCGGTCCACGGCCGGGACGCCGTCCCGACCGAGTGGACGGCGCCACTGCACGTGCCGCTGCCCGGCTTCGGCGACCGGGTCCTGGACGCGCAGGCCCTGTGCACCCTGGCCGAACGCCTGGCGGCGACCGGCTGAGAGGGGTCGACCGAGGAGGTCGGTCAAGAGGCCCGCGGGGACGCTCCCGGTCAGCCGCAGCCGCACCCGCCGCAGCCTCCGTCACCCCCGCAGCCCGACCCGCCGCAGCCGCCCGCGGTCTCGTTGGTGCGCCCGGCGCGGCGCTCCCTGTCCTTCTCCGCGCGCAACCGGGCCTGCTCCCGGCCGCGTTCCTCCGCACGGGCCCGGATCCGCGCGGCGCTCTCCCGGTGCGACACGCCCGCAGGGATCCACCGGTCGAGCCCGTGCCGGCGGCGCGGCAGCAACACGGCCGCGGTGAGGTAGGAGCTGATCGAAGAACCGCCGGGGCCGTGGACCGCGTACTCCAGGACGACCTCGGCGCCCTCGCGGGGCACCCCGTACAGCACCGCCTCGAAGGGCTCGCTGCGAGCGTCGACGTCGTGCAGCGCACGCCGGGCCCCCGTCGACGGCCCGCCGACCAACACCCGCACCTCGGGCCGGGTGTCGACGCCGCGTGCCCAGAAGGCGATCAGGGGCGCGCCGGCGGTCTCGTCGGCGTCCGGGTACAGCCACTGGTGCCCGGACCGGGAGGTCCGGACGCCGACGACCATGGCCGGCAGGAAGGCGTCGCGCAACCGCCGCGCGGCCCGGTCGGCGCTCACGCCGCGACCGAGGAGGGTGCCGCCGAGCACCAGGAACGGCGCGGCGAACCACTGCTGGCCCACGGCGTCGTACGCGAGCGCCGCACCGTGCGCGCCGAAGTCCCGTACGAGGCCGTCGAGGAGGACCGCCCCGCCCACGAAGCAGAGGAACACGCCGAACAGGATTGCCGGAAGGCCGCGCCGCCCGTGCCCGTCGGGCAGCGGGCCCGGTACGGGGAACCGGGCCGTCCCGGCCGCCGCGAGGGCCCGTTCCCCCTGCCGACGGCGGGCCCGCAGCCGCAACAGCGCCCCGACCAGCGTCCACAGCGCGGCGAGGCAGACGAGGCCGAGGCCGACCCGGGTCCGCACGGCGCCGCTCCCCCGCCCGGCGAGGGCGGTGGCCGACTCCAGGGCGATCAACGTGGCCGAGACCGCGGCCGCGCCCGGCAGGTACCGGAACCAGAGGGGCAGGGCCGCCAGGAGGAGGGTCGACGGGTAGGCCCGCCAGGCCGTCCCCACCGCACCGTCCGGCGCCCCGGTCCAGAGACTCGGCAGGAAGGAAACGGCGACGAGGGCGACGAGCGCCCAACTCCCGGCGGCCGGCGTGAAGAAGAGCGGCACACGCTCCTTGAGCCAGCCGTCGGCATCCGGAACACCCCACGTACGTACGCCGGTTGCGGGTATCACCCCGCTCGGCACGTGCTTGGCGTAGGCAGTCACGACTTCAGTATGCGAGCGCCCCCGGCGCCACGGAACGGGCGGTGGGGCAACGATCGGTGACGAGAACGGGGCCCGGCGGGACGGGTTGGGGCCCCCGGTCCCACCGCGCCGCGTCGCGTCGCGCGCGCCGGGCCTCGTGGGAGCCGGCCGCGGGGCTCAGACGGACGCGTTCCGGGCCGGCTCGGCGAGCAGTCGGCCCTCGGCGTAGCCGTACGCGGCGCGCGGAAGGTCGCCGGGACGGCCGCTGAGCATGACGGTCAGCCCACCGGTACGCGGCAGCCCGGGTCGGGGTTCGACACCGACGCGGCGCAGGGCCTGGAGGGCGACGGCCTCGGCGGACCCGTGGAAGGCGAACGGGGTACCGCCGGTGCGCGCGTCGACGGCGGCCCGGATCAGCTCCTCGACGAGCTCGTAGTGGGTGCAGCCGAGGACGACGTCCGTGACGTCGGGCGGGGTCAGCGCGGCGGCCGCGGTGACGGCCCGTACGACGGCGGCCTCGTCGGCCGCCTCGACGGCGTCGGCGAGACCCGGGCAGGGCACCTCGGTCACCGCCGCGCCGGCGGCGAAGTCACGGATCAGGCCGCGCTGGTAGGGGCTGCCGGTGGTCGCGGGGGTCGCCCAGATCGCGACGCGCCCCCCGGCCGCCGCGGCGGGCTTGATCGCCGGGACGGTGCCGATGACGGGGATGGCGGGCTCCAGCTCGCCCCGCAGGGTGTCCAGGCTGTGCACGGAAGCGGTGTTGCAGGCCACGATGAGCGCGTCCGGACGGTGCGCCGCGGCGGCCCGGGCGACGGCGCGGGCCCGCTCGGTGAGGTCGGCGGGGGTGCGCGGTCCCCAGGGCATCCCGTCGGGGTCGCAGGACAGCACCAGATCGGCGTCCGGCCGCAGCCGACGCGTCGCCGCGGCCGCCGCCAGGAGGCCGATTCCCGAGTCCATGAGAGCGATCTTCACCTGGCCACCTTAGTCGACCCCCCGCTCCGGACCCCTCCCGACCGCCCCCGCCGGGACCCGTCCGGTCGCCCCCCGTCCCCCGCGTCGTGCGGCCCGGACGCGGGACATCGGGATCGGGCTTCGGCAGACTGCGGGGCATGGGCCTCCTCCTGATCGCCGCCTGCGCCTCACTCGCCGCCTGGCTCTGGCTCACCCTCGCCCAGGGCATGTTCTGGCGCACCGACGTCCGGCTGCCGCCGCGCTCCGCCCCCGCCCGCTGGCCGTCCGTGGCGATCGTCGTTCCCGCCCGGGACGAGGCCGAGGTCCTCCCCCGGAGCCTGCCCTCGCTGCTCGCCCAGGAGTACCCCGGCGCCGCCGAGGTGGTGCTGGTCGACGACGGCAGCACGGACGGCACCGCCGCCCTGGCCCTGCGGTTGGCGGCCGAGCACCCGGGGCTCCCGCTGACGGTGGTGTCGCCCGGCGAGCCCGCACCGGGGTGGACCGGCAAGCTGTGGGCGCTGCGGCGCGGCATCGACCACGCCCGTACCCGCCGCGCCGCCGAGCCCGAGTACCTCCTGCTGACCGACGCCGACATCGCCCACGCGCCCGACAGCCTGCGCGAGCTGGTCTGCGCCGCGACCAGCGCCCGGCTCGACCTGGTGTCCCAGATGGCCCGGTTGCGCGTGGCGAGCGGGTGGGAGCGGCTCGTCGTGCCGGCCTTCGTCTACTTCTTCGCGCAGCTTTACCCCTTCCGCCGGATCAACCGTCCCGGCGGCCGGACCGCCGCCGCGGCCGGGGGCTGCGTACTGCTGCGCACCGAGGTGGCGGTGCGCGCCGGGGTGCCGGACTCCATCCGGCAGGCGGTGATCGACGACGTCTCGCTGGCCCGCGCGGTCCGCGCGGCGGGCGGCCGGATCTGGCTCGGGCTGGCGGATCGGGTGGAGAGCGTGCGCCCCTACCCGGCGCTCGGGGACCTCTGGCGGATGGTCTCGCGCAGCGCGTACGCCCAACTGCGCCACCGGCCCCTGCTGCTGGTCGGCACGGTGGCCGGGCTGGCACTCGTCTACCTGGTCCCGCCGGTCGCGCTCGTCGCCGGGCTCGCGGGCGGCCGGCCGGCCGTGGCCCTGGCGGGCGGGCTCGCCTGGTTGCTGATGGCCGGGACGTACCTGCCGATGTTGCGCCACTACCGGCAGCCGGCCGTCCTCGCGCCGCTGCTGCCGTTCACCGCGCTGCTGTACCTGCTGATGACCGTCGACTCGGCCGTCCAGCACTACCGGGGTCGCGGCGCCGCCTGGAAGGGCCGAACCTATGCCCGACCCAGCGACGCCTGAAACCGCCCGGCACCCCCTGAAGGTGCGTCATCCGAGGTCATCGCGTTGTGACGCTGCGTCAGCACCACATAGGTGCAAGGGTCAACCAGTGAGTACGAGTGCGAACAAGGCGGGGCGGAAGTGGCGAAACGGTGCACGTGAACGTCAAGTGAAAGCTGTGGCCCTGACCTGCGAATATGCAGGTCAGGGCGGGGTTGACGGCACCTCGCTATGGACCCCGTGAAGTCGTGGGCTTAACTTGGGTCCCATGACCTCCCCCCGCTCCACTTATGGCGGCGGTTACTACTCCGCGCCCTCCTTCACGGACACCCCCATCTACGACTCCCTCGTCGCCGAACGCGGCACTCCGCAGATCGCCCCGATCCGCGTTCCGGCCGCCTACGAGTCGCCCAGTGCCGGTTACTCGAGCGGTGGTTACCTGCCGGCCCTCGCCTCCTCCATGCCCGCGCTGCCGCCGGCCATGCCCCAGCAGCAGCACGCCCCGGGCTACGGGTACCCGTACCAGCAGCAGGCGGCGCCCGTACAGCAGATGCCCGTGCCGCTCCAGCACGCGCCCGCGCCGTACATCCCGCAGCAGCAGCCGGTCGCGGCGTTCGCCGGCTACGTACCGCAGCCCCAGCCGCAGCAGCCCCGCCCGATGGCCGCGGCCACCGGGTACGAGGCCATGCGCCCGGCCGCACCCCGCCCGGTGCAGGGCCCCGCGCAGGTCCCCTCGTACGAGGACCCGTACGGCCGCCCGTACCAGGGGCGCGGCTACTGACGGGCGGGGGTCCGTGAAGCACCGCCCGTGAAGCACCGCCCGCACGGGTCGCCGGCCGGGTCACGCCCGTCCTGCCCCGGCGCGGGTTCCGCGCCCGCGCGGTAATCGCGGTGCCCGGGTGGGGGGAGGCCGGCAAAATGCCCCCATGCCGAACATGTACGTGCAGTCGCTCCACGTCCACCCCGTCAAATCCGTGGCGGGGACCTCTCCCGACGAGGTGGTCGTGGAGCCCTGGGGTCTGACCGGGGACCGGCGCTGGGCCGTGGTCGACACCGAGGGCACGGTCATCAGCCAGCGCCAGGAGGCCCTCATGGCGCTGGCCTCCTCGCGTCCGCTGGCGGGAGGGCGGGTGGCGCTGTCCGCGCCGGGCATGCCGGAGCTGGTCGTGGAGGTCCCGGAACCGGGCCCGCGGGAGCCTGCCGTGCACTTCGGCAACAAGATCGACACCCTGGTCGCGGCCCGGTCCGCGGCCGACTGGTTCACCACCTTCCTCGGTCGTGACGCCCGGCTCGTGTACATGGACGATCCGGAGGTCCGGCGGCCCGTGGACCCGCACTACGCGCTGCCCGGCGAGACGGTGAGCCTCGCCGACGCCTACCCGCTGCTGGCCGTCACCACGGCTTCCCTCGACGCCCTCAACGAGCTGATCTCCCGGGGCGACCACCCGCAGGAGGGGCCGCTGCCGATGAACCGGTTCCGTCCGAACCTGGTGGTCGCGGGCGCCGACGCCTGGGCCGAGGACGAGTGGCGGCGCGTCGCGGTGGGCGGGGCGGTCTTCCGCGGGGTGCGCGAGTGCGGGCGCTGCGTCGTGACGACGACCGACCAGCGGACGGCGGAGCGCGGCCGGGAGCCGCTGAAGACCCTGGCCAGGCACCGGCGGATCGGGAAGTCCCTCGCCTTCGGCCGACACATGGTGCCGGTCGTCCTCGGCACGGTGCGCGTGGGCGACGAGGTGCGGATCCTGGAGTGAGCCGGGGCCGCGAGCTCCCGACGCTCGGACGGGGCCTCGGACGGGGCCTCAGGCGGGGGTCGGGGCGGGGCGCCGAGGGGTCGGGCCGGGGGTGTCGGCCACCGCGACCGCCTTGACCAGGCGACGGAATGACACCTTCGAGGGGCTCGACCCCTTCTTCGGAACCAACGGGCCACGCGGCGCCGTTGGTGAGTTCGGGACGTGTGACGACCCTCCGGCATCGACCACCGGATCGGGCGGCACGGGTCCCGCGCGTCCCGGAATGCGCGTCCGCGGGACATGCGCCAGGCTGGGACGCGCAGGCAGTCGGAAGCTGGCGGAAACGGGGGGAGCCGGACCGTGCGGACAGCAATGGGTGTGTGGCGCTGGCGGCGCAATCCGCTGCGCCGGCGGACCGATCTCTTCGAGGCGTGGGTGGCGTTCGCCGCGTTGGTCTGCGTCCTGTTGGTGGCTCCGGCCGTCGGCGCGGTCGCGGGGCTCCGGGTGGACGGGACGCTCCAGCGGGCCGCCCGGGAGCAGCGCCACGAGCGCTACCTGGTCCCGGCCGTGGTGGTCCGGCCGGCGGCGGAACCGCCCGCCGGGGCGTCGACCGATCCGTCGGCGCAGCGGCAGTCCCCGGAGCGCAGTCGGATCGTGGCCGCCTGGACCGCTCCCGACGGCAGCAGCCATCAGGGGACGGTCCCGGCCGCCGAGGAACCGCCGGTCCCCGGCGAGCGGTTCCGGATATGGACCGACATCCGGGGGCGGTTGGTGGGGCAGCCGCTCGATCCGTCCGCCGCCTCCGTCCACGCCGGTCTGGCCGGGCTCGCGGCCGCCTTGGTGGCGGGCGCGCTGGTGGAGACGGTCCGGCGCCTGGTCGTACGTCGGCTCATGCATCGGCGGTACCTGCGTCTGGACCGCGCGTGGGCGGCGGCCGGGCCGGACTGGGGCCGGGCGGGGGCGGGCAGCTGACCTGGCAACTCGCCGGCCCCGCGCGCGCTACGGTGGGGCGGAGCCGGTTCGGATCGCTTCAGCCGCTTCGAACGACTTGATTCACTTCGGCCGCTCCGGCGGCGCGAATACACGGGGTGGGGGCACGACAGCACCATGGCTCAGGGCACGGTCCAGGTCACGCACGGCGGAGCCTCGCGGTGGCGGCGCCGCTCGGGTGAGTATCCGACGCTGAGCGCCGCCCTCGCCGTCGCGGGCGACGGCGACGTGCTGTCGATCGCCCCCGGCACGTACCGGGAGAACCTGGTCCTCCACCATGCCGTCACGCTGCGCGGGTCCGAGGGGAGCGCGATCGGCTCGGTGCGGATCGCGCCGCTCGACGGGGTCGCGCTGACGGTGCGCGCCTCGGCCGTGATCCAGGACCTGTACGTGGAGGGGGCGGACCGGGCGGCGCCCGCGGTCCTCGTCGAGGACGGCTCCCCCGAGCTGACCGACCTGCGCGTGAGCACCCGCTCGGCCGCGGGCATCGAGGTGCGCGGCGGCGCCCGTCCGCTGGTGCGCCGGTGCACGGTGGAGAACCCGGCCGGCGTCGGCATCTCCGTGTCGGACGGCGGCGGCGGGGTGTTCGAGGAGTGCGAGGTCGTCGCCGCCGGGCAGGCCGGGGTGTCGGTGCGCGGCGGCGGGCACCCCCGCTTGGAGCGCTGCCGGATCCACCACGCCACGGGCGCGGGCATCGGCGTCACCGGTGAGGGTTCGGGCCTGGAGGCGTTGGGCTGCGAGGTGTACGAGATCAAGGGCGCGGGGGTGCAGATCGCGGCCCGGGCCGCGGCCCGGCTCACCGACTGCTCGGTGCACCGCACCTCGGCCGACGGGGTCACCCTCGACACCGATGCCGTCCTCACCCTGGCCGGCTGCGACATCCACGACATTCCGGAGAACGCCGTCGACCTGCGGTCCCGTTCGGTGCTGACGCTCAGCCGCACCACGGTCCGCCGGTTCGGGCGCAACGGCCTGTCGGTGTGGGATCCGGGCACCCGGGTCGATGCCGAGTCCTGCGAGATCCACGACAGCACGGGCGACTACCCGGCGGTGTGGGTCAGTGACGGGGCCACCGCCTCCCTGGATTCCTGCCGGGTCCACGACGTGCCGGACGCGCTGTTCGTACTGGACCGGGGTTCGCGCGTCGACGTGGTCGACAGCGATCTCTCGCAGGTGCGCAACACGGCGGTCTCGGTGAGCGACGGCGCCACCGCGCAGGTCGACGACTGCCGGATCCGCGAGGCGGGCACCGGGGCGTGGTTCCGCGACCACGGCAGCGGCGGCACCCTCGCCAACTGCACGATCGACGGCGTGCAGACGGGCGTGATCGTCACGAAGGGCGCCGACCCGTCGCTGGAGCGGTGCACGGCCAACAACGCGACCGAGGCGGGGTTCTACGTGTCGGCGGGCGGCCGGGGCACGTTCCGGTCGTGCCGGGTGACGGGCAGTTCCGGTTTCGGCTTCCACGTCATCGACGGTTGCCGCACCACGCTCACGACCTGCCACACCGAGCGCTGCGCGCGCGGGGGCTACGAGTTCGCGGAGGACGGCCCCCAGGCCGAGGGGTGCACCAGCGACGAGTCCGGTCCGCGACTGGCCGCCCGGTCCGCGGCCGGCAGCGCCCCCTCCGGGGCGCAGGCCGGGATCCGTACGGTGACGGCGGCGCAGGGCGGCACGACACCGGCGGGCCTGGTGCCCGCGGCGCGGCCCGCCGACCTGCCGGAGGCGCCGGAGCCCGAGGTCGCCTCGCGGGAGTCGGGCGAGGTGCTGGGGCAGCTCGACGCGTTGGTGGGACTGGACAGCGTCAAGCGGGAGGTCCGCGCCCTCACCGACATGATCGAGGTCGGGCGCAGACGGCAGCAGGCCGGGCTCAAGGCGGCCTCGGTCCGCCGCCACCTGGTCTTCACGGGCTCCCCCGGCACCGGCAAGACCACCGTCGCCCGGTTGTACGGGGAGATCCTCGCCTCCCTGGGCGTGCTGGAGCGGGGCCACCTCGTCGAGGTGTCACGGGTGGACCTGGTCGGCGAGCACATCGGGTCGACGGCGATCCGCACCCAGGAGGCCTTCGACCGGGCGCGCGGCGGGGTGCTGTTCATCGACGAGGCGTACGCGCTGGCCCCGGAGGATTCGGGGCGGGACTTCGGCCGTGAGGCGATCGACACCCTCGTGAAGCTGATGGAGGACCACCGGGACGCGGTGGTGGTGATCGTCGCCGGGTACACGGCCGAGATGGACCGGTTCCTGACGGTCAACCCCGGTGTCGCCTCGCGCTTCTCCCGCACCATCACCTTCGGCGACTACGGGCCCGGGGAACTGCTGCGGATCGTCGAACAGCAGGCGGAGGAGCACGAGTACCGGCTCGGCGAGGGCACCACGAAGGCGCTGCTCGCCTATTTCACGGAACTGCCCAAGGGGCCTGCCTTCGGCAACGGCCGCACCGCGCGCCAGACCTTCGAGTCGATGGTGGAACGGCACGCGGGCCGGGTCGCGCAGTTGACCGAGCCCAGTACCGACGACCTCACCCTGCTGTTCCCGGAGGACCTGCCGGCCCTGGCCGCGCCCTGCTGAACCGCTCGTCGCTGAACCGCGCTTCGGGCGGTCGGGCTTCGGGAGCGGTCGGACGTGCCGGTGTGCCGGGACGGACAGCACCGGTGTACCGGTACGGACATCCGGCGGGCCGCCGGTTAGGGTGACGCGCGGTACGCACCGCCCGGAGCGTACCGATCGCACCGCGCTGTAGGGGGTAGTAACGCCATGGCCCGTCGACTCCGCCCCGTGGGGCTGGACTTCACCGAGACCGCCCCGGTACGCCTGGTCTTCGTCGCACGGGCCACCGCCCCGCCCGAGGCCGTGTACCGGGCGCTGGCGCAGGAGGTGACCGGCTGGCCGCAGTGGTTCGGGGCGGTCACGCTGGCCCGGCCGACGAGGGACGGCGCGGGCCGGGAGATCGGACTGGTCGGCGGGATCCGCTTCCAGGAGACGGTGATGGCGGCGGACCCGGGGCGGCGCTACGCCTACCGGGTCGACGAGACCAACGCACCGGCCGTGCGCGCCCTGCTGGAGGAATGGCACCTCACCGCGGTCGGCCCCGGTCCGGCCGACACCGCCGCCGACACCGCCGCCACCGCCGCCACCGGGACCACCGGTGGAACCGGCGGGACGCTGGTCCGCTGGACCTTCGCCGCCGACGGCCCGGCGCCCTTCCGGCTGGCCCTGTCCGCGGCCCGCCCCGGCCTCGGCCACTCCTTCCGCAGGGCGGTCCGCGCCCTGGACGCCCGCCTCACGTCCCCACCGCGCTGACGGCCCCGCGGGGCCACCGGAACCTCAGGCGGCCGGTTCCCGCCATTCGCCGGTGTCCAGCAGGGTGTCGATGGTCTTCGCGTACGGGGTGATGTCCAGGCCCTGCATCGCCAGCCAGTCGTCCGAGTAGTACTTGTCGAGGTAGCGGTCGCCCGGGTCGCACAGCAGCGTCACGACGCTGCCGGTGCGGCCCTCCGCCACCATCTCCGAGATGATCTTCAGTGCGCTCCAGAGGCCTGTGCCCGTCGAGCCGCCCGCCTTGCGCCCTATGGCCTGCTCCAGGGCCCTGCACGCGGCGACGCTCGCGGCGTCCGGGACGCGCATCATGCGGTCGATGGCGCCGGGTACGAAGCTCGGCTCCATGCGGGGTCGGCCGATGCCCTCGATGCGCGAGCCGCAGTCGCTGGAGGCGTGCGGGTCGTTGTTGGTCCAGCCGTCGAAGAAACAGGAGTTCTCCGGGTCGGGGACGCAGATGCGGGTGTCGTGCTGCATGTAGTGCACGTACCGCGCGATGGTCGCGGAGGTGCCGCCGGTGCCCGCGGTCGCCACGATCCAGGTCGGCTCCGGGTACCGCTCCAGGCGCAGTTGCTGGTACATCGACTCGGCGATGTTGTTGTTGCCGCGCCAGTCCGTGGCGCGCTCGGCGTAGGTGAACTGGTCCATGTAGTGGCCGCCGGTGCGGGCCGCGAGTTCGGCCGATTCCTCGTACATCTTCATCGAGTCGTCGACGAAGTGGCATTCCCCGCCGTGGAATTCGATGAGCCGACACTTCTCCGGGCTGGTCGTCCGCGGCATGACGGCGATGAACGGAACGCCGATCAGCTTGGCGAAGTACGCCTCGGAGACGGCCGTCGAGCCGCTGGAGGCCTCGATGACGGGGCGGCCGGGACGGACCCAGCCGTTGCACAGGGCGTAGAGGAAGAGGGAGCGGGCGAGGCGGTGCTTCAGGGAGCCCGTCGGATGCGTCGACTCGTCCTTGAGGTAGAGGTCGATGCCCCAGGCCTCGGGGAGCGGGAAGCGCAGCAGGTGCGTGTCCGCGGAGCGGTTCGCGTCGGCCTGGACCTTGCGGACGGCCTCCTTGAGCCAGGCCCGGTAGTCCGCGTCGGTGCGGTCGACGTCGACGGTCGTCCTCACGGGCGTCGTGCCGGTGGTACCGGTGGTACTCATGCGCCTTGCTCCTTTGTCCGTTCCGTGGCCCCCGCTTTCGAAATGTACCCCCCTCACCTGCACAAATAGTTACTTTGGGTTTCCATACCGATCGCTTTCGGTCGCATTCAGTTGCAGACCGCGGCACGGTAGGTGACGCTGGTGGTGTTTCACCGAAGCACCGATACACCGCTCCATCGATGCACCGAGGGCGCAGCACCCGTAACTCACTTGTCGGGGAGTCGCAGCCGTGATCAGTCATTCCCGCAGGCACTGCGTCGTCGAACTGCAGGCCCTGCCCGCTCGGATCGGTCAGGTCCGCCGCATCGTTTCCGCGCAATTGCGCCATTGGCAGCTCGATCCGCTCATAGACCGGGCCGCGCTCGGTGTGACCGAGCTGCTCAGCAACGTCCACCGGCACGCGCAGCCCGACAAGACGTGCGCCGTCGAGATCGAGTTCCGGCTCGGCCGGCTCACCGTCGCGGTCTACGACAGCGATCCTCGGTTGCCCGTCCTGCGGGCGGCCGAGACGTTGGAGACCTGTGGGCGGGGACTCGCGCTCGTCGCGGCCGTCAGCGAGGCCTGGGGGGCACGGGAACAGCCGGACGGCCCCGGCAAGATGGTCTGGTTCTCGCTGCGGGCCGCTCCCGCGCCGGTGGGCCCGCAGGCGACGGTCGTCATCAGCGCCGAGAGCGTACGAGAGCACGCGCGGCCGGTGTTCGTCGCCGTGGACGCGCAGGCCCTCACGGGCGGCCTGTCGGTATCGGTCCCGGCCGGTACCGGGCCCGGCTGACCACCGCCGCCGCACCCAAGGGATCCGACCCGCGTCGTACGGCCGACCGCCGGGCAGGCCCCCGCCCGTCGACACGGGTCGGGCCGGGGTGGGTCCGGGCTCGGGCCGGCTCAGGCCGGGGTGCCCAGGGTGCCGAGCGGGTCATCCAGCACCGGCTGCCAGGCCAGCTCCGCCGCCCCGACCAGGCTGTTGTGGTCGAGGGTGCACGGCAGGATCGGCACGCCACCGCTCCGTCCCCACAGGCTGCGGTCCGCGACGACCGCGCGCAGCCGCTCGGGGTCGGCGTGGAGCAGTTCCCGGTGCAGGCCGCCCAGGATGATGCGGTCCGGGTTCAGGATGTTGACCAGGCCCGCCAGCCCGAGGCCGAGCCGGTCGATCAGCTCCTCGGAGGCCGCCCGGACCGTCGGGTCGGCGTACTCGCCGCGGATCAGGTCGCGGGCCTGCTGGAGCAGGGACACCTCCGGGCCGGGCGTGCGGCCCGCCGTGGTGAGGAAGGCCAGCGGGTCGGCCTCCACGTCCAGACAGCCCCGGCTGCCGCAGTGGCAGGCCCGCCCCTCCGGGTTCACCGTCAGGTGGCCGACCTCCAGGGCCAGCCCGGAGCTACCGCTGTGCAGCCGTCCGTCGAGCACCAGTGCCCCTCCCACGCCCCGGTGGCCGGTGGCCACGCACAGCAGGTGCTGGGCGCTGCGGCCCGCGCCGTGCCGGTGCTCGGCGAGCGCGGCCAGGTTGACGTCGTTGCCGGTCAGGGCCGGTCCGTCGATCCCGGCCGCCTTCACGCGCTCGGCGAAGATGGCTCGCACGGGAGAACCCGCCGGCCAGGCCAGGTGCAGCGGGTTGAGCGCGGTGCCGTCGGGTTCGGCGACCGCCGAGGGCACCGCGAGACCCGCGCCGATGCAGCGGCGCCCGGACTCGGCGAGCAGTGCGGCGCCCGACTCGACGACCGCGCCGAGTACCTGCGCCGGGTCGGCGGAGACGGTGACCTTGCCGGGGGCGGTGGCCACGATCCGCCCGCCGAGGCCCACCAGCGCCGCCCGGAACCCGTCCGAGTGGACCTGTGCGGCCAGCGCCACGGGGCCGTTCTCGTCGACCGCGAGCCGGTGCGAGGGCCGGCCCTGGGCGCCGCCGGCGCCGCCGGGGCGGGAGTCGACCCGGATCAGGCCGAGGGCCTCGAGTTCGGCGGCGACCGCGCCGGCCGTGGCGCGGGTGACTCCGAGTTCGGCCGTCAGGACGGCCCGGGTCGGGGCGCGACCGGTGTGGACGAGTTCCAACGCCGGGCCGAGGGCGCCGCGGCCCCGCTCCAGTTTGGTCCTCGTGGACGCCGTGGCGGCCATGGCGGCCGTGGTGGTCGTGGAGGTTTCGGACGCCGTGGACACCGTGGTCCCGTCCCCCACCCGCGGCGGGGCCCCGTTGCCGTTCATGACATGGATCCTCGCATGATCGGGAGGTACCGGACGCCCGTCTACGGTCCGAGCCCGCCGACCCGCAGTGTGATGTTCAGCCGCCCGTCGAGACCGAGGTCGGTCGGTGCGGTCCCGGGCAGGACCTTCGGCACCCCGTGATAGGCCCGTCGACTCGGCCCGCCGAAGACGAACAGGTCCCCGCTGCGCAGCGGAACGTCCCGGAACGGACGTCCGCGCGAGGCGGTGGTGCCGAAGCGGAAGAGGCAGGAATCACCCAGGCTGAGCGAGACGACCGGGGCCCGCGACCGCTCCTCGGCGTCGCGGTGCATGCCCATGCGGGAGTCGCCGGCATAGAAGTTGATCAGGGCGATGTCGTACTCCTCCACCTGCTCGGGGAGTGTGCCGTACGCGTCGGACACCGCGCGCCGTCCGAGTTCGGCCAGCCAAGGGGGCATCGGCTTCACGGGCGCCCCGTCCCCGTCGACGGCGGTGCGCGCGTAGCCGTACGGGTACCAGTGCAACCCCAGGCACACCTGTCGGGCGCTCATCGTCCCGCCGCCGGGGGTGCGCACGGTGCGCAGGCCCGCGGGCGGCCGGGCCCACTCCCGGCAGGCGGCGAGCAGTTCGCGCTGTTCCCGGGGGTCGAGCCAGTCCGGCAGGTGGACGGCGCCCGGGGCGATCTCGGCGCGCTCGCGCGGGAAGAGTTCTGCGTCCATGTACCCCATGGTGCGGTCTGCCGGCAGACTCCGGGGCATGAAGATCAACGAGTACGTCGAGACGCTGGCCCGGGAGGGCGAACTGCTCGCCGGGGCGGCCGAGCAGGCGGGTACGGACGCGCCGGTTCCCACCTGTCCGCCGTGGCGGGTCACCGATCTGCTGCGGCACACGGGGGCGGTGCACCGCTGGGCGACCGGGTACGTCGCCGACTCCCAGGTGGAGCCGCTGCCGTTCCCGGAAGCGCCCGAACTGTCCGGGCCGGAGCTCCTCGGCTGGTTCCGAGAGGGGCACGGGACGCTGGTGGACACCCTGGCGCACGCTCCGGACGACGTCCTGTGCTGGACGTTCCTGCCGACGGCGCCGCCCTCGCCGCTGGCGTTCTGGGCGCGCCGGCAGGCGCACGAGACGACCGTGCACCGCTTCGACGCGGAAGCCGCGCAGGGGATCGCCTTCTCCCCGGTGACGCCGGAGTTCGCCGAGGACGGGGTCGACGAACTGCTGACCGGCTTCCACGCCCGACCGCGCAGCCGGGTGCGTACGGAGGAGCCGCGGGTGCTGCGGATCCGGGCGATCGACACCGGCGCGGCGTGGACGGTCCACCTGTCGCGGGAACCGGCCCGCGCGGTGCGGGGCGACACCGCCGACCGGGTGGACTGCGAGGTGACCGGCGAAGCGGCGTGGTTGTACGCGGCCCTGTGGAACCGGCACCCGCTGATGGGCCCCGGGGTGACGGGTGACGTGGCGCTGGCCCGACTGTGGAGCGAAACGGCGGGCATCTGAGCCGCCCGAGGCCGGCGGCCGGGGCGTGGTGACGCACGGACGCGGTGACGTACGGGATGGCGGCGGGCGGGGGCGGCGGCGGGCGGGAGTCCGCCTCGGGCGCGGCGCGACGGCCTGCGGGCGCGAGGGCCCGGCGGCCCGGCGGAGACACCCTTGAGGGGCCCTTGTCACCCGTGGTGCACGCTGTGAGACTGCCCGTATGGGGCAACGGACACAGGCGCAACGGGACGCGGTCACCGTCGAGATCGGCTACGCCTTCATCAGCGCGTGCTTCGCCGCCGCCCTGGTCTTCGGGCTGGTCTACGGCGTGGCGCCGGTCCTGGACCTCTCCCCCGCCGCGCACCGGGCGCTGGCGGTGACGGCCGGCGTACTGGCCTCGCTGGCGTTCCTGCTGCGGGTCACCCAGGTGCTGTGGCGCTTCGGCCACCGCCGGCCGGAGGACGGACGGGACCCTTCCGAAACCTGAGCCGCAGCCGGCCGGGACCGCTCAGCCGAGGGTGGCCGCGTGTTCGGTCTGGCTTCGGTAGCGCCAGGCGGGGCCGGTGTTCCAGGGGTTGGGCATGACGGTGTCCGTCGCGTAGGCGTAGCCGGCGCCCCGCTCGAAGGCCGTGCGCAGGGTGTCCCGCATCGTCGCCTCGTCCGGGACGTCGTGGACGAGGTGCCAGAACGCGGTGCCGCTCGGGTCGTACTCGGATCCGCCCCGGTAACCGGTGCGGGCGTTGAAGACGTTGCCGCCGAGCCAGCCGCCGGACACGTACTCCGCGTAGGTGTCCTCGTAGGTCACGTACGTGTCGGCGGTGCGGTGGCCGGGCTCCAGGTAGCAGTCGGCGATGGCCGTGCCCGGATTGTTGACCACCAGGTCCGGGGCGTTCGGGTCGACGGCGTGCATCGACTCCTGGACGTAGCGGCGCAGTTCGGCGTAGTAGTCGCGGGTGGCGTTGCCCGGGCCGCAGTCGCGGCTGACGACGTCGAAGAAGATCCCGTCGACGTGGAGGCGGCCGTCGCCGCCGTCGGCGGGTCCGAGGTAGTTGTCGACGGAAGCCTTCGCGGCGGCGATGTCACGGTTGCCGTGGTCGGTGTGGACGTACCCGAGGACCTTCGTGCGCTCCCCGGTGGCGGTGACCCCGGCGCGCAGGGCATCGGCGCGGGCGCGCCAGGGCGCGTCGAAGGGGGAATCGCCGTTGCCGGGGTTGAGGACGACGACGGAGGCGGCCGGCCCGGTGGCGGTGAGGTCGGTCAGCATCCGGTCGTCGGACCAGACGTAGGCGGGGACGGCGATGTCCAGGCCCCGCACCCCGGGCGGCCGGGGCGTGGGGGTGACCCTCGGGGCGGGCGGCGGGATCGGGCTCGCCGGCGGGGAGGACGCCGCATCCGAGGGCGGCGCGGTTCCCGCCGGGCGCCGGGCCGCGTGGGTCCCGTCGGCCGCGGCCTTCACGACGGCCGCCGCGACGGCGAGCAACACCGCCAACAGGACGGCGTACAGGGCCTGCACGGCTCGGGCGGGGGCCATGACTGTTTTCCTCCGGCTGCAGGGGGCGACCCGAGGAACACTAGGCGTGCGGCAAGTCGATGAAAGGCGAACCACCCACTTTGATGTGAGGAACAGAAAAGCTATCTGTCACCCCATCATGTGAATCACCATCAGATTTCGTCCACCACAGTCCGGTTCACGGCACGGACGGGCCGGTTCACGGCACGGCTGTCGCGGCACGGACGGGCCGGTCCACGGCACGGACGGTCCGGTTCACACCGCGGGCAGTCCGACGCCGTGGGCGAGCTGTCCGGCGGCGTGCGCGAAGAAGGGGCCGCGCTCCTCGACGACCCGCTCGTACTGACCGAACAGCTCGCAGGAGACGAGCCCGACGAGCTGGGCCCAGGCGGCGACCAGGGCGGCCGTCACCTCGGGGGGCAGGCCCTCGGCGAAGTCCGAGGTCATCCGGGCGGCTTCGCGGCGCAGGCCGGCGGGCAGCGGCGGCAGGGCGAGCCCGTGGCCCGCGTACGCGGAGCGGAGGATCCCGATGAGGGTGTTGGCGACGCGGGAGGCGGGGCCGATGGTGTCCTGCGGGGCGCTGTAGCCGGGAACCGGGGAGCCGTACACGAGGGCGTACTCGTGCGGGTGCGCGAGAGCCCAGTCGCGGACGGCCTCGCAGACGGCGATCCAGCGGGCGCGGGGTGGGGCTCCGGCTTCGAGGGCGGTCCGGTCGGCGGCCTCGGCGGCGGCGCCCAGGCTGTCGTAGGCGTCGATGATCAGCGCGGTGAGGAGCTCGTCGCGGCTGGGGAAGTAGCGGTAGAGCGCCGAGGAGACCATGCCGAGTTCGCGGGCGACGGCGCGCAGCGAGAGTTTGGCGGCGCCTTCGGCCGCGAGGCTGCGGCGCGCCTCGTCCTTGATGGCGGCGGTGACCTCGACGCGGGCCCGTTCCCGAGCTCCTCGGACGGTACTCATGCGGATCAGTGTGCCACGCAACGGGAGCAGTGCCCAAAAACCAGAGCACCGCACATTTTCGAGAGCAGTGCTCTTGCTCTGGTGCACTGTTCCGGCGCAGACTGGTGCCGAGCGAGAGCACCGCTCTCTCCAACGCCGCCGGAGGCCACCGTGAACGCGCCCGCTCCGTACTACGCCCAAGGCGGCCCGTTCGCCGTCCGCTTCAACGCGCTCTTCGGAAAGCTCGCCCGCCTCGGCATCAGCCTCGCCGGCACGGCCGAACTCTCGGTCCGCGGCCGCGCCTCGGGCAGGATGCAGCGGATCCCGGTCAACCCGCACCGCTACGAGGGCGCCCAGTACCTGGTCTCCGCCCGGGGCCATTCCCAGTGGGTGCGCAACATGCGCGTCGCGGGCGGCGGGGAACTCCGTGTCGGCCGCAAGGTGCGCGCCTTCACGGTCACGGAGCTGACGGACCCCGTGGAGAAGGCGGCCGTGCTGCGCGCCTACCTGGAGAAGTGGGGCTGGGAGGTCAACCGGTTCTTCCAGGGCGTCACGGCCAAGTCCTCGGACGCCACCCTCCAGGCCGCCGCCGCCGATCACCCCGTCTTCCGCATCACCGTTACGAAGTGACGCGGCGACGGCCCCGGGCTGTCGTGCGACCCGCGGCCGTACGGGCGGGAGCGCCGCACGGAGTACCGCCGGGCGCCTACCGCGTCCGACGAACCCCGCGAGCCGTCCCGGGGCAGCCGATCCGGGCGGCCCCGGCCCCCTCCCGCCGCGTCGGGGCGGAAAGGGGCGCCGGGGCCGCCCTCGGCGCGGGCGTCAGCTCCGGTTGCCTCGCGCCTGTCGGGCGTCCACCAGGTGCAGGGCCTTGCGGGCCAAGGGGTACGTACGCACCATGTCGGCCAGCGTCATCGAACCGCGGGTGATCCGGGCGAAGGCGAGCCACGCGGGCCGCAGGCCCGTGATCGCCGCGTGGAGGAACCCCGGCCGGGCCTCGAACACGTTCAGCATGCGCTTGCCGACGCCCATCTCCACACCCAGACCGGCCTTGACCGCGAAGGCGTAGTTCAGCGCCTGGCGCCGCGCGTCCACCGCGTCCTGCGCCTCGGAGATCTTCACGGCCCACTCCCCGGCCAGCCGGCCCGAGCGCAGGGCGAACGAGATGCCCTCCCTGGTCCACGGTTCCAGCAGCCCGGCGGCGTCTCCCGCGACGAGCACCCGGCCCCGCGACAGCGGGGAGTCGGGCTTGCGGCAGCGCGTCAGGTGGCCGGAGGAAATGGCCGGCTCGAAGCCCGCCAGTCCCAGCCGGGCGATGAAGTCGTCCAGGTACCGCTTGGTGGCGGCGCCCTCGCCCTTCGCCGAGATCACGCCCACGGTGAGGGTGTCGCCCTTGGGGAAGACCCAGCCGTAACTGCCGGGCAGCGGACCCCAGTCGATGAGCACCCGTCCCTTCCAGTCCTCGGCCACCGTCCGCGGTACGGGGATCTCCGCCTCCAGGCCGAGGTCGACCTGGTCCATCTCCACCCCGACGTGCGCGCCGATCCGGCTCGCGCTGCCGTCGGCGCCGACCACGGCGCGGGCCAGCACGGTCTCGCCGTCGGCCAGTACGACGGCGACGGTGCGCCGATCGGGAACGGCCGTACCGTGCTGCTCGACCCGGGTCACCGCCGTACCCGTACGGAGGGTCGCGCCGGCCTTCTCGGCCTCCGCGACCAGGGCCGCGTCGAACTCGGGCCGGTTGATGAGTCCGAAGAGCATCCTCTTCGAGCGGCGGGTCCGGGTCAGCTTCCCGTTCATCGAGAAGGTGACGGCGTGGATCCGGTCCTTGAACGGCAGGACGAAACCCGGCGGCAGGGCGTCGCGCGAGGGGCCGATGATGCCGCCTCCGCAGGTCTTGTACCGGGGGATTTCGGCCTTCTCCAACAGCAGGACGCTGCGGCCGGCGGTCGCCGCGGCGTACGCCGCCGAGGCCCCGGCGGGACCGGCGCCGACCACGACGACGTCCCAGACCTCGCCCGCACCGTCCGCCGCGGCGGACGCCGCCACCGGCTCCGCCACCGCCACCGCCTCCGGTCCGACGTCCGACCCGCTGTCCGCCTCGACGTTCGACCCGGTGTCCGCCTCGACGTCCGGCTCGACGCTCCCTTCCGAGCGCTCAACGCCCTGACCTGCGTCGACGGCCTTCACCGCCTCGACCGTCGCCTCGACCGCCGCCCCCTCCGCCGGCTCGTGGGCCGGCTCGTGCGTCGTTCCTTCGTCCGCCCCCTGAGCGGCGGCCTGCCCTGCGCTTGCGCCGTGTACGTCGTCGTCGCTGCTCACGATGTGCTGCTGCTCCTGATCACGCTGTTGCTCGGATGCCGTGGAAATCCTACGGCGCCAGTCCGCCCGGCCCTTTGTGCGAGGATCGGAACTGTCTTTTGCCTTGCATTCGCCGTCACCCGGCACTTGTCACAACGTCGCACCCACGAGGAGCGTGCCCATGTCCCAGAATCCGATCGCCGAGACCATCGCCTCGCTGATGCCCCGCGCCAAGACGGAGCTCACCGAGTTGGTGGCCTTCCAGTCGGTGGCGGACTGGGCGCAGTTCCCCAGGAGCGAGAGCGAGGCCGCCGCGAACTGGGTGGCGCAGGCCCTGCGCGTCGAGGGGTTCCAGGACGTGGCGCTCCTCGACACCCCCGACGGCACCCAGTCGGTGTACGGGTACCTGCCCGGCCCCGAGGGCGCCCCGACCGTCCTGCTCTACGCGCACTACGACGTGCAGCCGCCGCTGGACGAGGCGGCCTGGATCTCGCCCGCCTTCGAGCTCACCGAGCGCGACGGCCGCTGGTACGGGCGCGGAGCCGCGGACTGCAAGGGCGGGTTCATCATGCACCTGCTGGCGCTGCGCGCGCTGAAGGCGAACGGCGGGGTGCCGGTCGGCGTCAAGGTCATCGTCGAGGGCTCCGAGGAGCAGGGCACCGGCGGCCTCCAGCAGTACGCCGAGGCGAATCCGGAGCTGCTGGCCGCCGACACGATCGTGATCGGTGACGCGGGCAACTTCCGTACCGGCCTGCCGACAGTGACCGCCACCCTGCGCGGGATGACCCTCCTCAAGGTCAAGATCGACACCCTCGGCGGCAACCTGCACTCCGGCATGTTCGGCGGCGTCGCTCCCGACGCCCTGGCCGCACTCATCCAGACGCTGGCCTCGCTGCGCGCGGCGGACGGTTCGACGACCGTGGACGGACTGGCCTCCGACGCGGTGTGGGAGGGCCTGCAGTACCCGGAGGCCGACTTCCGTTCCGACGCGAAGGTGTTGGACGGGGTCGAACTGATCGGTGAGGGCACGATCGCGGACCGCCTGTGGGCCCGCCCGGCCGTCACCGTGCTCGGCATCGACTGCCCGCCGGTGATCGGCGCGACCCCCTCGGTGCACGCGAGCGCGGGCGCCCTGATCAGCCTGCGCGTGCCGCCGGGCGTGGACACCACCCGGGCCATCAAGCTGCTGGAGGCGCACCTGGTGGCGCACACGCCGTGGAGCGCCCGCCTGGAGATCGAGGTCGTGGGCCAGGGCCAGCCCTTCCAGGCCGACACGAGCAGCCCGGCCTACGCGTCGATGGCGGCGGCCATGCGGGTGGCGTACCCCGGCCAGGAGATGCAGATCAGCGGCATGGGCGGGTCCATCCCGCTGTGCAACACGCTGACCTCCCTCTACCCGCGGGCGGAGATGCTGCTGATCGGTCTGAGCGAGCCGGAGGCGCAGATCCACGCCGTGAACGAGAGCGTCTCGCCGGAGGAGCTGGAACGCCTCTCGGTGGCGGAGGCCCTGTTCCTGGTGAACTACGCCGAGTCCAAGCGCGGCTGAGCCCCGGGCCGGCTCGGGTCGTCGGGGCCGCGCGTGCGGCCCGGTCCCTGGGCCTGCGGCCCGAGGGTCTGGAGCGGATCGTCCTGACGCACTGCCACCGGGACCACGTCGGCGCGGCCGGTGAACTCGCCGCCCGCTGGGGGGCCGACGTACTGGCGCACCGGTTGGACGCCCCCGTGGTGCGTGGCGAGCAGCCGGTCCCGGAACCGGTCCTGTTGGACTGGGAACTGCCGCTGTACGCCCACGGCCTGACCGTCCCCGAGGCCCCGCCGACCCCGGTGGAGCGGGAGTTGGAGGACGGCGAGGTGCTGCACTTCGGCGGCGGGACGGTCGTCGTCCACTCCCCCGGCCACACGCCGGGCAGCATCGGCGTCCACCTGCCCGAGTACGGGGTGCTGTTCACGGGTGATGGTGTCGCGGGGGTGGGCCAGGTGATGCTCGGCGTCTTCAACGTCGACCGGGAGCAGGCCGTCTCCTCGTTCCGCCGGCTGGCCGCGCTCGCCCCGACCGTGGCCTGCTTCGGTCACGGCGACCCCTGGGTGACGGACACGGCGGCGACGCTGCGGACCGCCGCCGAAGCCGTGCCCGTCGCGGGCTGAAAGCCGGCGGGACACCTCTCACGGCGTCGGGCGGCCCGCCTCCAGGTACAGGGGGCGGGCGCCTTCACGGGCCCGCAGCGCCCACCGCAGCCGCTCGTAGCGCTGCGGCGGCAGCAGCCCGGCGGCCTCCTCCTCGGTGACGAAGCGCCAGGCCCGCAGTTCGGGGCCGGGCAGGCGCAACGCCTTGATCTGCGGCGGGGTCAGCGCTCCGCCGTCGAAGAGCAGCCGCAGTCCCCCGTACGCCGGCCGCTGCGGCGGTTCCCAGTCGACGACCAGCAGGGGCGGGGCCTCGTTGAGTTCCAGGCCGAGTTCCTCGGCGACCTCCCGGAGGCCCGCGCGGCCGGGCGCCTCGCCGGCTTCGACGACTCCGCCGGGGAACTCCCAGCCCGGTTTGTACGTCGGGTCGACCAGGAGGACCCGGTCCTGGTCGTCGAAGAGCAGGACCCCGGCCGCCACGGTCTCGCGCGTCGGCTCCGGCGTCTGCACGATGTCGCAGATCCCGGCCCTGTCCGTCCGCACGGCCTCGGCGATCCGCTCGGCCGTCTCCCGTACGGTCAGCCGCCCGTTGTCGATGACGTGGGCGTCGGCCGTCAGCCAGCCCAGCGCCTCCTGGTAGGCGGGGATGTGGTCGTACGCCCACTGCCGGACCCGTACGTCCACCACCTCGGGGTCGCCCGGTTCCCGACGGGTCGCGATGCGCTCGCGCAGGATCGTTTCCGCTGGGGCGAGCAGGATGTGCCGTACGGGAATGCGCCGGGCCGCCAGGGCCCCGAAGATCTCGTCGCGGTAGTCCTGCCGGAGCAGGGTCATCGGCACCACCAGCACGCCCCCGAGCTCCGCGAGCATCGCGGCGGCCGTATCGACGACCAGCCGCCGCCAACTGGGCAGGTCCTGGTAGTCGGTCACCTCCGCGAGGCGTTCGCGCGGCAGCAGCAACCGCAGCGCGTCACCGATGAGCTCCGGGTCGAACAGGGTGCTGTCCGGCAGCAGTCCGGCCAGTTCGCGGGCCGTGCTGGTCTTCCCGGCACTGAACGTGCCGTTGATCCAGACAATCACGTCTACCCCTCTCCCGATGGCTCGCCTCCGTAGCCCCCAGTGGCTTGCCCGCCCCACCCTGCCATGGAAACCCGCTCGTGGCCGGAGTGCTTATCCTCAAGGTCAGAGCCCTGTCAGACCGCCCCGTATCCGGAGGTTCCCCCACCGTGCCCCACACCCGTCACCCGTCCGAGCTCCGCTACGGCAACCGGCCGACCATGAAGGACGTGGCGGCCCGGGCGGGCGTGGGCCTGAAGACGGTCTCGCGGGTCGTCAACGGCGAGCCCGGGGTGACTCCCGACACCGAGAGCCGGGTCCAAGAGGCCATCGAGGCGCTGGGCTTCCGCCGCAACGACAGCGCGCGCGTGCTCCGCAAGGGCCGTACGGCGACCGTGGGTCTGGTCCTCGAAGACCTCGCGGACCCGTTCTACGGCCCCCTCAACCGGGCCGTCGAGGAGGTGGCCCGCACGCACGGCGCGCTGCTCATCAACGGTTCCAGTGCCGAGGACCCGGACCGGGAGCGGGAGTTGGCACTCGCGCTGTGCGCCCGCCGGGTCGACGGCCTGATCGTGATCCCGGCCGGGGACGACCACCGGTACCTGGAGCCGGAGATCCGGGCCGGCGTCGCGACCGTGTTCGTGGACCGGCCGGCAGGCCGGATCGACGCCGACGTCGTGCTGTCGGACAGCTTCGGCGGCGCCCGCGACGGGGTGGCCCACCTGATCGCGGGCGGGCACCGCCGGATCGGGTTCATCGGCGACCAGCCGCACATCCACACGGCGACCGAGCGGCTACGGGGCTACCGCGCGACGATGGCGGACGCCGGCCTGCCGGTCGACGGTTCCTGGGTCTCCCTGGGGACGACGGCCCCGGAGCGCGTCTCGGCCGCGGCCCGGTCGATGCTGTCCGGCCCGGAGCCGGTCACGGCCCTCTTCGCCGGCAACAACCGCGTGACGGTAACGGCCGTACGCGTCCTCGCGTCCCTGCCGCGCCCGGTGGCCCTGGTCGGCTTCGACGACTTCGAACTCGCCGATCTGCTGAACCCCGGCATCACGGTCATCGCCCAGGACGCCGCGGCCCTGGGCCGCGTGGCCACGGACCGCCTGTTCCAACGCCTGGCGGGCGCCGACCTCCCCCCGTCCCGCATCGAACTCCCCACCCGCCTGGTCCCCCGCGGCTCGGGCGAAATCCCGCCCGTCACCGGATGAGCGACCGCCCAGGGCACGGCCCCGCCGGCCGGCGGTGAGCCCGGCGAGCACGGACAGGGCCGGGTGTACACCGCCGAGGTGGCTCAGCCCGCCGGCGGTGAGCCCGGCGAACAGGGCGCCGAGGAGCACGACCGCGCATCCCGGTCCGCACCAAGGACGACCGGACCCTCACCCGGGATCCGGCGCAACGCGTCCGGTTGTCGCCGTTGACCGGTCACAGCGGGGCCGTCCGCGGTGACGCCTTCTCCCCCGACGCGAGCCTGCCGGCCGCCGCCGGGGACGACGGCACCCTGCGCTGCCGGCTCCTGCCGACCCCGGACACGGGGACGGCCCGGCCCCGGTGATCCGGGGGCCGGGCCGTCCGCGTCGGCTGCCTCAGGCGGTCGCCGTCAGCGTCGCCGAGCGGCGCGGGATGGCGAAGGCGTCCAGTTCGGCGCGGGTCAGGCCGGTCAGCGCCGTGACCTCCTCGGCGCCGACGGCGCCGCAGTCGAGGCCGCGGACGAGGTAGCCGGCCAGGGCCTTGGCGGTGGCGGGCTCGTCCATGACGTCGCCCTCGATCTTGGCGACGTAGGCCTTCAGGCGGGCCGCGGCGGTCTCCAGGCCCTCGCGGTAGAAGGTGAACACGGCCGCGTAGCGGGTCGGCAGGTGCGCCGGGTGCATGTCCCAGCCCTGGTAGTAGGCGCGGGCCAGGGCGCGGCGGGTGAGGCCGTAGTGCAGCTTCCAGGCCTCGTGGACGTGCTCGGTGGTGCCGATGGGCAGGACGTTCGTCGAGCCGTCCGAGACGCGTACGCCGGTACCGGCGGCCGCGACCTGCATGATCGCCTTGGCGTGGTCGGCGGCCGGGTGGTCGCTGGACTGGTACGCGGCGGAGACGCCGACGCAGGCGCTGTAGTCGAAGGTGCCGTAGTGCAGGCCGGTGGCGCGGCCCTTGGCGGCCTCGATCATCCGGGCGACCGTGGCGGTGCCGTCGGAGGCGACGATCGACTGGCTGGTCTCGATCTGGATCTCGAAGCCGATCCGGCCCGGGCGCAGGCCGCGGGTGATCTCGAAGGCCTCCAGCAGCTTGACGAAGGCGCTGACCTGTTCGGCGTAGGTGACCTTGGGCAGGGTCAGGACGAGGCCCTCGGGCAGGCCGCCGTGCGCGAGCAGCCCGGACAGGAAGATGTCCGTGGTGCGGATGCCGCGGTCGCGGACGTTGGACTCCATGCACTTCATCCGGACGCCCATGTACGGGGCGTTCGTGCCGTTGGCGAAGGCCTCGGAGACGAGGCGGGCGGCGCGGGCCGCGGCCTGGTCCTCCTCCTCGTCGGAGCGGACGCCGAAGCCGTCCTCGAAGTCGACGCGGAGGTCCTCGATGGGCTCGCTCGCCAGCTTGGCGCGGACGCGGTCGTAGACCGGAACGGCCAGTTCGTCGGAGATGCCGAGCACCTTGGCGAAGGTGGCGGCGTCCGGGGCGTGCTCGTCGAGGGCGGCGAGGGCCTGGTCGCCCCAGGAGCGGATGGTGTCGGCGGCGAAGACGTCACCGGGTACGTAGACGGTGTGGATGGGCTGACGGGTGCCGGGGTCGCCCGGGTAGTGGCGCGCGAGTTCCGCGTCCACCGGCGCGAGGGAAGCGCTGATGCCCTCGCTGACCGCGCCTGCGAGGCTCGTCGCCACCTTCTCCTGCTGACCCATCGTGCACTCTCCTCTTTTCCGCTTCACGGAATCTTAGATCCGCATAGCAGAATTTAATCACGGGGTTCCGCTCCGTCAATGGTCCCTCCGCCCGGAGCGGGAAACGACTCGGGGCCGTGTGGTGACAAACACCACACGGCCCCGGAGACGACTTGCCCCGCAGGTCAGCCCTTACGGGCCTGGATCTGCTCGGTCAGCTGGGGGACGACCGCGAAGAGGTCGCCGACCACGCCGTAGTCGACGAGGTCGAAGATCGGAGCCTCGGCGTCCTTGTTGATGGCGACGATGGTCTTCGAGGTCTGCATGCCCGCGCGGTGCTGGATCGCGCCGGAGATTCCGGAGGCGATGTACAGCTGCGGGGAGACCGACTTGCCGGTCTGGCCCACCTGGTTGGTGTGCGGGTACCAGCCGGCGTCCACAGCGGCGCGCGAGGCACCGACGGCCGCACCGAGGGAGTCCGCGAGGGCCTCGATGATGCCGAAGTTCTCGGCGCCGTTGACGCCACGGCCGCCGGAGACGACGATCGCGGCCTCGGTCAGCTCGGGGCGACCGGTGGACTCGCGCGGGGTGCGCGAGGTGATCTTGGTGCCGGTGGCCAGGGCGCCGAAGGTGACGGCGAGCGCCTCGACGGCGCCGGCGGCCGGGGCGGCCTCGACCGGAGCCGAGTTCGGCTTCACGGTGATGACCGGGGTGCCCTTGGACACGCGGGACTTGGTGGTGAACGACGCGGCGAAGGCGGCCTGCGTCGCGACCGGACCCTCGTCACCGGCCTCCAGGTCGACGGCGTCGGTGATGATGCCGGAACCGATGCGCACGGCGAGGCGCGCGGCGATCTCCTTGCCCTCGGCGGAGGAGGGGACGAGCACGGCCACCGGGGAGACCGCGTCGTAGGCGGCCTGGAGCGCGTCCACCTTCGGTACGACGAGGTACTCGGTGAACTCGGGGGCGTCGGCGGTCAGGACCTTGACGGCGCCGTGCTCGGCGAGCACCGCGGCGGTGTCGGCGGCGCCGGCACCCAGGGCGACGGCGACGGGCTCGCCGATGCGGCGGGCCAGCGTCAGCAGCTCGAGGGTGGGCTTGCGGACGGCACCGTCCGCGTGGTCGACGAAGACGAGAACTTCAGCCATGGGACTGCTCTCCTGCGATTGCGAAGTATCTGGGGGCTAAGAGGGGATGGCCGGAGTTCTTAGATGAACTTCTGGCCGGCCAGGAACTCGGCCAGCTGCTTGCCGCCCTCGCCCTCGTCCTTGACGACCGTGCCGGCGGTGCGGGCGGGACGCTGGGTCGCGGAGTCGACCGCGGTCCAGGCGCCTTCCAGACCGACCTCTTCGGCCTCCAGGTCCAGGTCCGACAGGTCCCAGGACTCCACCGGCTTCTTCTTGGCGGCCATGATGCCCTTGAAGGACGGGTAGCGGGCCTCGCCCGACTGGTCCGTCACCGAGACGAGCGCGGGGAGGGAGGCCTCCAGCTGCTCGCTCGCGGAGTCGCCGTCGCGGCGGCCGGTCACGACCCCGTCCGCGACCTTGACCTCGGAGAGCAGGGTGACCTGCGGGATGCCCAGGCGCTCGGCCAGGATGGCCGGCAGGACGCCCATGACGCCGTCGGTCGAGGCCATGCCCGCGATGACCAGGTCGTAGCCGGCCTTCTCGACGGCCTTGGCCAGCACCAGCGAGGTGCCCATGACGTCGGAGCCGTGCAGGTCGTCGTCCTCGACGTGGATCGCCTTGTCGGCGCCCATCGACAGCGCCTTGCGCAGCGCGTCCTTGGCGTCCTCGGGACCCACGGTCAGGACGGTGATCTCCGCGTCGTCCGCCTCGTCGGCGATCTGCAGCGCCTGCTCGACCGCGTATTCGTCGAGCTCCGACAGCAGGCCGTCGACGTCGTCACGGTTGACGGTCAGGTCCTCGGTGAACTGCCGGTCGCCGGTGGCGTCGGGCACGTACTTCACACAGACAACGATCCTCAGGCTCACGCCGGCTCTCCTACCGCATCGTCTTTTTTGGTACCGCCTTGTGCAGGCAGCATAGGCGCCATGTCGGGCGGATCCCGGTCGGGGCGGCCCGCGCTCCGATGGGAATGTTACTCGTCAGTACACCGTGGGTCCCCGCCAGGTGCAAGGCCACCGAACTGTGACCTTGACAACGCCGTTCCGACCCGCCCCAGCAGGGACGATTCAGTCGCGCAACGCGTTGAAGCTTCCCTGGTGGTAGAGCAGCGGACGGCCCTCCCCGGCCGGATCCCCGGCCACCGCTTCGGCGATGATCACACGGTGGGCGCCCGCGGGCACCCTCGCCACCACCCGGCAGACCAGCCAGGCCAGCACCCCGTCCAGCAACGGGACCCCGTGCGGGCCCCGGACCCAGCCGGTGCCCCGGCCGAAACGGTCGGCGCCGCTGGTCGCGAAGAGGCCGGCCAGCTCCCGCTGGTGCTCGCCGAGTATGTGCACCCCGAGGTGGTCGGAGTCCCGCACCGCGGGCCAGCTGGAGGAGCCGGTGCCGATCGTGAAGGAGAGCAGGGGCGGATCGGCGGACACCGAGTTCAGGGAGGTCGCGGTGAATCCGGCGGGCCGGCCGTCGAGCTCCGCGGTGATCACCGCGACGCCGGCGGCGTGGCGACGGAAGACGGAACGCAGCAACTCGGGCGAGCCGGGCCGGCCGGTGCGGTCGGGGCCGAAGGGCGCGGGCGAGGGCACGGAGGCCGTCGGGGCGGTCGGGGCCGTCATCGGAATACTTCCTTCTGCCGCGGGAATCGCGGGCGCTGTCGGGGATCGGGGGTCGGAGTTGTCAGTGATCCCAACAGCGCGCGCTCGCGTGGCGGACGAGGTCCACGTGGACCCGCCCGTAAAGCAGGAGTTCATACCGCATGTCGTCAGCCTGACGATCTCACGTGTACACAGTCAAGCCGGATCGGTCAGATGTCAGGCGCGTCACGCTCCGTGCGGGCGCACGCACCGGCGCGCCCGTCAGACCGCCGCCCCGAGGGCGGCGATCACGTCGGCCTTGCGGGGCATCCCCTCGGCGCGGCGGACGACGCGCCCGGCCGCGTCCAGGACGAGCACGGTCGGGGTCTTCACGATGCCGAGGGCGCGCACCAGGTCCAGGTTCCGCTCGGCGTCGATCTCGATGTGGGCGACCCCGGGAACCAGTCCCGCGACCTCGGCGAGGATCCGCCGGGTGGCCCGACAGGGCTGGCAGAAGGCGGTGGAGAACTGCACCAGGCTGGCCCGCTCCCCCGGCTCCCGACCCAGTTCGGCCGCGCCCAGAGGGCCGGCCGGCCCCCGACCGGCGGGCAGCCGCCCGGCGCCCTCCCGGTCATCCGCTCCGTGCCCGTGCACGCGTGCTCCTGTCCACCCTGTCCGTATGTTCGTAGCCACCCGGCGGAGCCGGGCTGACCCCTTGTCCCAGCACGCGGTCGGCATGCGGCATTCCCCGCGTGACGAGAATCTCTCCGGGCACGGCCGTCTGGGCTGGCCAGCGGGCCCCGTTTGGGGCACGATCCCCACATGGTCGCGTACCTACGCTTCCGTAACTTCCGGCCGGGAGCACCTCCCCAGGCAGAAAGCGGGGTCTCCCCACCATGGCTGAGCTCGTCTATCCCCCAGTGATCGGCGCCGCGCACACGCTCTTCCGTGCGCTGGACATCCGGATCGACATGTCGGGCACCGAGAACATCCCGCGCCAGGGCGGGGCGGTCCTGGTGTCGAACCACATCGGCTACCTCGACTTCATCTTCGCGGGCCTCACGGCACGACCGCAGAAGCGCCTGGTGCGGTTCATGGCCAAGGAGTCGGTGTTCCGGCACAAGGTGTCCGGTCCGCTGATGCGCGCCATGAAGCACATCCCGGTGGACCGGACCCAGGGCGAGTCGGCGTACCAGCACGCCCTGGACTCCCTGCGGGCCGGCGAGATCATCGGGGTGTTCCCGGAAGCGACGATCTCCCAGTCCTTCACGCTCAAGAGCTTCAAGTCGGGTGCGGCGCGCATGGCGCAGGAGGCGGGCGTCCCGCTGATCCCGGTGGCGCTGTGGGGCACGCAGCGGCTGTGGACCAAGGGCCGCCCGAAGAACCTGAAGCGCAGCCACATCCCGGTGACGATGCGGATCGGCGAGCCCATCGAGGCTCCGGCCGACCAGTACGCCGGGGCGATCACGCGCCGGGTGCGCGAGCGCGTGCAGGAGCTGCTGGAGGCCGCGCAGCGTGCCTACCCGGCCAAGCCGGCCGGTACCGAGGACTCCTGGTGGCTGCCGGCCCACCTGGGCGGCACGGCTCCCACGGCGGCGCAGGTGAAGGAAGCCGGCTGAGCCGGTCCCCGGTCGGCGGGCGGGCCCGCTCCGGTGTTCCCGGGCGGGTCCCTTCCCCGCCGCGGGGCACCTTGATCGTCCCGATTCCCGACGCGCGGGCGAATATTTTACTTCAAGGTCAAAAACCCTGGTACGGTCACGCCATGGGCAGGCCGAAGCAGTTCGATCCGGACGTGGCGGTGGAACGCGCGATGGACGTGTTCTGGCGCAAGGGGTACGCGGCGACGACGCCGCAGGACCTCGTGGACGAGATCGGCATCGGCAAGGGCAGTCTCTACAACGCCTTCGGCAGCAAGCAGGCGCTGTTCGAGCGGGCACTGACCCGCTACCGGGACGCGCAGGCCGCGTGGCTGACGGAGCTCCTGGACCACCCGGGCTCGGCGAAGGACCGCCTGCGGGGCGCGTTGGAGGCGCTGGTCGCGCTCGATCTGGGCGACCCGGACCGGCGCGGCTGCATGGCGGTCAACACCGCCGCCGAAACCGCTCCGTCCGACCCCTGGACGACGGACACGGTGCGCGGGATGTTCGCGCGCACCGAGGGCGCCTTCCGGGCGACCGTCGAGGAGGGACAGCGCGCCGGTGAGATCGACGCCGCTCGCGACGCCGCCGCGGTGGCCTCCTGGCTGCTCGCGACGGTGATCGGCATGCGGGTGCTGGCGAAGACCGCCGAGGACGCCTCGCAGTTGACGCGGGTCGTGGACGCGGCGGTGGCCTCGCTGTAGTACGCACGGAAAGGGGCCGCCCCCGGGCGCCCCGTTTTTTATGACCTTGTTTTGTACCTGTAGTTCAAGAATTCTGAAGGAGTCCGCCATGGAACTCGCTCTCGCGGGGAAGACCGCCGTCGTCACCGGTGCAAGCCGGGGCGTCGGCCTCGCCATCACCCGCCGGCTCGTCGCCGAAGGGGTCCGCGTGGTCGGCGCGGCGCGTACGATCACCGCCGAGTTGAAGGAGACCGGCGCCCACACCGTCGCGGTCGACCTCAGCACACCGGAAGGCGCGCGCGAGCTGGGGGCGCGGGCCCTCACGGAGCTCGGTGGCCTGGACGTCCTGGTCAACAACCTGGGCGGCGGGGACCGGTTCAACCTCGACGGTTTCCTCGCGACCGACGACGCCCTGTGGGCGCACAGCTTCGAGGTCAACCTGTTCGGCACGGTCCGGGTCACCCGCGCCCTGTTGCCGAGTCTCCTGGAGCGACGCGGGTCGATCGTGAACATCTCGTCGATGTGCGCGCGCCTGCCGGCCACGGGCCCGATCGAGTACAGCGCGGCGAAGGCGGGCCTCAACGCGTTCACGAAGTCACTGTCCGAGGAGTTCGGCCCCCGGGGCGTACGCGTGAACACCGTCTCCCCCGGCCCGACGCGCACCGCCATCTGGGAGGGCGAGGGCGGCTTCGGCGCCCTGCTCGCCGCGGCGAACGGCGTCGAGCACCGCGCGTTCCTGAGCGGGGTGCCCGCGGCGATGGGCATGACCACCGGCCGCATGGTCGAGCCCGACGAGGTCGCGGCCATCGTCGTGTTCCTCGCCTCGGACCGGGCGGGGAGCGTGACCGGCGCCGACCACCTCGTCGAGGGCGGCGCCGTGAAGACGGTCTGAGGCGTACGGCGGGGTGCGCGGGCCCCCTCAGTCCGCGCTCCGCGCCCCCCTGCGGCGCCGGTGTGCCGCGACCCGGACGCGGGTGGCGCAGGTGGTGGAGCAGTAGCGGCGGGCGCTGCCGGGGCCGGCGCCGAGGAAGAGCCGCCCGCAGCCCGTGGCGGCGCAGGCGCCCCAGACGATGCGGCCGTGCTCGGTGAGCAGTTGGGCGAGGGCGAGGGCGCCGGAGGCCAGGAACCAGTCGCCCCAGCGGGCACCGTCGCCCCGGTCGACATGCAGGTGCCAGGGGTGGCCGTCGTGCCGGGTCAGCCGGGGCCGGGTGCCGCACTCGTCCAGCAGGGCGTTGAGCGCCTCGGCGGTGCGGTCCTCGTCGGTCTCGGCGAGGACCGCGGCCATCCGGTGCGCGGCGGCCCGCAGTTCGTCCGCGTCCGCCGCGCCGAAGGCCTCGGGGGTGAGGTCGGCCGGGTGTTCCCCGTGCCGGGCGAGCAGGGCGGCGAGGTCGTCCCGCGGCAGGGCGGGGGCCGCGCGGACCGCTTCGGCGCATTCGATCAGCCGCCGGACCGCCGAGAAGCCCTCGCCCGCCGGACCGCCCGCGTTCCGTACGCCTGCCATCGCCGGATCCTTTCGCCGTACACCCACATGACGTAACGTCTTGATTCGACAACACGTTACACGCGGCGCGGGTCGGTACTGGAGGGGGTCCGGGATCATGGGCGGGTTCGGGAGGTACCTGGGGGCGGCGCTGGCGGCGCGGTTCGCCTCCGAGGGCATGGGCATGGCGGTGGTGCTGCTGGCCCTGGAACGCACGGGGAGCGCGGCGCACGGGGCGTTCGTCCTGACGGCCTGGTTGGCCCCGCACGTGCTGGCGGCTCCCCTCGCGGGCGCCGCCGCGGCCCGGACCCGGCGGCCGCGGCTGTTCCACGCGGGCGCGCTGGCCGGATTCACCGTCGCGACGGCGGCGCTGGCCGCGCTGCTGGGGCGGGCTCCCTGGCCGGCGGTGCTGGCCGTCGCGGTGGTCGGGGGGACATGCGGGCCGATGGTGACGGGCGGCCTGTCCAGCCTGGTCGCGGGCCTGGTGCCGGAGGGGCCGGGGCGCGACCGGGCGTACGCCTGGGACGCGTCCACGTACAACGCGGCGGCGGTCACGGCCCCCGCCGCCGTCGGCACGATCACCGCGCTGGCCTCGGCCGGACCCGCGATGGCCCTGCTGACCGCCTTCGGGGCCCTCGCGGTGGCCCTGGCCGTCACCCTCCCGTACGAGGACCCCGGCGCGGCCCGGCCGCAGGCCGGCCCCCGGGCCGGGCTCGGCGCGGGCCTCGCCGCACTGTGGCGGGTCCGGGAGCTGCGGGCCGTCACCTCGGCGACGACCCTGGCCTTCGTCGGCATCGGGGCGCTGACCACGAGCTCGGTGCTGCTGGCCACCGAACTCGGCAGCCCGGGCGCGGGCGGGGTCCTGATGGCGGCCTTCGCGGTGGGGGCGCTGGCCGGCTCGTTGACACTGGGCCGGATCACCTCCGTGGCGCCGGGCCGGCTGGCCCGCTGGGCGATGGCGGGGACCGGGGCGGCCCTGGCGGCGGCCGCGTTCACCACGTCGGTGGCGGTGACGGCCGCCCTCTTCGCGGTGGCCGGGGTGTGCGACGGGCCGCTGCTGACGGCGACGCTGCGGATCCGCTCGCGGTACGCGCCGGACGGGGTGCGTGCGCAGGTGTTCACCCTGGGGGCGGGGTTGAAGCTCACGGCGGCCTCGGCGGGCGCCGCCCTCGTGGGGCTGGCGGCGGCCGCACCGGCCTGGACGCTGCTGCTCGGGATCGCGGCGCTCCAGCTCGCTGCCGCCGCCCTGCACCTGCTGGTGGCGGCCCGGAAGCCCGTACGGGAACCCGCTACAGGGCCGTCGGCAGGTTCCGCCACAGCTGCGTCCGGTCGGCGGACTCCCGGAGCGCCTTGAGGGCGGCCGGGTGCGGGGCGGCGTACAGCTCGGGGTGGTCGAGCTCGCCGAGTTCCGGGCGCACGGGGAAGGCGAGCCGCTCCCGGTCGAGGTCGAAGCGGGCGTCGACGCCGGGCTTGTTGCCGCGGGCGTCGAGCCTGGACCAGCGGGAGCTGCCGGGCAGTCGCAGGGCGATCAGGCCGTGGATGACGTGCGCGGCGCCGTCGTCGGTGAGGAGGCGCTGGTAGCACAGGGCGGCCGGGATGCCGCGGGCGCGCAGGAGCGCGGCGAGGGCGTGGGACTTGGCCAGGCAGATGCCGTTGCGCGTGCGCAGGGTGTCGGAGGCCCGCCAGGTGACGCGCTCGTCACCGGTGTCGGCGGAGTGTCCGACGGTGTCGCGGACGAACTCGAAGGCCACCTCGGCGTAGGCCCGGGGGTCACCGGTGGCCGTCCAGAGGGCGTCGGCGGTCTCGCGCACGAAGGGGTGGTCGTGGTCTACGACCTCGTCCGCCACCAGATAGGCGTCGAGATCGGAATGCTCCTGGATCATTTCCATGATCCAGGAGCATACCTATGCGCAATCGCGCATGCCTATCGAATTATGGGCGGAGCCGTGTTCAGCGCGCCAGCTCTTCCTTCAGAGCCTGCAGGAAGCCGTCCACGTCCTCTTCCTGGGTGTCGAAACCGCACATCCAGCGGACGTCGCCGGCGGCCTCGTCCCAGAAGTAGAAGCGGTAGCGCTCCTGGAGCCGCCGGGTGACCTCGTGCGGAAGACGGGCGAACACCGCGTTCGCCTGCACCGGGTAGAGGATCTCCACCCCGTCGGTCTCCCGCACGCCGGCCGCGAGCCGCTGCGCCATGGCGTTGCCGTGCCGGGCGTTGCGCAGCCACAGGTCCTTGGCGAGCAGCGCCTCCAGCTGGACGGAGACGAAGCGCATCTTCGACGCCAGCTGCATCGACATCTTGCGGATGTGCTTCATCATCCGGACCGCGTCCGGGTTCAGCACGACGACGGCCTCGCCGAACATCATGCCGTTCTTGGTGCCGCCGTACGACAGCACGTCCACGCCTACGGTGTTCGTGAAGGTGCGCATCGGCACGTCGAGCGAGGCCGCGGCGTTGGCTATCCGCGCGCCGTCGAGGTGCACCTTCATGCCGAGGCCGTGGGCGTGGTCGCAGATCGCCTTGATCTCGTCCGGCGTGTAGACCGTGCCGAGCTCGGTGTTCTGGGTGATCGAAACGACCTGGGGCATGGCCCGGTGCTCGTCGTCGAAGCCCCAGGCCTCCTGGTCGATCAGCTCGGGCGTGAGCTTGCCGTCGGGCGTGGGGACGGCCAGCAGCTTGAGGCCGGCCATCCGCTCCGGGGCGCCGCCCTCGTCCACGTTGATGTGCGCGGACTTGGCACAGATCACGGCGCCCCAGCGGTCGGTCATGGCCTGGAGGGCGACGACGTTGGCGCCCGTGCCGTTGAAGACCGGGAAGGTTTGCGCGTACGGCCCGAAGTGACTGCGGAAGATCTTCTGCAGGTTCTCGGTGTACTCGTCCTCGCCGTAGGAGACCTGGTGGCCACCGTTGGCGAGGGCGAGGGCCGCGAGGACCTCCGGGTGCACCCCGGCGTAGTTGTCGCTCGCGAACCCGCGCACCGCGGGGTCGTGGTGGCGCCGCGCATCGGTCTTCACGCCGTCGGTCCTCACGGCATCGGTCCTCACGGTTGCGGAGTGAGCCACAGACGCTGTCCGTTCACCTCGGAGGCGGGCCGCTCCCACACGCCGGCGATGGCCTCGGCCAGCTCCGCGACGTCGGTGAAGCCCGCGAACTTCGCATTGGGGCGCTCCGCGCGCATCGCGTCGTGCACCAGTGCCTTGATGACCAGGATGGCAGCCGCGGCCTGCGGACCGTCCTCGCCCCCCGCCTTGCGGAAGGAGTCCGCCATGGCGAGGGTCCAGGCCTCGGCGGCCGCCTTGCCGGCGTTGTAGGCGGCGTTGTTGGCGACCGGCTTGTGCGCGCCGGACTGGCTGATCAGTACGTAACGGCCGATGTCGCTGCGCAGCAGGCCGTCGTGGAAGGCGAGCGAAGTGTGCTGGACGGTGCGGATGAGGAGCTTCTCCAGGAAGTCCCAGTCCGCGAGGTCCACATCGGTGAACGTCTTGCTGCCGCGCCAGCCGCCGACCAGGTGGACGACGCCGTCGAGGCGGCCGAACTCCTTCTCGGTGTGCTCGGCCCAGGCCTTCGTGGCGTCCAGGTCCAGCAGGTCGACGGTGTCACCGGTGATGGTGGCGCCGCCGTGGGCGTAGCGGGCGGCGTCGACGGCCTCGGCGAGGCGCGCCGGGTCGGCGTCGGAGGCCACGACCACCGCGCCCGCCTCGGCGAGGCGGAGCAGTGTGGCGCGTCCGGCGGGGCCGCCGGCCCCCGCCACCGCGATCACCGCTCCGTGGAGCTTGCCGTTGCCGTTCACGGAGCCGTTCATCTGTGCAGCCTCCTGCGGGGCAGTGCTCATGCGGCGGCCCGGCCGGCCGTCTCGGCGTTCAGGGCGGTGATGCCCTTGGTCGAGGCGATCACGCCCTTGAGCTTCTTGGCGAGGGCCTCGTAGAACATGCTGAGCGGAAACTCGTCCGGAAGCACGTCGTCCACGAGCTTGCGCGGCGGCTGCGTCGTGTCGAGGGCGTCGGGGCCCTTGGCCCACTTGGATCCCGGGTGCGGGGCCAGGTAGGTGGAGACGAGCTCGTACGCCTTGAACCAGTGGACGAGCTTCGGGCGGTCGATGCCGGCCCGGTAGAGCTCCTCGATCTCGGCGCAGAGCTGGTTGGTGACCTGCGGGGCGCGCATCCAGTCGATCTTCAGCTTGTTGTCCGTCCAGCGCACGACGTCGTGCTTGTGGAGGTACGCGAAGAGCAGCTGGCCGCCGAGGCCGTCGTAGTTGCGGTTGCGGTCGCCGGAGACCGGGAAGCGGAACATCCGGTCGAAGAGGACGGCGTACTGCACGTCACGGCCGTGCTCGTTGCCCTCGGACTCCAGCTTCACGGCCTCCTTGAAGGCGGTGAGGTCGCAGCGCAGCTCCTCCAGGCCGTACATCCAGAACGGCTGGCGCTGCTTGATCATGAAGGGGTCGAACGGCAGGTCACCGTGGCTGTGGGTGCGGTCGTGGACCATGTCCCACAGGACGAAGGCCTTCTCGCAGCGCTCCTGGTCCTCGACCATGGCGGCGATGTCCTCGGGCAGCTCGATGCCGAGGATGTCCACGGCGGCGGCGGTCACCTTGCGGTAGCGCGCGGCCTCGCGGTCACAGAAGATGCCGCCCCAGGTGAAGCGCTCGGGGGCCTCGCGGACGGCGATGGTCTCCGGGAAGAGGACGGCGGAGTTGGTGTCGTAGCCCGGGGTGAAGTCCTCGAAGGTGATGCCGAGGAAGAGCGGGTTGTCGTAGCGCGTGCGCTCCAGCTCGGCGAGCCACTCGGGCCACACCATCTTCAGCGCGACGGCCTCCAGGTTGCGGTCCGGGTTGCCGTTCTGCGTGTACATCGGGAAGACCACGAGGTGCTGGAGCCCGTCGGCGCGCTCGGCGGCCGGCTGGAAGGCCAGCAGGGAGTCGAGGAAGTCCGGCACGCGGAAGTCGTCGGCGGCCCACTTGCGCAGGTCGGCCACGAGGGCCTCGTGGTACGCGGTGGCGTGCGGGAGCAGCGGCGACAGCGTCTCGACGGCGGTGATCACGCGCTCGACGGCGGCCAGGACGGTGGCGCGGGCGTGCGCGCCCTCCGCCTCGAAGTCGATGGAGCCGTCCGCGCTCTGCCACGGACGGATCTCCTCCACGGCGGCCTTGAGCTCGGGCCACGCCGGGTGGTCGACCACCCGCGCGCCAGCGGTTATCACGGCACCGCCGACACCCGGCACAAGAGTTTCCGTCATGTCACTTCCTCCACAGGAGAACCTCACGTCGGCACAGGGTAGGCATGGGAGGCTCTCCCGCTCAAGAGGAAAGTCAGGAAATTATCCTGCGTCACCCCCTTCTCTACCGAAAGTCTTCCCGTCCCTCGGCATGGAAGCCATCACTCCGCATCTTTCGATCCCGATTCGGGCAGCGGTGCGTGGCCCCCTGTTCGCGCTCCGCGACCGACGAAGTGCGGAATGACCTTTTCGCCCCACTGTCGGATGGTTTCCATGCAGGCTTCCTGCGGCACGGTACCCATCTGGATCAGGCACATCACCTCGTCGGCTCCGGCCGCCTCCAGGCGCTCCACGTAGGCGATGGCGTCGTCCGCGCTCCCGTAGGCGTGGTCGGGGTTGAAGGTGGCCGTCGCCGTGGGTCGGACGGGGATGTCCAGCTCGTGCAGCCGCGCCACGACCTGTTCGGCCGCCCGGCGCATCCCCTCCTCCTCGTCGGCGCCCGCCACCACCGCCTCGTCCGGCACGCCGGCGCCGCCGTACCAGTGCCCGATGGACTGCGCGAAGAACCGCTGCCCCCGGATCCCGGTGCGGCGGGCCTCCTCCGGGTCCTCCAGCACGATCGTCGGGCAGAGCACCGAGAAGTGGTCGTTGACCACGGTGGAGACGAAGGCGCTCCCGTCGCGCCCCGCGATCGCCGCGTCGTAGACGGCGCGCATCCCGGCGATCGACTCCGGCCCCGCGAAGCCCATCACCAGCGCCCCGATCCCCAGCTCGGCCGCCCGCACCAGCGTCTCGCCCCGACTGCACGCGAGGAACAGCGGCGGATGGGGGGTCTGCGCCGGGCGCGGCAGGATCGGGTGGGGGGCGATGTCGAGCAACTCGCCGTGGTATTCCAGCTCCTCCTCCTGCCAGGCCCGCCCGATGATCCTCAGCGCCTCCTCCACCTCGGCGGTGGTCCGCTCCCGATCGACGCCGCACAGCGAGGTCTCCTGCTCCGTTCCGCCGCGCCCGGCTCCGAGGTCGAGCCGACCGCCGGACAGCAGGTCGAGCATGGCCGCCCGCTCGGCGACCCGGACCGGGTGGTTGAAGTTGAACGGCATGCACACGACTCCGTGCCCGATGCGTATGGTGTGCGTCCGGGCCGCGACGAAGCTCAGGAAGATCTCCGGGGCGGACATGTGGGCGTACCACTTCAACGAGTGGTGCTCGACGGCCCAGATCCGGTCGAACCCCATGCGTTCGGCCAGTACTGCCTGCTCGACGCAGTCGCGGATGACCTGGTGCTCCCGCTCCACGGTCGGGTCGGCCAGCTGAGCTTCGAAGATCACGGAGAATTTCACGATGCCTCCAGGGTTGCGTCCCGTGCCCGGTCTCACTTCGATTCGGAATATGACTAGTAGTCAGGAACCGAAGAAGCAAGACCTCCCGCCCACCGCGTGGGCGGTGCTCGGCCTCCTGTCGTTCCCCGGCGAGCGCACCGGCTACGAGCTGAAGAAGTGGGCGGACTCCTCCCTCCGCTTCTTCTACTGGTCGCCCGCGATCAGCCAGATCTACGCGGAACTGCGGCGGCTGGAGGATCTGGGGTACGCGGTCTCCGTCCGTTCGGGACCCGAGGAGGCGCGCGCCAAGCGCCGCTACGCGATCACCGACGCGGGCCGCGAAGCCCTGACCGGATGGGCCGGCGACACCGCGCAGGCAGGCCCGCCGGTGCTCAAGCACGGACTGCTGCTGCGGATCTGGCTGGGACACCTGGCCGAGCCCGAGCGGCTGCGCGCGATGGTGACGGAACACATGGAGCGGACCCGGGGCGAGCTGGCCGCCGTACGGGAGGCCATGGAGCACGCGGCGGAAGTACGGGAGTGGGCCTTCCCCACCCTGGTCCTGCGCTGGAGCGAACGGCAGCACCTGGCCGAACTGGAGCTGGCCGCGGCCCTGCTCGCCGACCTGGCGGAGGCGGCGCCGCAGGCAGCTCGAACGGAGCGGGACGCACAGGACGCGACCCGACCTTAGGAAGGCGGGACGCACAGGACCCGACCGGGCCCTCGGAAGTACGGCCCGCACCCCCGACCGGGGCGCAGGGCAGGAGCGGAGCTCGGCCTCCGTCGCCCCCGTAGGGCTGTCCGTCAAGCCGGTGGGGACGCGCCCACGCCCGGGTGACGCGGCGGCCCCGCACCCGCCCGCCCCGGCGCGCACGACCCCGGCGGGAAGCGGCCGGACGGCCGATCCGGGCCCCCGCACGCCCGGTCCCTTCGCGGGCGGGGCGCACTAGCATGCGTCCTCACCGCGCGCGGCCGGTCGGGACACCGCGACCGCGCGGAGAGCCGCCGTCGACGGAAGCGAGAGAACCTTGACTTTCCTCACCATCGGTCATCGCGGGGTCATGGGTGTCGAACCGGAGAACACACTTCGGTCGTTCGTCCGCGCGGAACACTGCGGGATGGACGTCATCGCGCTGGACCTGCGCCTCAGCAAGGACGGCGCCCTCGTCGTCCTGCACGACGCCGAAGTGGACCGCACCACCGACGGCTCCGGCGCCGTCGCCGACCTGACCCTGGCCGAGCTGCGCGCCCTGGACGCCGGTCTGGGTGAGCGCCCGCCCCTCCCCGAGGAGGTGCTGGACGCCGTCGGAATCCCGCTGCGGGTCTCGGTGCACGACCAACGGACCGGGGCCGCGCTCGCGGAACTCCTCGTACGCCGGGACCTGACCGCGCGGGTGGAGGTGGCCTCGCGCGACGGCGCGGTGCTCACGACCGTGGCCCATCTCGCGCCGGGCGTGCGGACGGTGTTGCACGCGGAGCGGCACGGGGCGGACATCGTCGACCGGGCCCGGGCCGCGGGGGCGCGGACTCTCGACCTCGACATCCGCCGCATCACCCTGGAGACGGTGGACGCGGCGCACGCGGCCGGGCTGCGGGTGACGGGCTGGACGGTCGACACGCTGGACCAGCTGCGTCTGGCGCGGGCGCTCCAGCTCGACGGCGCCGTCACCGGCCTCCCGGAGATCCGCAGCACGGGCCGCTTCACCGCCTGAGCGAACGACCGGACCCCCGGGGCGGGTTGCCCCGGGACGTACCGCCTCGGGGCGCGCGGGCCCCGGGGCGAGGTGCGGATCGGACCTGCCCCGGGGCTGCGTGCCTCAGAGCGACTTGACGAGCAGCTCGAAGGCCAGGTCGTCGCGGCGCGGCTCGCCGAAGCGCGCGTCGCCGTAGGGGAAGGGGCTCATTTCGCCGGTGCGCAGGTACCCGCGGCGCACGTAGTAGGCGATGAGCTCCTCCCGCACGTTGATCACCGTCATCCGCATCTCCTTGGCCCCCCAGGTCTCGCGGGCGCGGCGTTCCGCCTCGGCCAGGATCTCCTTGCCGAGGCCGGCGCCCTGGAGGCCGGGGCGGACGGCGAACATGCCGAAGTACACGTAGTCCCCGCGGTGTTCGAGCTGGCAGCAGGCGACGATCGCGCCCGCCCGCTCGACGACGAGCAGCACGCCGTCCTCGTTCGTGATGACCGCGCGGACCCCGTCCGGGTCGGTGCGCTGTCCGTCCAGGTAGTCGGCCTCGGTGGTCCAACCCGCCCGGCTGGCGTCCCCGCGGTAGGCGGATTCGACGAGGACCACCAGTTCCGGTACGTCCGCCTCCACGGCGGCACGGAAGCTGAGGGCGGCGGGCTGGGCGGTGGACATCGGGCGCTCCGTTCGATGCGATGGCATATGACATGCCTGGTGCGGCAGGGAGAGCGTAACGCGGGGCGGCGTGAGCGCGGCGCCGGGCGGGCATTCCTTCCCGTGACGCCGACGAACCGGGAGGTTCCGCCGTGCACGGTCCCGCCATGTCGTTCTCCTACTCCTCCTACTCCTTTGCCGTGTCCGCCTGGCTGCTCGTGCTGCTGTGCGCGGTGAGCGGTGCGTACTGCCTGCTGCGGGCGCGCAGAGCGGGTCGCCCCGAGCGGGGGGCGGCGGCGGGCGAGGCCGTGATGGGTTTCGGGATGGCGGCCATGGCCGTGCCCTCGGGCACCGGCCCGTGGGGGCCGGGAGTCCTGCTGACGGTCTTCTGCGGGGCGGCGGCGCACGCGCTGTGGCTGCTGCGCGGCGGGGCCCACCACGCCCACCACCTGGTCGGCTCGCTGGCGATGGCGTACATGGCGTTGTCGATGACCGCCGGACACGGGCACGGTCGGGCCGGGCTGCCGGCGGTGACGGGCGCGCTGCTCCTCTACTACGCGGGCTACGTACTGCTCGGCGGAGCCCGCCTGGTGACGGCCGGCGGGGCCCGGCCCGTAGGCGTGACGGCGACCGGAGGGGAGCCCGTCGGGATGACGGCGGGCGGACCGGGGGATCTCCTGCGCGCGTGTCGACTCGCCATGGGCACGGGGATGTTGGCGATGCTGCTGACGATGTGAGGGTCCGGCCGCGGTGGGGCCGGGCACCGCCGGGTCCGGGCGCGCCGCCGGACGTGTCCTGCGTCACCAATACCCCAGGACCGTACCGGTGGGCCGGGGTGCGCTCATAGGCTGGCGAGCATGATGGTCCCCGCCGTTCTCCTCCTGCTCGGCGCACTGACCGCGGTGCTCGCACCCCGTCTCCTGGCCCGGGCCCAGTGGCCCGATCGCGAACCCGTCGTCGCCCTGTGGGCGTGGCAGTGCGTGGTGGGCGCGACGCTCCTGTGCCTGGCCCTGTCGATGCTGCTGAGCGCGGCCGCCGCCTGGCAGGCGGTACGGGGCGGGCTCTTCGCGGCGGCCCCGCACGGGGTGGTCGACGCGTACGCGCTGGGGGCCGCGGGCGGTCCGTGGGCCACCGGCACCGCGCTGGCACTGGCCGGCGGCGGGCTGTGGACCGGCGCGATGCTGACGCGGGAGGTGCTGCGGGCGCGGGCCCGACGGCGCGCCCGTGACGCCGAACTGCTGGTCCGCGCCCCGCTGCTGCCCGGCGAGGAGCCGCAGGCCGGCCGGCTCGTCGTGCTGGAGGGGCCGCGGCCGGAGGCCTGGTGGCAGCCGGGGGCGATCCCGCAGCTGGTGGTGACCACGGCGGCGCTCGGCCGGCTCAAGGGCAGCCAGCTGGACGCCGTACTCGCGCACGAGCAGGGCCACGCGGCCGCCCGGCACGACTGGCTGCTGCACTGCTCGCGGGCGCTGTCGCGGGGGTTCCCGCAGGTGCCGGTGTTCGCCGCGTTCGAGGCGGAGATGCACCGGCTGGTCGAGCTGGCCGCCGACGACGTGGCCTCGCGGCGCTACGGGCGCCTGACGATCGCGCTGGCCCTGGTCGGGCTGAACGAGGACCGCGGGGTCTTCGGGCCCTCCCCCACCGCGCAGGCGCACGTGCCGCAGCGCGTGCGGCGGCTGCTGTCGGCCTCGCCCCGCCTCTCCCCGAGCCGCAGGCTGCGGCTGACGGCGCTGGCCACCCTGGTGCCGGCGGTGCCGCTCCTGGTGGCCTTCGTACCCGGACTCAGCGCGCTGAGGTGAGGGAGGAGTTCCGCTTGCTGCGAGGATCGGGGCATGCGGAACAACCAGCTGGGGAAAGCGGGGTCGGCCTGTGCGGCCGCCGCGGCCGCACTGACCGCCCTGGTGGTGATCCGGTGGCGGCCTCTCATCGGCTTCGACGAACGGGTCGCGGGGACGCTGCACCCGTACGCCGTCTCCCACACCGCGGTCACCGGCCTGATGCGGGTGCTGAGCGACTGGGTCTGGGACCCCTGGACGATGCGGGCCCTGGCCGCGGCCGCCTGCGGCCTGCTCTGGTGGCACGGGGACCGGGTCCGCGCCGTCTGGGTGGCGGCGGCGACCCTGGCGGCCTCGGCGGTGCAGCAGGGGTTGAAGGCCGCCGTCGGCCGGGAGCGACCGCAGTGGCCGGATCCCGTCGACTCCGCGCACTACGCGGCCTATCCGTCGGGGCACGCGATGACGGCCACGGTGGTGTGCGGACTGCTGCTGTGGTTGATGCCGGCGAAGGTTCCGCGGGGCCTGGCGTACGGCGCGTGGACGGTGGCCGCGGTGTCGGTGCTCGGGGTCGGCTTCACCCGGCTCTACCTCGGCGTCCACTGGTTCTCGGACGTTCTCGCGGGCTGGCTCCTGGGTGTGGGCCTGGTGTCCCTGGTGGCGCTCGCGGCATGTCGGTGTGCCTGTTCGGGGCGATCCCCCGCGTCGCCCCGAACAGACGACACCGTGCGCTGAGTATATTGGCCCGGAGCCAGTCAACGCAGGAGTAAGCATGTCCCCGCGCAGCGCATCGGTCAATGAAGAATTGCGCAGACGTTCCCGGGAGCGGCTGCTGGAGGCCACGGTCGAGCTGGTGTCCGAACGTGGCTTCGAGGCCACGACGCTCGGCGACATCGCCGACCGGGCGGGCGCGGCCCGCGGCCTGGTGTCGTACTACTTCCCGGGAAAGCGCCAGCTCCTGCAGTCCGCCGTGCACCGGCTGATGCACCTGACCCTGGAAGCGGCGCTGGAGCGGGAGCCGCGGAGCGCGGACGGCCGCGAGCGGCTCGCCCGGGCGATCGACGCGGTCCTCGGGCTGGCCCGGGACCGGCCGCGACTGATGCGCACGCACATGGCGGGCATCCTCGCCAACGAGGGCTTCATCCAGTGCCCGGAGCAGCAGCGCCTGGCGGAGCTGCTCCGGGACACCGTCGCCGGATACGGCTCGGCCGACGTGGACACCGACTACCCGCTGCTGCGGGCCCTGCTGATGGGGGCGGTGGTGGCGGTGCTGCTGCCGGGGGCCCCGATGCCCGGATCCCGGCTGCGCGCCGAGCTCTTCCAACGGTACGGACTGGACTGGGAGCTCGGTGTCCCGCCGGACGGCGGACCGCCCGGCGGGACGTTCGGGTGACGGGTCCTACCGCCGCCGTCAGTGGTAGTCGGGCTGGGTCTGCACGTTGAGGCGGTCCATCCGCACCCACTTGGCGCTGTCGGTGCGCCAGTCGTCGAGCCGCAGCACGTCGAGGCCCTTGACGATGTCGTTCGAGTAGATGTGCCCGTTGTAGTAGTAGGCCGACCAGGAGCCGCCGAGGCCGAGCGCGTCGGTGGTCAGCGGGCCGCGTTCGAAGTAGCCGATCTCCTTGGGGCGGGTGGAGTCGGTGAAGTCCCAGACGGAGACGCCGCCCTGGTACCAGGCCTGGACCATGATGTCGCGGCCGCCGCCGACCGGGACGAGCGAGCCGTTGTGGGCGACGCAGTTCTCGGTGTCGGCCTGGTGGCGCGGGATCTTGAAGTAGCTCTTGAAGACGAGCTTGCGCTGGTCGCCGCGGCCGGTGATGTCGTAGATGCCGTCGGCGCCGCGGTTCGGACCGGTCGCCTCGTTGCAGGTGGCGCCGCCTCCGCCGCCCAGCTCGTCGGTGAACACCACCTTGTTCGCGCGCTCGTTGAAGGTGGCCGAATGCCAGAACGCGAAGTTCACGTTGTCCTGGACCCGGTCGATGACCCTCGGCTGTTCGGGCTTGGTGATGTCGAAGAGGATGCCGTCGCCCATGCAGGCGCCGGCGGCCAGGTTCTTGGAGGGCAGCACGGTGATGTCGTGGCAGCCGGTGGTCTTGGAGACGCCCGGGTTGGCGGGCGCGCCCGGGTTGCCGCCGTCCGGGAAGAGGACGGGGAAGGCGACGACGGCGGCCTTGGTCGGGGCCTTCTTGGGCACCTTCACCACGGAGATGCCGTCGTGCGGCGGCTTGCAGTCCGGGAAGGCCTCGTTCGGGGAGTACGAGGCGACGTAGAGGTAGAGGTCGCGGCCGCCCGGCACCAGCGTGTGCGTGTGGGAGCCGCAGGCCGTCTCGACGGACTTGATGTACTTCGGGTTCTTCTTGTCCTTGATGTCGAAGATCTTGATGCCCTCCCAGGAGGACTTCTCCGTCGCCGGCTGGGAGACGCTGTTGCAGGAGTCGTCGCTGCGCGAGGAGTCCGTGGACAGGAAGAGCAGGTCGCCGGAGACCGATATGTCGTTCTGGCCGCCCGGGCACAGGACCCGGCTGACCACCTTGGGGGACTTGGGATTGCCGATGTCGTAGACGGTGAAGCCGTCGTAATTGCCCGCGTAGGCGTACCGGCCCTCGAAGGCCAGGTCGGAGTTGATGCCGTCGGGGTTGGCACTGGGGATGTTGGCCAACGGCTTGATGTTGCGGCTGTGGACGATCTCGTCCTGGCCGGGTATCTCGCCCGGGGCGAGTTCGCGGTCCGGGGCGGAAGCGGCGCTCCCTCCGGAGCCGACTCCCGGGCGTAAGTCGCCGGGGTCGGGGGTGGCGGCCGCCGGTCCGGCGGTGGCCAGGAGCGTGGTGAGGAGTCCGGCGGCGGCCAAGGCCACCCCCAGGCTCCGGTGGCGCACTCTGACGGTGTGCAGCGAGGTCACTGTGCCTCCCGTGGGGGCCCGAACGTCCCGTTCCTCGCGGGAACGGAACCTGGACCCCGGCAGTATCGTCGTTTCCATGGACATGGCAAATGCATCGGTCGGCCGATTCCTGGGGGCGGCGCTGGCCGCCGCACTCCTCCTCCTCGTCACCGGATGCGAGGACGACGGCGCCGCGGACGCGGCCGAAGGCGGGGCGACGGTGGTGGTCGCACCCGGCAGACCGGGCGAGAAGGCCCGTACCCTCACCCCCGAACAGGCGGCGAGGGAACGGCCCGACGACAGTCCCAACGCGGCCGACCACGCCTACGTGCGGAACATGACCGAACACCACCGCCAAGCCCTCGCGATGAGCGCGCTGGCCCCGGAGCGGGCCGCCGCGGAAGGCGTCAAGCGGGTCGCGGAGCGGATCGCGGCCGCGCAGGCCCCCGAGATCGGTGCCATGGAGAAGTGGCTCACCCGCCACCCCGCGCCCGCGCCCGGCGGCCACGACCACGGGGCGATGCCCGGGATGGCGACGCCCCAGCAGCTGGAGGAGTTGCGCTCCGCCAAGGGCGCCGACTTCGACCGGCTCTTCCTGAAGCTGATGACCGCCCACCACGAGGGCGCCCTGAAGATGGCGGGCGAGGCCCTCGCGCAGGGCAACAACGTGGCCGTCGAGGAGATGGCGAACGAGGTGGTGGCCACCCAGAGCGCCGAGATCCACCGGATGCGCGCGATGGGCTGACGGGTCCGGGGGCCGGTGTCATGCTGGGAGCACCTGCGGGAGGAGCTCCGCCGTGCTTCGTGTCGCCGTCGTCGGTTCGGGCCCGAGCGGGGTCTACGCCGCCCAGGCACTGGTCCAGCAGCGTGAGGTACCCGGCGTGCGGGTCGACGTGCTGGACCGGCTGCCGGCTCCGTACGGCCTCGTGCGGTACGGGGTGGCCCCCGACCACGAGAAGATCAAATCGCTGACCGGAAGCCTGCGCACGGTCCTCGAAGAGGAGCGGATCCGCTTCCTCGGGAACGTGGAGGTCGGCTCCGGTCCGCTCTCCACGGCCCGGCTGCTCGAGCTCTACCACGCCGTCGTCTACTGCGTGGGCGCCGCCCGCGACCGGCTCCTGGACATCCCCGGCGAGGAGCTGGCCGGCGTGCACTCCGCCACGGCCTTCGTGTCCTGGTACAGCGGCCATCCGGACGCCGACGCCTTCGACCTGAGCGGGGTCCGCTCGGCCGTGGTCGTCGGCGCCGGGAACGTCGCGGTGGACGTGGCGCGGATCCTGGCCCGGGGCGCGGCTGACCTGACGCCGACCGACATGCCCCAGCCGGCGCTCGGCGCGCTCGCCGGCAGCGGCGTCCGCGAGGTGTCCATGGTGGCCCGTCGCGGCCCCTCCCAGGGCCGGTTCACCACCAAGGAACTCCGCGAACTGGGCACGCTCCCGGGCGTCGGGATCCGGGTCGACGCCGCGGAGGCGGCCCTGGACCCGGCGTATGCGGACCCCGGCACGGCGGCGGCCCTGCCCGCGGTGGCCCGGCGCAACGTGGAAGTACTGCGGGGCTGGACCGAACCGGGTACGGACGCCGGGCAGCCTCGCCGCCTCACCCTGCGGTTCTACCTGCGGCCCGTGGAGGTGCTGGGCGGTCCGGACGACCGCGTACGGGCCCTGCGCTGCGAGCGGACCGCCCCCGACGGGCGCGGCGGCGTCACGGGCACCGGCGCGTACGAGGACCTGCCGGCCGAGCTGGTGCTGCGTTCGGTGGGGTACCTGGGGGTGCCGTTGCCCGGGCTGCCGTTCGACGCGGCGCGGGGAACCGTGCCGCACGCGGCGGGTCGGGTGCTGCGCGCGGGCCGGGCCTCGGTCGGCGAGTACGTGGCGGGCTGGATCAAGCGCGGGCCGACCGGCGTGATCGGCACGAACCGGCCGTGCGCCAAGGAGACGGTGTCCTCGCTGCTCCAGGACGCGGGGGCACTCGCGCGCCGCGCACTCCCCCAGGACCCGCTGGACGCGCTGCGCGCGGCGGGGCTGCGGCCGGTGGAGTGGCCGGGCTGGCTGGCCATCGAGGCGGCCGAGGCGGAACTCGGCCGCTCATTGGGACGCCGCTCGGTGAAGATCCCCGACTGGGCCGGCCTCCGGGGCGCGGCGGGCCTCGCATAGGGTCGCTGAATCCTTTACCGAACAGGGGAGTTGGCGATGGGGCACACCTTACGACGGGGTACGTACGCGGCACTGACGGCGCTGGCGGGAGCCGCACTGCTGGTGGGCTGCACGGAGGAACCCCGGAGGCAGGCCCTGCCCGGCCCGACGTCCACGACGACGGCCGTTCCCCAGGAGGCGACGGCCCTGGCCGAGCGCTACCGGGCGGGCGGCGGGGACCCGGACGTGTACGGGATCCAGATCGAGGACGGCTTGGAGGGCGTGCCGCGGGTGGTCGTGCGGACCCGCAACGCGGATGAGGGGGACGCGATCTTCCGCCGACAGAACGCCTCGGTCACCACCCACCTGATGAACAAGGAGGGGGCGTCCTTCAAGAACGGCTACCACATCGACGTCTTCGGTCCCGACGGCAGGCTCATCCACCGCATGGACGCCCGGCCCTAGGTCTTCGCTTTCGGATCTTGCCGGTCAGGCAAGATCCGAAAGGGACGGCCTAGACCACGGCTGCGGCCAGGCGGGACGCCTCCGCGTCGGCCGCGGCGAGGACGCTGTCCAGCAGGCCGGGGAAGAGGGTCTGGAGTTCGGCGCGGCGCAGGCCGTTCATCTTGGCCGTGCCGCGGTAGGTCTGGCGCACGACGCCGCTCTCGCGCAGGACGCGGAAGTGGTGGGTCGTCGTCGACTTGGTGACCGGCAGGTCGAAGTGGGAGCAGGCCAGTTCGGCGTCCGAGGCCGCGAGGTCCCGGACGATGGACAGCCGGAGCGGGTCGGAGAGCGCGTGCAGGACCCCTTCCAGCCGGATCGCTCCCGGCTCGGGGTGCGCGAGGACACGGGCCGCGTCACGTTCCGTCATGTCCTGCTCCGCTCGTTCGGTGGGTCGATCGGCCGGGGGCACCGGACCCCCCGCGGGCCCATCGTACGAGAACCGTCGTAGGACGGGGCGGGGTGCGGCGCGGGGCGTGGGGGCCGCCGCGCCGCACCGGTTCACCAGGCGCGGTGGTAGGGCTCCGGCGTGGGGATCTGCGCGCCGAGCTCGACGGCGGCCCGGCGGGCCCAGTACGGGTCACGGAGCAGCTCCCGGCCGAGCAGCACGGCGTCCGCCTCACCGTTGGCGAGGATCTTCTCGGCGTGCTCGGGTTCGGTGATCAGGCCGACGGCGGCGACCGGCAGGCTCGTCTCCGCCTTGACCCGCGCGGCGAACGGCACCTGGTAGCCGGGGCCGAGCGGGATCGTCACGCCGGGGGCGAGGCCGCCGGTGGACACGTCGAGCAGGTCGACGCCGCGCTCCTGGAGGAGACCGGCCAGCCGGACGGTGTCGTCGGCGGTCCAGCCGTCGCGCTCCAGCCAGTCGGTGGCCGAGATGCGGAAGAAGAGTGGGAGCTCCTCGGGCCATTCGGCGCGGACGGCCTCGACGACTTCGAGGGCGAAGCGGGTGCGGTTCTCGAAGGAGCCGCCGTAGGAGTCGGTGCGCCGGTTGCTGTGCGGGGAGAGGAACTCCCCGATCAGGTAGCCGTGGGCGCCGTGGATCTCGACGATCTCGTAGCCCGCGGCGAGGGCGCGGCGGGTGGCGGCCACGAACTCGCCGGTGATCGTGCGGATCTCGTCGGGGGTGAGCTCGTGCGGCACCGGCTGGCCCTCGGCGAAGGGGACCGCGCTGGGGGCGTCGGGCCGCCAGCCGTGCGCCTCGGGGCCCAGGGGTCGGCCGCCCTTCCAGGGGCGGTCGGTGGAGGCCTTTCGCCCGGCGTGCGCGATCTGGATGCCCGGGACGGTCCCGCGGGCCTTGAGGAAGGCGGTGATCCGACGCAGCGCCTCGACCTGGGTGTCGTTCCAGATGCCGAGGTCCCAGGGGGTGATCCGACCCTCGGGGGAGACCGCGGTGGCCTCCTGGATGATCAGGCCGGCGCCGCCGGTGGCGCGGGCCGCGTAGTGCGCGAAGTGCCAGTCGGTGGCGACGCCCGCGCCCGGGCCGGTGGGCTCGGCGCTGTACTGGCACATCGCCGCCATCCAGACGCGGTTCGGGACGGTCACCGAACGGAGGGTGTAGGGCTGGAACAGGGCGGTGAAGGCGGCGGGGGCAGCACTCATGGGGCTCTCCAGATGTCACCGGACGCGCACCGGGGATCGGCGCTAAGTACGAGAATCACCGTACTACGAAATCTCTCGTAGTACGAGACCTCACGTACAACCGGGTCGAGGCGTCGCGCGTGCCACACGGCCGCTGTCGGTGGGCGGGTGCAGACTGGCTTGAATGCTGCCGTGAAGGACAAGGACGTCCGGAGGTGTCGGCCATGACCGACGTGCTACTGCTCGCGGGTACCCGCAAGGGGCTCTTCATCGGACGGCGCACGGGCGCCGGGGCCTGGGAGTTCGACGGGCCCCATTTCAACGCCCAGGCCGTGTCCGCCGTCGCCATCGACCGCCGGGGACCCACCCCTCGACTGTTGGTCGGCGGCGACAGCTCCCACTGGGGTCCGTCCGTCTTCAGTTCCGACGACCTCGGGGCGAACTGGCGCGAACCCGCCGTGGCAGCCGTCAAGTTCCCGCAGGACACGGGCGCCTCCCTGGAGCGCGTCTGGCAGTTGCACCCGGCCGGCCCGGAGGCCCCGGACGTGGTCTACGCGGGGACCGAACCGGCCGCCCTGTTCCGCTCCACGGACCGCGGCGAGTCCTTCGAGCTGGTACGGCCCCTGTGGGAGCACCCCAGCCGCTCGGCCTGGGAGCCGGGCGGCGGCGGCGAGGGGCTGCACACCGTGGTCACCGATCCCGGCGACCCGCTGGCGGTGACCGTCGCCGTGTCCACCGCCGGGGTGTTCCGCACCCGCGACGGCGGGGCGAGCTGGTTCCCGTCGAACCACGGGGTCTCCGCGGTGTTCCTGCCCGACCCCGATCCCGAATTCGGCCAGTGCGTCCACAAGATCGCCCAGGACGCGGGGAACACGGACCGGCTGTACCTCCAGAACCACTGGGGCGTGTACCGCAGCGACGACGCGGGCACGCACTGGACCGACATCGGCGCCGGGCTGCCCTCCGACTTCGGCTTCGCCGTGGCCGCCCACCCGCACCGACCGGACACCGCCTACGTGTTCCCGCTGAACGCCGACTCCGACCGGGTCCCGGCGGAGCACCGCTGCCGGGTCTTCCGCACCCGGGACGCGGGCGCCACCTGGGAGCCGCTCTCCAAGGGCCTGCCGACCGGCGACCACTACGGCACGGTGCTGCGCGACGCCCTGTGCACGGACGACGCCGACCCGGCGGGCATCTATTTCGGCAACCGCAACGGCGAGCTGTACGCCGGCCACGACGACGGCGACAGCTGGCAGTTGCTCGCCGAACACCTGCCGGACGTGCTGTGCGTGCGGGCCGCCGTGCTCGGTTGAGGCGTTGTCCCGTTGAGCCACTAGAGTGATCAACCGTGGCAGCGAGACCTTTGAACGAGATCGTCGAGCCGGGCTGGGCCCGGGCTCTGGAGCCGGTGGCGGCGCAGGTCGCCGCGATGGGCGACTTCCTGCGCGCCGAGATCGCGGCGGGCAGAACCTACCTGCCGTCCGGGGCGAACGTGCTGCGCGCGTTCCAGCAGCCCTTCGACGAGGTCAGGGTGCTCATCGTCGGACAGGACCCGTACCCCACCCCGGGGCACGCGATGGGCCTGTCCTTCTCGGTGGCACCGGACGTCCAGCCGGTGCCGCCCAGCCTGGACAACATCTTCCGGGAGCTGCACACGGACCTCGGCATGCCCCGCCCGGCCAACGGCGATCTGACGCCGTGGACCCGGCAGGGCGTGCTGCTGCTGAACCGCGCCCTCACCACGGCCCCGCGCAAGACCGGCGGACACCGCGGCAAGGGCTGGGAGGCGGTCACCGAGCAGGCGATCCGGGCCCTCGCCGCACGCGGCAAGCCCCTGGTATCGGTGCTGTGGGGGCGCGACGCACGCAATCTGCGGCCACTGCTGGGCGAGCTGCCGGCCGTGGAGTCCGTGCACCCGTCCCCGATGTCCGCGACCAACGGGTTCTTCGGCTCGCGGCCCTTCAGCAGGACCAATGACCTGCTGGTTCGTCAGGGAGCACAGCCCGTCGACTGGCGCTTGCCCACAGTCGGTTGAACCTTATATGACATTCAACGGATAAATACGGACAGATGCCGCCCGCCCGGCCCCTGCCCGAACACCCCGTTCCGATAAACCAGTAGCATGCGGCGCCATGAGCTCCCCCACTGGGCCCGCAAATGGCCTGCCCGTACGAATGCCGCGACCCCGCCAGACCGGACGGCACCGCCGGCCCGAGCCCGCGGTGGCGCCCGAGGGCGCACCCGCGCTGGTGCTCGCCGTGCCCGGTGCCCCCTCGGCCGCCTCGCGGGGCCTCGCGGAAGAGATCATCAGCATCGGCCGCTCCGAGCTGCCCGGGCTGGACGCCCGGATCGGTTACCTGGAGGGCGTTGACGGCGAGGACGCGGCCCGCGCCGAGTTCCCCTCGCTGTCCGGTGTGCTGACCGCCGTCGCGAACGAGCGTGCCGCGCGCGCCGAGTTCGCCCGCGCCGCCGGTCACGACGTGCCCGCGCCGACCGGCCCGGACGCCGTGGTCGTGCCCCTGCTGGCCGGCCCCGACGGCGGCCTGCTGCGCCGGGTGCGCCAGGCGCTGATGGACTCCTCGGCCGCCGCCGAGCTGGCCGACGTACTCGGCCCGCACCCGCTGCTCGCCGAGGGCCTGCACGTGCGCCTCTCCGAGGCCGGCCTGGCCCGCGCCGACCGGGCGCGGCTGTTCACCGTGGCCACCGCCGCCGACGGCATCATCCTCGCCACCACCGGCGGGGAGGAGGCCGTCCAGGCCGCCGGGATCACCGGAATGCTGCTGGCCGCCCGGCTCGCCGTGCCCGTCATGGCGGCGGCCCTGGACCAGGAGGGTTCGGTGGCGGCCGTCGCGGCCGAGCTGCGCGGCTCCGGTTCGGCCCAGCTCGCGCTGGCTCCCTACCTGATCGGCCCCGAGGCCGCCGAGGGCCTGCTCGACTCGGCCTGCAAGGAGGCCGACTGCGCCACCGCCGAGGTGCTCGGCGCCTACCCGGCGCTCGGCAAGCTCGCCGTCGCCCAGTACAGCGCCGCCCTCGGGATCACCCTGGGCGCCGTCTCGCAGTAGGTCCCGTACCCGAAGGGCCCGCTCCCGGGAAGCCGGGGCGGGCCCTCGCGCGTGCCCCGGCAACCCGGCGGGGGCGTCAGTCGAAGGCCACGCAGGTGGCTGCCGGCACCGGGACGGAGCCCGCCCGCCGGGGCTGACCGGTCAGCGGGTCCACATCGAACCAGGTGACGTCCCCGGACCGCTCGTTGGCCGCGTACAGGCGGCGCCCCGAGGGGTCCGCGGCGAGGTCGCGCGGCCAGCTGCCGCCGCATCCGACGGTGCCTGTGAGCTGCGGCTTCTCGGCGCCACCGGCCAGCGAGAACGTGATGAGGACATCGGTGCCCCGCACCGCCGCCCACAGGAAGCGCCCGTCCGGCGAGGCGACGACCGCCGACGGATAGGGCCGTACGGCCCCTGAGGCGCCCCTGGAGGCCACCGGAACCTCCGACACCGGTTCCAGTTGCCCGGATGCGGCGTTCCACCGGCAGACGGTCAGCTGCGGCTCCAGCTCGTGCAGGACGTAGATCACCGGATCCGTCGGATGCGGGACGAGGTGCCGGGGCCCGCTCCCGGCGCGCAGCACGGTCTCGGAGTGCACGCGGAGCACGCCGGTGGCCCCGTCGAGCGCGCAGACCCGCACCGAATCGGTGCCGAGGTCGACGCTGAGCACCCAGCGGCCGGACGGGTCGGGCAGCACCTGGTGCGCGTGCGCCCGCTGCCGCCTTCCGTCGGGTCCCGTACCGCGGTGCGTGAGGACCGAGGCCGGTCCGGAGAGGCTGCCGTCGGCGGCCACGGGAAGACTGCTGACGCTTCCGGAGGTGTAGTTGGCGGTGAGCAGCCGCCCTCCGGCCAGTCCGAGGTGGGTGGGGCCGGAGCCGCCCACGCGGACCGCGGGCCCTACCGGGACGAGCCCCTCGACGGTGGGCCGGAAGGCGCCCGCCGCGCCCTGCTCGGTCTCGCTCACCGCGTAGACCGTGCCGGTGGACCGCGAGACCGTCAGGTACGAGGGGTCCGGGAGGGACCGGGTGACCGAGAGCGGGGTCAGCGCCCCGGTCGACGGATCCACGGCCGCGACGGTGATGCCGCGGCCGCCCCCCGAGGTGAACGAGCCGATGTAGGCCCGGTGCCCGCCGCCGTGGTCCGTACTGTCCGCGCCGTTCACTGGTGCCCCTCTCCGCCGCTCCGGATCCGTTCCGAGCCGACGGTAACAGAAGGTCTAGACCAAGTCCCGTCCTCTGGCCCGGTCCTGCGCGCCGCGATGGTGGACGTAGGCCGTGGTGCTGGGCCGGTCCTCGAACGTGCGGTGGAACACGGGGGTGGCGGAACCGGAGATCGGCGGGACGATCCAGGACCAGTCCGCGCCCACGTCCCGACCCTTGCGCTCCTCCCGTTCCAGGTGGGAGAGGAACCGGCGGGACTCGGTGTGGTGGTCGGCGATGGTGACCCCGGCCCGGTCGAAGGAGTCCAGTACCGCGCGGTTGAGTTCCACCAGGGCCCGGTCCTTCCAGAGCGAGCGGTCGGTGGAGGTGTCGAGACCGAGTCGGCGGGCGACGGCCGGAAGCAGGTTGTACCGGTCGGTGTCGGCGAGGTTGCGGGCGCCGATCTCGGTGCCCATGTACCAGCCGTTGAAGGGGGCGGCCGGGTAGTGGATGCCGCCGATCTCCAGGCACATGTTGGAGATGGCCGGTACGGCGTGCCAGCGCAGTGCCCAGTCGGACCAGTCGTCGCGCCCGTCGGGGTGGCGGATCGGCACCTCCAGCACCGCGTCGGCGGGGGTGTCGAACCAGCGGGGTTTGTCGTCGACGCCCTGGACCACCAGGGGCAGCAGGTCGAAGGGGGTTCCCGGGCCGCCGGCCCAGCCGAGCCCCAACAGGACCTCGGTCAGGGGGGCGTTGCGGGCGTCGCCCACCGTGACGGACGGATGGTCGCCGTACCCGGCGTACCGCACCAGTTGCTCGCTCCAGATCAGCGGCCCCGGTCGGTCGGGGGCGTCCGGGGCGAAGACGGTGATGGTGGGCCGGACCCGGCCGCGGTTGGTCGCCTCCCGCAGGTGCTCGAAGCACTCGTCGGCGATGTCCTTGGAGTCGGTCAGCCCTCGCCGGTCGCGCACCCGCAGGGAGTTCCAGTAGAGCCTGCCTATGCAGCGGTTGCTGTTGCGCCAGGCCACCCGGGCCCCGTGGACCAGCTCCTGCGGGGTGTGCCGGTAGGTCCCGGTCTCCGCGAGCTCCGCCCGTACCGCGGCGAGTCGGACGCGCGGGTCACCCGCCTCCGGATTCTCCCGGTGGAAGAGCCGGATGAACTCCTCGGCTTCCTCCCACACCTGAGCGGTGCTCGACTGCTGCTGCAGTATTTCCATTCCGGGTGGTTACCCCCTGTACGACCAGATCCATCCCATACGTTCCGGACGAGCGTGCAATCACCACTCACCGTTTGTACAGGCCGCAGGTCAGCGAAGTGCCCCGGGAACGCCCGGAACACTCCTCCGAGTGAGCTTTGAGCATGTGCCTGCGGTGGCGAACCGTACGGGCGTATCATCCGGCCCGAACCGGGGAGTTGAGGAGCGCCGCGCGGGACGCGCCGGCCGCGCGCGCAACCGGCGTCTCAGGCCGCCGGCACGTCGCCGGCGGGCGCCCCGGAGGCCCGGCGGTGCAGGGCCCGCGTGAGGGAACCGCCGACCACGATCAGGCCCACGCCCAACCACCACAGGTCCCCGTCGAAGATCAGCACGGCGATGCCCGCCGGTACGAGCACCCCCGCGACCGGCACCCACAGGGCGGACGGGGACAGCGGGCCGCGCTCGCGGCCCTGGGCGCGGGCCCGCACCACCTTCGGGTACCAGAGCGTGAAGCGGACCGCCGCGACGATGGCGGCGATCTGGATGATCCAGCCCGTCCAGAGGTTGTTCGGGTTGCGCAGCACCAGGTCGCCGTAGGCGCCGGCGAGGGCGGACACCAGGAAGGCGAGCCCCCACACCCCGGTGATCAGGTAGTTGGCCCGCAGGAACTCCGGGGCGTTCCAGTGCGCCGGGTCGACCTGTTCACGGGCGTACTGGAGGGTGAAGGGCATCCGCACCGCCATCGACCCGAAGGCGACGAGGACGAGCGCGATGTTGGACACCTCGCCGGCGTACGTCTCCAGCCAGCGACGGGTGCCGTCGCTCGCCATCAGCCCGATCAGCGCGAGGGCGGCGAAGAAGATCACGTCGGCGAGTTCGAGGAGCTTCCAGGAGCTGCCCCGGCGGACGATCCGACCGCCGATCACCAGCACGAGGGCGACACAGAGGGAGAGGGTGACCGCGATCTCGAACCGGCCGGGGCCCACCAGGAGCGAGAAGACGATCCAGGGGGACATGCCGATCAGCGGGTTGTCCAGGAATCCGCCGGCCGCCGCCCGGGCCGGTTCGCTCGCTCCCGTGTCCACAGGCCGTCCTCCATCCGTGTCGCGGCGCCCCCTACCAAGCCTGACCCCGGCCCCGGGGGAGCGCGAGACGGCGGCACCCGGGCGTGGCCCGCCGTGATCTTGTCGTGCGAGACTTCGGCGGTAATCGGGGAGGAAGTGGCACATGCGGGTGGGACCGGCGGTCATCGCCGCGGTGATGGCTGTGGCGGCGGCGACGGTGAGCGGGTGCGTGAACCCCTTGGCGGACCTCGGCCCCCTGGAGGAGCGCTATTCGGGCCCGCCGATCTCGGCGGAGACGGCCGTCGCGGACCTGACGTCCGCCCTGGCCGAGGCCGGGATCCAGGTGCGACGGATGCCGCAGGAGCACATCGCGATCGAGTGCCACGAGTACCTGAGCGCCGAGCACGAGTCGGCCACGGCCGACGCCGCCGTGCGGGACGCGTTCGACAAGGCGGGCTCGCGGGGCTGGCGGACCGTTGCGCCCGCCATCACCGGCGGGCACAGCCTGCGCAAGGCCAACTGGACCGCGCACACCGGCTGGGTCGCCCCCGTGGAGGGCGAGCCCACGACGGCGGTCGCCGTGAGCCTCCAGTGCGACGGCGGCACCTCGAAGAAGCCGCCGGGCACGGCGTCGACCGGCCCGGCGTCCCCCTCCCCCGGCCACCCCTGAGGCCGGTGGCCGCCGGCCACGCCTACGCGGTGACGAGCGGGGCCCGCGGGTCGGTGCGCAGCGGGGTGGCCAGGGCCGTCAGGGCCTGCTCCAGCCCGTGCAGGTGGGCCAGGGCCGGTTCGGCCGCGGCGGGTCGGGCCGGCTCGGCCGGGGCCGCTGGGCCCGTGGAGCCCGGCGGGGCCGTGAGCGCTTCGACGGCCGCCTCCACCCGCCAGCAGGCGGTGGCCAGCCGGGCGTCGTGGGAGGCCTGCGGGTCGGCGGCGACCACGACCAGGCCGCGCACCTCTCGGGCGCAGTCGTCGAGCAGGGCGAGGACCTGCCGGGCGCGGGCCTTGCGGGCGCGCAGCGGGCTCAGCGGGTGGACGAGGGGCGCCAGGGCCATCCGTACGCGGGCGAGCAGCAGTTCCAGTTCGGCGGCGTGCGGGGCGGGATCGGCGGCCGGGTCCCCGGCGAGGCGGTCCAGGGCCGCCGCGGTGGCGGCCCGTACGCAGTGCAGGGCGCGCTGGATCCAGGCGTCGTTGGCGCCGTGCGTGGTCACCGGCAGGATGAGGACGACGGCCAGGGCCGCGCCGAGGGCGCCGACGGCGGTCTCCTCGAAGCGCAGCAGGAGCAGGCCGGGGTGCAGTACGCCGAGCAGGCCGTAGAGGAGTCCGGCCATGACGGTGACGAAGAACATCATCCAGGAGTACGACGGCGCCGCCGTGTAGAAGATGCCGAAGACGCAGACGGCGACGAGGGCCGCGGTGGGCGCGGGCGCGCCGTGCAGGGGGACGGCGATCAGCAGACCGGCGGCGATGCCGAGGACGGTGCCGAGGACGCGGCGGAAGCCGCGGACGAGGGTTTCGCCGCGCGAGGCGGTGTTGACGAAGATCCACCAGGCGGTGCCGACGGCCCAGTACCAGCGGTCCTCGGAGAGCATCTGGCCGATGGCGAGGGCGAAGGCGCAGGCGGCGGTGGCCTGGAAGGCCTGCCGGGTGGTGGGGCGGGCCAGGCCGGTGCCCGGCAGTCCGGGTGGGGCGGCGGCGGGCGGGGTGCGGCGCTCGATGGGCCACAGCAGGAACCGCACGGCGCCCGCGGAGAGCAGCGCCAGCGTGACGGCGGCGAAGAGTTCGGGCAGTTGCGCGGGCACGGCGTGCAGGAACTGGGTGACGAAGAACATCATGAAGCCGAAGATGCCGAGGGCGTGGCCCCGCGGCCCCCAACGGCGGGCGTACACCCCGGCGAACACCACGGCCAGGAAGGCGGCGTCGCGGGCGGTCGGGACGCTGTGGAGGGTGGTGGCCAGCGCCAGCACCGGGAAGCCGGCCACCGGCAGCAGGGCGGTGGTCACGCGCTGGGCCCGCACGTTCGTGTCGAGGACGGTGAACAGCGCGAGCAGGGCCGCGAGCCCACCCGTGATGGAGGCGGTCAGGGACAGGCCGGCCAGTTCGGCCACGGCGACGGCGAGCCCCACGCCGACGACCGCGCGAATCGAGTTCCTGAGTCTGGTACGCCCCGGATCCGGAGCCACGAACATCCTCTTCACGGCGGTGTGCCGCCCCCCTTGCGATGGAGCACGCCGGCCCGCCCGTCGCCCGGGGGTGGTGGGCGGCGTGGAGGCACGGCGAAGGCGCCACGGTCCGGACCGGCCTCGTTGCCGTCCGGCGCTGCGTGGCGCCGTAAGTACATGGATACGCCACAGATAACCATCCGGAGGGGCAATGGCTCAAGTGGGACCGCGATCGGTGGGCCATTGGCCCGGTGCGGCGCGGTGGTCTTCGGCCGGGGGCGGGCCATCGGACCCCCGCCGGACCGGTCCTCCCTGCGGTGGCCGCAGGACGGACCTCCGCAGATCATGGAGGGATGAACCCTCACGGGACGGACGTACTGGTCGTCGGCGCGGGCCCGGTGGGACTCACCGCGGCGGCGGAACTGCGCAGGCGCGGGGTGGCCTGCCGGATCGTGGACCGGCTGCCGGCGCGCCTGCCGTACGCGAAGGCCGTGGGCATCCAGCCGCGCACCCTGGAGGTCTGGGACCGGATGGGGCTGGTGCGCGACGTGCTCGACGTGGCCGTTCCGATGCGGGGACAGCTGATCTGGGTCAACGGCGAGGAACAGGAGCGGATCGACCTGTTCCTGCCGCCCGAGGTGCCCTACGGCTTCGCGGCGCTCCCGCAGTACGAGACCGAGCGGATCCTGGAGGAACACCTGGCCCGCTTCGGGACCCGGATCGAGCGGAGCACCGAGCTGGTGTCCTTCACCCAGGACGCCGAGGGGGTGACCGCCCGGCTGACCGGCCCGGACGGGGACGAGGAGGTGCGCGTCCGGTACCTGGTGGGCTGTGACGGGGCGCACAGCACGGTCCGCAAGGGGCTGGGACTGGCCTTCGAGGGCGGGGCCTTCCCGGAGGAGTACATGCTCGCCGACGTGCGGGTCGGCTGGGACCTGCCGTACGGGTACGGGGTGCGGTCGATGCACCGTGACGCCGCGGGCCGGGTCGACGACGTACTGGTGTGCATCCCCCTGCCCGGACCGGGTCGCTACCGCATGTCCATGGTCGTGCCGCCCGAGCTCGCCGCCGGGGCCGTGCGACAGGGCGGGGACGGGAAGGGGGACGGGAACGGCGACGGGGTGGCGCACGGGCTGGGGGGCGGGCGTGCTCCGGAGCTGCACCACATCCAGGCGGTCCTGGACCGACTGTCGCCCCGGCCGGTGACCGCCACGAACATGCGCTGGTCCTCGGTGTTCCGGATCAGCCACCGCATCGTGGACCGGTACGGCGACGGGCGGGTCTTCGTCGCCGGCGACGCCGCCCACATCCACCCGCCGACCGGGGCGCAGGGCATGAACACCGGCATCCAGGACGCCTGGAACCTGGCGTGGAAGCTCGCCCCGGCCGTCGCGGGCCGCGCCCGCCCCGGGCTGACCGACAGCTACGACGCCGAGCGCCGGCCGGTCGGCGAGGAGGTGGTCGGGCGTACCGTCCGGCACGCCGCCGAGGGCGTGCAGGCCGACCCGGAGGATCCCTCGACGTTGATGATGAGGGAGGCCCAGCTCCTCGTCGGCTATCGCGGCGGCCCGCTCGCCGGGTCGACCCCCGCGGACGGCGACGGGCCCGGGGCCGGCGACCGGGCGCCCGACTGCGGCGGGCTACTCGGTGAGATCGCCACCCAACCCCTGCGGTTGTTCGACCTGCTGCGGGAGCGCGAGCACGTGCTCCTGCTGTACGCCGACGACGCGCAGGCCCCCTGCGTCCCCGAGCTCGCCGAGTTGATCGGCGGGCTGCCCGAGGGACGGCTTGCGGCGTACGCGGTCCTCTCCGAGGGCGGGACCGCGCCCGCCGGGGCCGCCGCCCTGCCGGTGTACCGGGACGGGCGGGGCGAGTTCGGCCGGCTCTACGGCGTCGGGAAGCCGACGGCGTTCGTGGTGCGCCCCGACGGCTACCTCGGTGCGCGGATCCAGCCTCCGACGGCCGGGGCGGTGGCCGCGTACCTGGCCGGGATCTACCGGGACTGACCGGGCCGCGGGGGCCGGAACCCCCGTACCCGGTACCGCCGGCGGACCGGCCGGGACCGTGCCGCACAATCGGGGCCTCACACACGATCACGGGGGCGGCGGCAGCATGCGCGGAGCGGGGAACGGTCGAAGAGGCGGCATCCGGGGCGTACGGGCGGTGGCGGCCGGTGCGGCGCTGCTGGCGGCGACAGCCGGTTGCGGGGGCGGGTCCGCGGGAGCGGGGAGCGACGGCAAGCCGTCCGGGGGCCCCTCACCCACCGCCACGGCGTCGGCATCGGCATCGGCGAGCACGAGTCCGACGCCGGTCGGTCCGCCCGGGCCGGACGTCGCCGCGCTGGAGGCCCTCGTCCTGACGGCCGGTGCGAAGGCCGGGCGGTACGAGGCCGACGAGCCGGTGCTCGACGAGCCGTTCAGCGAGGTCTACGAGGCAGAACCAGCGGTGTGCCTGCCGCTGACCACGCTCGCCGCGGCGGGCCACACGGCCCAGGCGTACGCGACCGTGGGCGTGCCCGGCAAGCCGCTGGACGTCGACACGGACATCCTGCTGCGGTCCTACCGCGACGCGAACGCCGCCGGGGCGGCCCTGAAGTCGCTCGCCGAGGCCGGGAAGCGGTGCGCGGGCGGCTACACGGAGGAACGCGCGGTGATCGACGCGAAGGTGCTGCGGGTGGAGCCGGTCGCGGCGCCCGCGATCGGAGACGAGGCGCAGGCCTACCGGATCGTGACGCAGGACGTGAAGGAGGAGGACGTCTCCCTCTACCAGTACGTCACCGTGGTGCGCTCCGGTCCGGTGACGCTGTCCTTCTCCTCGGACATCATCGACACGAAGGACTTCGGCGGGGTGCCGCAGGAGATCGTCACAGCACAGTGGGAGAAGTTCTCCCGGGGGAACGGCCCGCGTTAGGCGGTTCGGGGCGGTCGCCGCGGGGGTTGCGGCGTACGACGACGGCCAGGGCGGCGGCGCCCAGCACCGACAGCAGGGCGGCCGCGCGCAGGACCGCCTCGATGGCGGGGCCGTCGGAGGCGGCGCGGGCGGCGGAGCCGCTGAGGGCCTCCAGCACCGTGGAGGCCACGGCGACGGCGACGGCCCCGAGCAGCACCAGCGAGGTGAGGACGAGGCCGGACGCCGCGGCGAGCCGGCCGGCGTCGACGTAGGACTGGGTGGCCACGTTCGTCAGGGCCCAGCCGAGGCCCACGCCGATCCCGACGACGGCGAAGACGGCGGTGTAGGCGACGAGCGAGGTGACCTGGGTCAGTACGAACAGGCTGACGCCGCTGAGCAGCATGCCGCCGGCCATCAGGGTCTCGGGGCGCACGCGCAGGGCGAGGTGGCCCGACCAGTAGCTGGCCGAGCCGGCGCCGACGGACAGGGCCAGGAAGATCAGCCCGGAGTCGAGCGGTGAGAGCCCGCGCGCCTGTTGGAGGTAGAGCGCCGAGAAGACGGCGACCAGGCAGTACACGATGTTGGACAGGGAACCGGCGAGGGTCACGGTGACGAAGGGCCCGTTGCGCAGGAGGGCCAGGTCCAGCAGGGGTTCGCGGGATCGTCGCTCGATGACGGCGAACACGGCCAGCAGGGCGACCCCGGCGATGAGGAAGGCGAGGGTCGGCGGGGCGGCCCAGCCCCAGTTCCCGCCCTGGTCGACCCCGATCATGACCGCGCTGAGGCCGCCCGCCAGGGTGAGCACCCCCGGGAGGTCCAACCCGTGGCCGGCGTCCTCGTCGCGGGTCTCGGGGACGTGGCGCAGCAGGAGCAGGGCGGCGGCCGCGGCGAACGGCACGTTCAGCAGGAACACGGCCCGCCAGCTGAGGTGTTCGGCGAAGACCCCGCCGACGAACGGCCCGAGGGCGGTGCCGACGGCGCTGAAGGCGAGCACGGTGCCGACGGCGCGGCCCTGCCGGTCGTCGCGGAAGTAGGCGGTGACCACGGCGACGGACACGGGCAGGACGAGCGCGGCGGTGCACCCCTGGACGGCGCGGGCGGCCGTCAGCCAGGCGGTGTTCTGGGCGGCGGCGCACACGACGGAGACGACGGCGAAGCCGGTCAGGCCCGTGACCAGGACGCGGCGGCGGCCCAGCAGGTCGGCGGCTCGCCCACCGGTGATCATCAGGGCCCCGAGGGTGAGCATGTAGCCGCTGACCAGCCACTGGAGGTCGGTGGACGGGGTGTGGAAGTCCCGGCCGATGGCGGGGAGCATGAGGTTGAGGGCGAACCAGTCCATCTGCACCAGCAGCATGGAGATGGACGCCGCGGCGATCACCGCTCGGTCCCGGGGCGAGAAGAGGCCGCGCCGCGGAGCGGCTGCCGCGTGGCCGGCCATCAGGGCAGGGCCTCCGTCGGGACGCACAGCACCGGGATCGGCGAGAGGTGCAGGAGTTTGTGCGGGGTCGACCCGAGGAGGGCGCCGCGCATGGGGCTGTCGCCCCAGCTCCCGACGATGATGACCCGCGCCCGGTGGCGTTCGGCCGCGGCGAGCAGGGCCTGGGCCGGTCTGTCGTCGACGATCTCCACCGTCGAGGGGACGCCCGCCTCGTCGGCGGCCTCGACGGCCCGGGCCAGCGCGGTGCGGCCGGCCTGCCGGACGGCTTCCCGGTGGGCGCGGTACTCCTCGCCGGTCGCGCCGGGGGCGTTGGCACCGTAGACGAGGACCAGGGGCTCGCCGAAGGCGGTGGCGACTTCCAGGGCCACGTGCAGGGCCCGTTCGGCGCCGGGCGACTCGTCGTATCCGAGGACCACGGACATCGGGGGTCCCTCCTGCTTTCCGTGCGTGCGGGGCGGTGGCGTGCGGGGCCGTGGCTCGCGGGGCGGTGAGGTGCTGTGGCTGCGGGCTACTTCGGGGCGTCCGGTTTCCCCGCGTGGACCAGGGCCGGATCGGCCACGCCGCGCCGCTCCAGCCAGAACGTGCCGTCCCGCAGCCGCCAGAAGCACATCACGAGGACGCCGACGACCGCGATGGCGATCCCGATGACGAGCGGCGGCCCGAGGCCGAACCAGGACACCCCACCGGCGGAGTTCTCCGGGTTCGACATGTCGCCGATGGATTCCACCAGCAACCAGGCCAGCAGTGCGGCGCCGACGAGGGGGCCGAGGCCGATCAGCAGGAAGTTGTGCAGGTTCTCCAGCAGGTGCCGTCGGTAGTAGATGGCACAGGCCAGACCGGTGAGGGCGTAGTAGAAGGCGATGAGCAGGGAGAGCGCGGTCAGCGAGTCCAGGAGCGCGTTCTCGCTGATCCGGTTGACGATGATGTACCAGCCGATGGCGATGCCGGCCACCCACCAGGTGCTCACGTCCGGGGTGCGGAAGCGGTGGTGGATGTGGGCGAGCCGGTGCGGCAGCGCGTGCCGGCGGGCCATGGACAGCGCGGTGCGGGAGGCGGGGATGATCGTGGTCTGGGTGGAGGCGAGCGCGGAGGTGCAGACGGCGAGGAGCACCAGCCAGTCCCAGCCGCCGAGCACCTCGTGGGCGAGGACGGCGAAGACGGCCTCCTCCTCGCCCGCGTTCTCGGCGAGGAACCGCGTGCCCGCGTAGCCGACGACGGCGAAGCCGACGGACAGGTAGGTGACCAGCAGCACGACGGTCGACCAGATGCCCGCCTTGCCGGGGGCGGTCGCGGAGTCCTCCACCTCCTCGGTGAGGTTGACGGCGGACTCCCAGCCCCAGTAGATGAAGACGCCGAGCAGCAGGCCGCCGGTCAGGGCGGCGCCGCCCGCGCCGAAGGGGTTGAGCCAGGCGAGGGAGGGCCGGGTGCCGTCGAGGGTGCTGGTGCCGGCGTAGACGCGGTAGAGCGCGACGACCGCGAAGACCAGGAGGAAGAAGACCTGGGCGAGGATCAGCACGTTCTGCAGCTTGGCGGACATCTCCGTGCCGATCACACAGATCGCGGTCATCACCAGGATCACCAGCACGGCCAGGGACTGGCGGATGAACTCGTTCGCCGCCCAGCTGTCGAGTCCGGCGGCGAGCAGGCCGAAGTGGACGGCGACGTCGGCGAGGGAGCCGATGACGAGGACGCCGGTCATGGCGATGGCCCAGCCGCCGAGCCAGCCCGCCCAGGGGCCCATGGCCCGGGTCACCCAGGAGAAGGTGGTCCCGCAGTCCTGGTCGACCTTGTTGAGGTAGTAGAAGGCGGCGGCGATCAGCAGCATCGGAACGAAGGACGCCAGCATCACGCCCGGCGCGTAGATCCCGGCCAGCGCCACGATCGGGCCGATGACGGCGGCCAGCGAGTAGGCGGGCGAGGTGGAGTTCAGGCCGATGACGAGTGCGTCGAGGAACCCGATCGCGTTGGCCTTGAGTCTCTCGTCGGGACCAGCGTCCTGGATCGCCCCGCCCGGTCCACCGGCGTCACCATCACCCATACACGCATCGTCACGCACGCGGCCCCGGCGCGCGAGGCGGGCCGGGGCCGCGTGCGTGACGCGCGGACGGGTGGGCTATTCGGTTCCGGGGGTCTTGCGCGTGCTGACGTTCATCCGGTTCCAGACGTTCACGGTGCAGATCAGGGCGATCAGCTGGGCGAGCAGCTCCTCGTCGAAGTGCCGGGCGGCCTCGTCGTAGACGGCGTCGGAGACGCCTCCGGGAAGGAGGGTGATCTCCTCGGTCAGGGCGAGCGCGGCCCGTTCGGCGACGGTGAACAGGCTCGACTCGTGCCAGGCGCTGAGCGCGTAGATGCGCGCTTCGGACTCGCCGCCCTTGCGGGCGTCGGTGGTGTGGTAATCGATGCAGTAGGCGCAGCGGTTGATCTGCGAGGCGCGGATCTGGACGAGCTCCAGCAGGACCGGGTCCAGCCCGCGGCGGGCGGCGGTGTCGAGGGCCAGGACGGCCTTGAAGACCTTGGGGGCGACGGCGGTGAAGTTCATGCGCTCAGGAACCTGAAAAGTGGTCATGTGAAGAACCTAGAAGGGGAATCGGCCCCCGGTAGGGTTCATTTCCATGCAGAGTTCATGGGTCAATTCCGCGGGGGTCCCGGCCGACGCGCCCGCCGCGACGGGGCCGGGCACCGGCAGTGACCTGCACCTGGAGCTGACCGGCGCGGGCGGCGTGCGGGTGCGGCTCATGAACGCCCTGCGCGAGGCCATCCGCTCGGGCCGGCTCGCGCCCGGCACCGCGTTGCCGCCGTACCGGGCCCTCGCCACCGATCTCGGCATCGCCCGCAACACCGTCGCCGGCGCCTACGCCGAACTCGTCGAGGAGGGCTGGCTCGCCGCGCGCCAGGGTTCCGGCACCCGGGTGGCCCGGCGGGCCCACCCGCTGCGGCCGGACGGGCCGGGTGGTCCGGCCCGGCCCTCGCGCCGGCGTACCGTCCACGACCTGCTGCCCACTTCCCCCGACGCGTCCGCGTTCCCCCGTACGACCTGGCTCGGCGCCGCCCGGCGGGCGTTGGCCGCCGCACCGCACGAGGCGTTCGGGGTCGGCGATCCGCGCGGCCGGCCCGAACTGCGCCGCACCCTCACCGAGTACCTCGCCCGGGTACGGGGCGTACGGACCTCACCCGAGCGGATCGTCGTCTGCTCGGGGTTCGCGCACGGGCTGGAGCTGCTGGGTCGGGTGCTGGCCGGGCCCGTGGCCGTGGAGTCGTACGGGCTCCCGTTCCACCGCGACGTACTGGCGGGGGCGGGGCTGACGACGCTCCCGCTCACCGTGGACGGCGGCGGCGCCCACGTCGGTGAGCTGTCCGGCACCGCGGCGCGGGCCGTCCTGCTCACCCCCGCCCACCAGTTCCCGACCGGGGGCCCGCTGCATCCGGGCCGACGCGCGGAGGTCGTGGACTGGGCCCGGGCGAGCGGCGGGCTCGTCATCGAGGACGACTACGACGGGGAGTTCCGCTACGACCGCCAGCCGGTCGGGGCCGTCCAGGGCCTGGACCCCGAACGGGTCGCCTACGTCGGCTCGGCGGGCAAGAGCCTGTCGCCCGCGCTGCGGTTGGGCTGGATGGTGCTGCCCGGACGGCTCGTGGACGAGGTGCTGGCCGTGAAGGGGCCCCGCGAGATGTGGTCGGGGGTGACGGACCAGCTCGTCCTGGCCGAGTTCATCGCCTCGGGCGCCTACGACCGCCACCTGCGCCGGATGCGGCAGGTCTACCGGCGCCGCCGCGACCTGCTCGCGGCCCGGATCGCGGCCGAGGCACCGCACGTGCGGGTCGGCGGGATCGCCGCCGGGCTGCACGCCGTCCTGGAACTGCCGCCGGACACCGAGGAGGCGACCTTGCGCGCGGCCCGCCGGCAGGGTCTGGCGCTGGAGGGGCTGCGGTCCTACCGGCATCCCGACAGCGCCATGCCACCGCGCGACGGGCTGGTGCTCGGCTACGGGACCCCGACCGAGCACGCCTTCCCCGCGGCCCTGGACGCCCTGCTGCTGGCGCTTCCGGAGGCGCCCTGACCGACGGTGGTCGGCGTCCAGGCGCCAGGGCCTCAGCCGCGGGTGTTCCAGCCCGCCACGACCGGCAGGCCGTGTTCCGTGGACAGGGTGCTGACCGTGCCCGTGCGCAGCAGGAAGAGCCGGCCGTCCGTGGGGGGCAGCCCGAGGTAGCGGGCGGTCAGGACGCGCAGGAAGTGCCCGTGCGCGACCAGCACGACGTCGCCCCGATCCTCGCGCAGGACCTTGGCGGCCCGCGCCAGGACCCGGTCCGCGCGGGCGCCGACCTGGGCCGCGCTCTCGCCCGGGTGGTGGGCGTCGCCCGCCGGGACGCCGTCGGTCCACAGCGACCAGTGGGGCCGGGTCCGTTGGATCTCGACGGTGGTGATGCCCTCGTAGCCGCCGTAGTCCCACTCGTGGAGGTCCGGCTCGGGAACGCCGTCGCTCAGTCCGGCGAGTTGGGCGGTGGCCACGGCCCGGCTCAGCGGGCTGGTCAGGACCAGGGCGGGTCGGTGGCCGAGGAAGAACGGGGCCAGCGAGATGGCCTCCTCGACGCCGCGCGCCGTCAGCGGCACGTCCGTCAGCCCCGTGTGCCGTCCGTCGGCGCTCCAGGCCGTCTCCCCGTGCCTCACCAGCAGCAGATCACTCATGTGCCGGACCTTACGGCCGCATGTCGGTGCCGGTCGCGCCGGGGTCGGCGTGTCACCCTCGGCAGTCATGAACACGGGTGCGCGACCGGTCCGACCCGCTCGGCTGACGGTCGTCCTGATGGTCCTGACCTGGGTGACCGGGATGGTCGAGGCGGCCGGTCTGCTGGCCCTGGGCCCGGCGTTCACGGCGATGCAGACCGGCAACGTGCTGTTCCTGGCCTTCGGCCTGGCGCACCAGGGGAACCTGCCGGCCCTGGCGTCGGCGCTCTCGCTGGTGTCCTTCGCCGTCGGCGCGGTGGTCGGGGCGCGGCTCGAGGCGGCCATGGAGCTGCGGGGGCAGCGCTGGTTCGTCACAGGGCTGGCCGTCGAGGGCACGCTGATCCTGGCCGCCGCGTGCGTCGGCTGGGGCCTGGAGCCGCAGGACGGACACCCCGGCGTCCGACACCTCGTCGCCACCGCCGTCCTGGCGGTCGCCATGGGGCTGCGCACGGTCACCAGCATGCGGGTCAACGTCGCCGGGGTACCGACGACGCTGGTCACCCGGTCGATGACGGCCCTGCTCGGCGGTTCCGCCCTGGGCCACGACGCGGCCCTCGGGTACGGGACCGGATCGTGGGCCAGGCGGGCCTGGGCGGTGGCCTCGATGTTCGCGGGCGGGCTGACGGGGGCGCTGCTGCTGCGGTCCGGATGCACCGTGAACTGGCTGCTGCTGCCGGCCGGCGTGGTGGTGATCGCCGTGGCCCTCCTGTACTTGGCGAAGCCCTCGTTGCACACCGGCGGTACGCGCTGATCCACGCCCGGGACGACCGGCGCGGGATTCGATGCGAAAACGATGCAAGTTGGCCCGAGCGGGCCGTTTTGGCGAGGCTCGGGCCATGAACGACCACGACCCGAAGGACCTCGGCCTGCGGAACGGCTCCCGGATCGACGGCCCGACGGGAGCCCTCGCGACCCGGCCCCCGGTGGGGGCGACGGAGGCAGGAGCGACGAACCGGCCCGCGGGCGGCGTCACGGACGCCGACGCCGCCCTCGCCGTCGCCGTCGGTTTCGCGGCGGGCGACGAGCGCTCCATGGAGGAGGTGTACCGGCGCTGGCGGCCCCTGGTGAACTCCCTCGCGCGGCGTTCGCTCGGCGACGAGCGCGAGGCGGAGGACGTGACCCAGCAGGTCTTCCTCGCCGCCTGGCGCGGCCGGGGCGGCTACCGTCCCGGACCCGGCGGGCTCGGGGCCTGGCTCACCGGCATCACCCGTCACAAGATCGCCGACGCGCTGGAGGCGCGGACCCGGCGGGCCCGGGCGGTGGCGGCAGCCGCGGTCACCGTCCACGAGCTGGCCCCGTACCCCGGCGCCCCCGGGCGGCCCGAGCCCGAGCAGGTGCTGGACCGGGTGCTGATCCTGAGCGAACTGGCCCGGCTTCCCACGGCGCAGCGGCGGGTGCTGTGCCTGGCCTTCTACGCCGACCTGAGCCAGACCCAGATCGCCGCCCGTACGGGGCTTCCGCTGGGCACCGTCAAGAGCCACATGCGGCGGGCCCTGCACCTGTTGCGTCGGTCTCTGGATCCGGGCCCGCTGCCAGCGCCGAGATGACGTCCAGGCCCGAGCGCAGGCCGAACAGCCGCTCGCCGCGCGGAGTCGGTGTGCCGGCCCAGCCCGGTCCCGCCAGGAGTAGCGTCGAGCGGCCGCGCGCACCGCGCAGCCCCCATTCGATGCCGGCCACCGAGCGGGCCAGGCCCCGGTCGGCGGTGGTCCGGGACTGCGCCCAGAGCACGGCCGCCCGGGGGCCCGTACGCCGTACCGCGTCGTGCAGCGCTTCGGCGGGCAGCGCCGCTCCGAACATGCGGACCGGTACGCCCCGTTCGCCGAGGGCGGCGGCGAGCGCCTCGATGGGCAGGCTGTGCAGTTCGTCGGGGGTGCACGCGAGCAGCACCGGAGCGGCCCCCGGACGGTCGGGGGCGGGCCGGATCCGGTGCAGCGCGGCGGAGACGTGCCAGGACAGCAGGTGCTCGACCTCGATGTAACGCTCCCCCGCCGAGGCCCACTTGCGGCCGACCGCGTGCAGGGTCGGGGCGATGATGTCCTCCCAGGCGGTGACGAGGCCGTACTCGGCCAGGGCGGCGTCGAGCTGTTCGGCCACGGCCGGCGCGTCGAGCCGTACGGCGGCCCGTGCGAGCCCCCGGCCCTCCGGCCGCACCTCCCCGAGGGGAAGGGCGCCGCGCCCGCCCGGGGTGGCGGCCCTGGCCCGGGTCCCGGCGGAGGCGTCGGGGGCTTCGCCGAGCGCGGCCCGGGCCGCCTCGGACGGCGGCACGCCCCGCGCGGTGAGCCGGCACATCAGATCGAGGCGGGCGATGTCCTCGGGGGTCCAGCGGCGGTGGCGGCCGTCCTCCCGCCGGGCGGGCCCGATGGCGTACCGGCGCTCCCAGGAGCGCAGCGTGGTCGGGGAGACCCCGAGGCGGCGGGCGACGGCGCCGGTGCTGAGGGCGGCGGCGGGGAGGTCCTGCGGGGGTCCGGGGTGAGGCGGCAGGGGGTCCACCGGCTCACGGTACGCCGCGGGCCCGGCGCGGGGCGTCGGCGTCATCCCCCGTCCCGTCCGCGCCGGAAGCGGTCGAGGCCGTCGGCGAGCTCCACCACCGGGTCCGGGTAGTCGTACTGGGCGCGTTCGAGGCCGGTCAGCCGCCACGGCTCGTGGACGCGGGGGGCGGCGAGGCCGGCCAGCTCGGGCACCCAGCGGTGGACGTAGCGACCCTCGGGGTCGTAACGCAGGCCCTGCCGGACGGGGTTGAGGACCCGGTTGGGTCGGGTGTCGGTGCCCGTGCCCGCCACCCACTGCCAGTTCAGCTGGTTGTTCGCGAGGTCCCCGTCGACCAGCAGCTCCAGGAAGTGCCGGGCTCCGGTGCGCCAGTCCACGTACAGGGTCTTGGCGAGGAAGCTGGCGGCGAGCAGCCGGCCGCGGTTGTGCATCCAGCCCTCGTGGGCCAGTTGGCGCATGGCGGCGTCGACGACGGGATAACCGGTGCGGCCCTCCTTCCAGGCCAGGACCTCTTCCTCGGCGGCGGCTCCGGTGCGCCAACGGTCCTGGCGGGGCCGGTAGTCCTCGGCGGCGGCGGTGGGGCGGGCGGCGAGGACCTGGTGGTGGAAGTCGCGCCAGCACAACTGCCGCACGAAGGCCTCGGCGCCGGGTCCGCCCGCGCCGCGGGAGCGGTGGACGGCCTCGGCGGCCGACAAGGTGCCGAAGTGCAGGTGCGGGGAGAGCCGGGAGGTGGCGTCGCCCGCGAGGTCGTCGTGGACGTCCTCGTACCGGGTGATGCCGGCGCGCAGCCACTGCGTGAGCAGTCGGCGGGCCTCGCGTTCGCCGCCGCGGGCCAGGCCCGGGGAGGTGCCGGTGACGTCGGCGCGGGCGGGCAGGGGTTCGGAGCCGATGTCCGGCGGGACGGGCACGGCGCGCGGGGCGGGGGCCGGGGTCCGCAGCGGGAGGTCCGACCAGCGGCGCAGGTACGGGGTGAAGACCGCGAAGTGGTCGGAGCCGGCCGGAAGCACGGCGCCGGGCGCGACCGCGGTGACGACGGTGTCGTGGACGTAGAGCCGCCGGCCCTGGGCTTCGAGGGCGGTGCGCAGCCGTTCCTCGCGGGCGTGGGCGTAGGCGCTCACCCCGGCCGCCATGTGCACCTCGTCGGCGTCGGCTTCCTGGACCAGGGCACACACCTCGTCCACGGCGTCCCCGGAGCGGATCACCAGCCGGCCCCCGCGTTCGCGCAGTCCCGCGTCGAGGTCGGCGAGGCAGTCCGCGAGGAAGGCCCGCCGGTTGGGGGCGGGGAAGCCGGAGGCCTCGATGGCCCGATCGCGGACGAAGAGGGGGACGACGCGGTCACAGGAGGAGAGGGCGGCCCGCAGCGGCGGGTGGTCGTGCAGACGCAGGTCGGAGGTGTAGAGGACCACCGCGATGTTCATGGGTCTCGGCTCCGAGTCGGGCTGGGGGGCAGGTCTGTCGTGCGGTGCTTCGGCGGCCGGGGGTTCCCCGGATGCACGCGGCGGTGCGGCGCCGGCTTCGCGGGTCAGTCCTGGTCGAGGCGTTCGGCGGCGCGGGCGATGTTGCGGGCCATGCCTCCGAAGACGATCGCGTGGAAGGGGGAGACGCTCCACCAGTACATGTGTCCGAGGAGGCCGTGCGGGTGGAACAGGGCCCGTTGCCGGTAGAGCGTGCGTCGGCCGGGTCCGGTCGCCGCGTCGGTCCGCCGGTCGGTCTCCTCGTCGGAGGCCGGGTCCGCGTACATCTCCAGCCAGGCCAGGCCCGGCAGCCGCATCTCCGCGCGCAGCCGCAGCAGGCGGCCCGGTTCGATCTCCTCGACCCGCCAGAAGTCGAGGGAGTCGCCGACCCGCAGCCGGGCGGCGTCGCGCCGGCCGCGCCGGATGCCGACTCCTCCGACGAGTCGGTCCAGCCAGCCCCGTACGGCCCAGGCCAGGGGGAAGGAGTACCAGCCGTTGTCCCCGCCGATGCCCTCCACCACCTTCCACAGGGCGGTGGGCGAGGCCTCGACGGCGATCTCGCGCCGGTCGGTGTAGAGGCTGCCGCCCGCCCAGTCGGGGTCGGTGGGCAGCGGGTCGCTGGGGGCGCCGGGCAGGGACGCCGAGGACCAGCGGGTGGTGACGTCGGCCTCCCGGACCCGCTGGAGCGCCAGGTCGAGGGCCCGGTCGAAGCCGATGGGCGTGCCGGGCGGGTCGGGGACCCACTCGGCGATGTCGTGCTCGTCGCAGACCACCTCGTGGCGCAGCGATTCGGCCAGCGGCCGGGCCAGCGCCCTCGGCACCGGGGTGACCAGGCCGATCCAGTGGCTGGACAACCGGGGGGTCAGCATCGGAACGCGCACGATGAGCCGTTTGGGGAGCTGCGCGACGGTGGCGTAGCGGCGCATCATCTCCTCGTACGTCACCACGTCGGGGCCGCCGATGTCGAAGGTCCGGCTGACCTCGGGCGGCATCGTGGCGCTCCCGACGAGGTAGCGCAGGACGTCGCGGACGGCGATGGGCTGGACGCGGGTGCCGACCCAGCTGGGGGTGACCATGACGGGCAGCCGTTCGGTGAGGTAGCGCAGCATCTCGAAGGAGGCCGAGCCCGAGCCGATGATCACGGCGGCGCGCAGGACGGTGGTGGGCACCCCGGAGGCGAGGAGGATCTCGCCGACCTCGGCGCGGGAGCGCAGGTGGGGGGACAGCTCGCGGGGCGGGATCCCGGTGGGGGTGAGCCCGCCGAGGTAGACGATGCGGCGGACTCCTGCGGCGCGGGCCTGTTCGGCGAAGATCCGGGCGGCGTCGCGGTCGCGGTCCTCGAAGTCACGCCCGGTACCGAGGGCGTGGACGAGGTAGTAGGCGACGTCGATGCCCTGGAGCGCCGAGGCGACCGATCCGGCGTCGGTGACGTCGCCGCGCACGACTTCGGCGCGGCCGGCCCAGGGGTGGTCGCGCAGCCGTTCCGGGGAGCGGGCCAGGCAGCGGACGCGGTGTCCGGAGTCGAGGAGTTCGGGCACCAGGCGGCCGCCGATGTAGCCGGTGGCCCCGGTGACCAGGCAGTGCGGTCCGGTCATGGTCGTCTTCCCTCCGTCGTGGCCGGTTCATCGTCGCCGGTCCCGGGCCGCCGCGCCCGTCGTACGGCGGCGGTCGGCCCACCCCGCGCTCGCGCCTTCCGTACGGGCTTCGGGCGGGCCCGGCCCGCCGGATGCACGGGGCGGGGCACGGTCGGGCCGTCCTGTGCGAGGTCGGCCGGGGCCGCTCCCCGAGCCCCTTTCCCCGGGGACATCCGGGATGTTTCGCCCGGGACACATCCGGGGCCCCCTACGGCTCCGAAGTACCCCTCGAAGGCGAAGGAGGGAGCGGGATGACCGAACGAGGACGACCGCGCACCGCTGTGATCGGCGGGGGCGTGTCCGGGCTGACGGCGGCGTACGTACTGGCCCGTGGCCACGAGGTGACGCTCTACGAGGCCGACGACCGGTTGGGCGGGCACGCCCACACCCATGAGGTGAAGGGGCCCGACGGCCGGATCCGGTCCGTGGACTCGGGTTTCATCGTGCACAACGACCGGACGTACCCCCACCTGCTGCGGCTCTTCCGCGAGCTCGGGGTGGCCACCCGGCCGACGACGATGAGTCTGTCGGTGCACTGCGAGGGCTGCGGGCTGGAGTACGCGGGCGCCCGCGGACCGCGCGGGCTGTTCGCCCGCCCGGGGGGTGCCCTGCGGCCCGCCTACCTGCGGATGCTGGCGCAGGTCCCGGTGTTCCACCGGCAGGCCCGGCGGCTGCTGACCGCGCCCGAGGGGGCCCGTGAGCCCACCCTGGGCGAGTTCCTGGAGCGGGGCGGCTTCGGCCCGTACTTCACCGGGCACTTCGCGATTCCGCTCGTCGCCTCCGTGTGGTCCTGTCCCCCGGGCACGGCGCTGCGCTACCCGGCCCGCTACCTGTTCCGTTTCCTCGCCCACCACGGGCTGCTGTCGGTGGGCGGCTCGCCGAGCTGGCGCACGGTCGAGGGCGGTTCGGCGCGGTACGTGGAACGGGTGCGGGAGGAGCTGGGCGCGGGCGCCGTACGCGTGTCGAGCGCGGTGCGGGAGCTGGCCCGGACCCCGGACGGGGTGCTGGTCACCACCGCCGACGGGACGCGGGCCCGGTACGACTCGGTGGTCGTCGCCGTCCACGCCGACCAGGCCCTGCGGATGCTGGCCGATCCGACGGACGCCGAACGCGAGGTGCTCGGCGCCTTCGGCTACTCCCGCAACCGGACCGTCCTGCACACCGACGCCTCGGTGCTGCCGCGCTCCGCGAGCGCCCGGGGCTGCTGGAACTACCGGCTGTCGGCGTGCCGGCCGGACGAGTCGGTACCCGTGCAGGTCAGCTACGACATGAACCGGCTCCAAGGGCTGGACGCGCCGGAGCCGTACGTGGTCACGCTGGGCGCCGACGAGCGGGTGCGGCCCGATCTGGTGCTGGCCGAGATGGTCTACGAGCACCCGGTCTACACCCCGGAGTCCGTCGCGGCGCAGCGCCTGCTGCCCGGGCTGTCGGGGCCGGTGACGGCGTTCGCCGGGGCCTACCACGGGTGGGGCTTCCACGAGGACGGCTGCCGCTCGGGCGTCGAGGCGGCGGCGGCACTGGGGGTGGGCTGGTGAGGTCGGCCCTGTACGAGGCGGACATCCGGCACGTGCGCGCCGGCGGGCCGGCGTACGGGATGCGGCACCGCACGTACCTGTGGCTGGTGGACCTGGCGGAGCCGCCGCGGCTGCCGTGGCCGGTGCGCGTGCTGGCCGGCTTCGACGCCCGTGACCACTTCGGCGGCTCGGAGCCCAGCATCCGCGCGGGGCTGGACCGTTTCCTGGCCGCGCGCGGGATCGCGCTGCCGCCGGGGACGCGGGTGTCGATGCTGGCGCACGCCAGGGTGCTCGGCTTCGTCTTCAACCCGCTGTCGGTGTACTGGTGCCGCGCCCCGGACGGCGCGCTCCTGCACGTGGTCGCGGAGGTGCACAACACGTACGGCGAGCGGCACTGCTACCTCCTCGGCCCGGAGGCGGCGCGGGAGACGGCCCCGATCCCCAAGGAGTTCTACGTCTCCCCCTTCCTCGGGATGGACGGCGGCTACCGGATGCGCTTGCCCGAACCGGGCGCGGAGCTCGCGCTGAGCGTGCGGCTGGCGGGCGGTGCGGACGGGGCGGGCCTGACGGCCACGGTGCGCGGCAGTCGCCGGCCTGCGGGCGTACGGGGCGTGCTGCGCGCCGTGCTGCGTCACCCCTGGTCGACGGCCGCTGTCGCGGTGGGCATCCGCTTCCACGGGGTCCGGCTGTTGCTGCGCGGGGCGGCCGTGCGGCCGCGGCCGCCGCACGTCCCGCAGGCGGGGATGTCGGTGGGCGGAGCGGGAGGAACGCGATGAATTGGGGCGCATTCGGGGTCAATCTGGCGGTGTCGGCGGGCGCGGCGCTCACCGTGATGCTGGTCGCGTTCGCGATCGGCGTCCGCAAACGCCTGCACCGCGTGGTCGATGTGGCGTGGGGCGCGGCCTTCGCGGCCGTCGCGCTCGCCACGTACGGGATGTCGGGCGGGGGCGTCGGGCGGGGGCTGCTCCTGACGGTGCTCACCGTGATCTGGGGCCTGCGGCTGGCGACGCACATCGCCTGGCGGGGCCGGGGGCACGGCGAGGACCCGCGGTACGAGCGGATGCTGGCCCGGGCCCCGGGGAACCGGAGCCTGTACGCGCTGCGCAAGGTCTATCTGCTCCAGGCGGCCCTGGTCTGGTTGATCTCGCTGCCGGTGCAGGCGGGGTCGTACGCGACCGCCGCGACGGGTGGGCCCCCGCTCGCCCTCGCCGTCGTGGGGACGGCGCTGTGGGCGACCGGTGTCGCCTTCGAGGCGGTGGGCGACCACCAATTGGCCCGGTTCAAGGCCGATCCGGCGAACCGGGGCAGGATCATGGACCGCGGTCTGTGGTCGTGGACCAGGCATCCGAACTACTTCGGGGACTTCTGCGTGTGGTGGGGCATCTTCCTGGTCGCGGCCGGGTCGGTGCAGGCGGCGGCCGTGTCCGTCGTCGCCCCGCTGGTGATGTCGTACCTGCTGATCGGGGGCAGCGGGAAACGACTGCTGGAGCGGCACATGGAGGGGCGACCGGGATACGCCGAGTACGTGGCGCGGACCAGCGGCTTCCTCCCCCGGCCACCGGCCGGGAAGGGTCGCCGACAATCCGGATGAACCGGGCCATTGGTACAGTCGCGACATGGCGGTGGACGAGCTCGACACCCGGATCCTGCGCCTGCTGATCGAGCAGCCGCGCACCAGCGTCCGGGAGTACGCCCGGATCCTCGGGGTGGCCCGGGGAACCCTCCAGGCCCGGCTGGACCGACTGGAGCGGACCGGGGTGATCACCGGGACCGGCCCGGCGCTCTCCCCGGCCGCGCTCGGGCATCCCGTACTGGCGTTCGTGCACATCGAGGTGACCCAGGGGCACCTGGACGAGGTCGGCGAGGCTCTGGCCGCCGTCCCGGAGATCATCGAGGCCTTCTCCATCACGGGCGGCGGCGACCTGCTCACCCGCGTCGCGGCCCGGGACAACGCGCACCTGGAGGACGTGATCCAGCAGCTGATCCGGCTTCCGGGCGTCGTCCGCACCCGGACGGAGGTGGCGCTGCGCGAACGGGTCGCGCACCGGCTGCTGCCCCTGGTCGAAGCCGTGGGCAGGACCGCCCGCAAATCCTGACAGGATGGTGTGGACAGCGACACGACCGGCAAGGCGGGCACAGCGGATGATTTCCGTCATATTCGATCTCGACGGCACTCTCGTGGACAGCGAGCCGAACTATTACGAATCGGGCCGACTCACCCTGGAGCGGCACGGCGTCCCCGATTTCACGTGGGAGCAGCACTCCCGCTTCATCGGCATCGGCACCCTGGAAACGCTGGAGATCCTCAAGGAGCGCTTCGGCCTGCCGGCGCCCGTCGAACAGCTCCTCGCGGAGCAGAACGCCGCCTACCTGGAGCTGGCCCGCACCCGGACCGAGGCCTTCCCCGAGATGCGCCGGTTCGTGGAGGAGCTGCACGCGCGGGGCGTCCCGATGGCGGTCGCCTCGGGTTCCTCCCGCGAGGCCATCGACGCCGTACTGGCGGGCACCGGACTGGACGCGCTGCTGACGACGGTGGTCTCCGCCGAGGAGGTCGCGCACGGCAAGCCCGCACCGGACGTGTTCCTGGAGGCGGCCCGCCGACTGGGCGCCGAGCCCGTCGACTGCGTGGTGATCGAGGACGCGGCGCCCGGCGCCGAGGCCGCCCTGGCGGCCGGCATGGCCTGCGTGGCGGTCCCGTACGTGGCGGACACCGCGGCCGACCCGGCCTTCGCGGCGTCGTCCCTGCTCTTCGCGGGCGGGCAGGCCGAATTCGGCGCGGACGCGGCCCTCGCCTGGCTGACCGCGCACGGGGCGGCCCGCAGCGCGGCCTGAGGGCGCGGACGGCCTGAGGGCGCGCAGAGCTCGATGCGCGGGCGGCGAACTGCCCCGGCAACTGCCCCTCGGGTCCGCGATCCGCTCCTAGTCTCGGGCCTCGGCGGCCGGACAGCGCGCCGCCCCGGACCAGGAAAGGGCTCGATGCAAATGAAGAAGAACAAACTGGCGGCCGGCGGCGCCGCGGTCGTGATGGCCGCGGGAATCGCGATCACGGCGGTCGGCGCGGCGAACGCGGCCGGCGGCACCTCGTCCGGCAGCGCGCGGATCACCTCCGTGGAGCAGCTGCACGAGAACCTCGCGCAGGCGGTGGCGCACGAGCAGGCCCTCGGGCTCCAGGGCACCATCGGCGGCCCCGTCGGCCGTGAGGTGCTCGCCTCCTACGACGCGGTCGAAGGCTGACGAGGCGGTGAGCACCGTGGGAAGCGAGCAGACCTCGGCCGGCGCGCCGACCTGGTGTCCGAGCGGTGAGGCCCGGGCTCCCGAGTCCGTCGTCCTCGGCGTCCGTTCGGCGGCCGACGGGCGGGTGGTGTACCTCGCCGATCCGGTCCCGGCGCCGGAAGTCCTCTCGACCCTCCCGGACGGGATCGAGCCGACCCGGGTCCTGCGCTTCGCCTCGCACTGCGTCTCCGCCTGCGTCAACCGGCGGGGCGACGACTGTGCGCTGGTGGAACGCGTCCTGGCCCTGCCCGCGGCCGGCGCGGACACCCGTACGGTCCCACGGTGCCACCTGCGCAACCGGTGCCAGTGGTGGCAGCAGACGGGCGTGGACGCGTGCCACCGCTGCCCGGCCGTCACCACGGCCACCTTCCGGGAGGACGAGCTCGCCACGCTGGTGGCGGACCCGTCGACCACCCCGGAGCAACTGGCGGCCTGGATCCGGGATTCCGCCTGACCCCGGACCACCACCGACGGCCCGTCGCTCCCGCCGGTCCGTCGGACGTTCACCGTCGATGCGGGCGGGGCGGGCCACGTGCCCGCCCCGCCCGTGGTCCGTTCCGGCCGCGGGGGCGTACCGCCGGGAAGATCCGGCGCCGGCCCGGGGTTGGTGGAACCGTGAACGAAACGGCGGGGTACGCGCAGGCACCGACAGAGGTGGACGTCGTGGTCGTCGGCGCCGGGCAGGCGGGCCTGTCCAGCGCCCACCACCTGGCCCGGGCCGGCGTCGACCACGTGGTGCTGGACCACGCGCCCCGGCCCGGCGGGGCCTGGCAGTTCCGATGGCCGTCGCTGACCTACGGCAAGGTGCACGGCATGCACTCCCTGCCCGGCATGGAACTGACGGGCGCCGATCCGCTACGGCCCTCCTCCGAGGTGATCGGCGCGTACTTCGCCGCCTACGAGGAGCGCTTCGACCTGCGCGTACGCCGCCCCGTGGACGTCTCGGCAGTGCGCGAGGGCGCCGCCGGCCGGCTCCTGGTGGAGTCCTCGGCGGGCACCTGGTCGGCGCGGGCCCTGATCAACGCCACCGGAACCTGGGACCGGCCGTTCTGGCCGCGTTATCCGGGCCAGGAGCTGTTCCGGGGGCGGCAACTGCACACCGCGAACTATCCGGGACCACAGGAGTTCGCCGGGGCCCGGGTGGTGGTCGTGGGCGGGGGCACCTCCGCGGTGCAGCACCTGCTGGAGATGTCCGCGTCGGCGGCGCGGACCACCTGGGTGACCCGACGGCCGCCCGTCTTCCGTGACGGGGCGTTCGGCGAGGCCGAGGGCCGGGAGGCGGTGGCGCGCGTGGCGGAACGGGTCGGTCGGGGGCTGCCACCGCAGAGCGTGGTGGGCGTGACCGGGCTGGCGCTGACCGATGCCGTACGGGCCGGGCTGGCCTCCGGGGTGCTGGCGCGGCTGCCGGTGTTCGACCGGATCACCGCCTCCGGTGTCGCGTGGGCCGACGGCCGGCGCGTGGACGCCGACGTGATCCTGTGGGCGACCGGCTTCCGGGCCGCCGTCGACCACCTGGCGCCGCTGCGGTTGCGCGAGCCGGGCGGGGGCATCCGGATGGACGGTACGCGGGCGGTCCGCGACGAACGCGTCCACCTGGTCGGCTACGGCCCCTCGGCCTCGACGATCGGCGCCAACCGCGCCGGCGGCGCCGCCGTCCGCGAGATCCGCCGCCTGCTGATCCGCGCCCCCGCGTCGGCGGCGACCGGCGGATAGCGGGGGCGGGCCGGGCGCGGCGTCGGAGGCTCAGGTGCCCCGGGTCGGCGGGGCCGAGGTCCCACGGACGGTCGGGGTCGCGCTCGGCCGGGCCGCCGGGGGGCCTGCCGCCGCGCGCAGCCGGTTGAAGTCCGCGACGTGCTTCTTGTGCTCCTCGTAGGTCGCCGAGAAGCGGGTGTCCCCCGGCTTCACCGTGACGAAGAACAGCCAGTCCCCCGGGGTGGGCGCGACCGCCGCCGCCATGGCCCGCAGGCCGGGGCTGTCGATCGGGGTCGGGGGCAGGCCCTGGCGTTCGTAGGTGTTGAAGGGGTGGTCGATCCGGGTGTCGCTGAGCTTGGTGTCCACGGTAGTGCGGTTCAGCGCGTAGTTGATGGTGGAGTCCATCTGGAGCGGCATCGACCTGGCGAGCCGGTTGTGCACCACGCGCGCGACCTTCCCCATGTCGGCGGGGGTGTCGGCCTCCGCCTCGATGATGCTGGCCAGGGTGGCCGTCTGGTAGGGGGTCATGCCGTGCGCCTTGCCGCCGTCGGCGACGGCCTTCGTCGCGAGTTTCTGGTTGGCCGTCCGCACCATGTACGCGAGGAGCGCGCCCGGGGTGGTCTTCGAGGTCACCGGGTACGTCGCCGGGAAGAGGTAGCCCTCGGGATTGCCCTTGGCCTCCGGGGGCAGCTCCAGCCCGGCCGCGGCGACGGCCGCCTTCGTGGAGCCGGCCGGGAGTCCCAGTCCCCGGTCGACCGCGGTGTAGACCTGCGGGGCCCGCCACCCTTCGGGGATCACCAACTGACGCGGCTTCTCGGGCGCCTGCTCCCGGGGGAACAGCGGGAGCATGACCGCCACCCCCAGCGCGATCAGCGTGCCGAGGAAGAAGGCGAGACGGCCCCGGCGAGTGAGCCGGGGGCGGCGCTGTGGCTGCCGGTACTCAAGACGCATACGGGCACGCTAACCGGCGAAGTATGTCATTCCCGGCATTCCACCCTTGCACCGGTCAGATGATCACACGTTCACCGGAGTCGGCGTCTGCTCTTCGACGGAACCCCGCTCGGCCCGACCCGCCTCCGCGACCTCGGCCGGGGCGGGGGTCTGGGTCGCGTCCCGGTCCCGCCGGACCAGCGCGGCGTAGCGACCGTCGGCGCCGATCAGCTCCTCGTGCGTACCGCGTTCGGCGATGCGGCCCCCGTCCAGCACCACGATCTGGTCGGCGTCCCGGACGGTGGAGAGGCGGTGCGCGATGGTGATGGTGGTGCGACCGCGGGAGAGGCGCTCGATGGCCTGCTGCACGGCGTGCTCCGTACGGGTGTCGAGCGCGCTGGTGGCCTCGTCGAGGATGAGCACGGGCGGATCGCGCAGGATGGTCCGGGCGATGGCCAGTCGCTGCTTCTCGCCGCCGGAGAACCGGTAGCCGCGTTCACCGACGAGCGTCTCGTAGCCGTCGGGCAGGGACTCGATGTGGTCGTGGATCTGGGCGGCGCGGGCCGCCTCGACGATCTCCTCGTCGGTGGCCTCCGGCTTGGCGAAGCGCAGGTTGTCGGCGACCGAGGCGTGGAAGAGGTAGGTCTCCTGGGAGACCACGCCGATGGAGCGGGCCAACGAGTCGAAGTCGAGGTCGCGCACGTCCACCCCGTCGAGGGCGATCCGACCGCCGGTCACGTCGTACAGCCGCGGCACCAGGTAGCTCAGGGTGCTCTTGCCGGAGCCGGTCGGGCCGACGACGGCGAGGGAGCCGCCCGCCGGGACCGTGATGTCGATCGCCGTGAGCGTCGGGCCGCTCTTGGCCTCGTACTCGAAGTGCACGTCCTCCAGCCGGACCTCGCCCTTCGCCCGCTCCAGCCGGACCGGGTCCGCCTTCTCGGTGATGTCCACCGGCAGGTCGAGGTACTCGAAGATCCGGGCGAACAGGGCGAGGGAGGTCTGTATCTGCACACCGGTCGACAGCAGGCTCACGGCGGGCCGGAAGAGGCCCTGCTGGAGGGTGACGAAGGCGACGAGGGTACCGACGGAGAGCGAGGGGGCGCCCGTTTGCAGGGCGATGCCGGCCGCCCAGTAGATGAGCGCGGGCATGGCGGCCATGACGATGCCGATGGTGGACATCCGCCAGCGTCCGGCCATGCTGGAGCGCACTTCGAGCCCGACCAGCTTCTCGGACTCGTCGGAGAAGGCGGCGGTGAGGGATTCCGAGCGGCCCATGGTGCGGCCGAGCAGGATCCCGCTCACGGACAGGGACTCGGTGACGGTGGCCGCCATCGCGGCCATCTGCTTCTGCCGCTGCGTCGTGATCCGCTTGCGTTCGTGACCGACCCGACGGCTGATCCACACGAAGACCGGCAACAGCAGCAGGGAGACGACGGTCAGCCGCCAGTCGAGCGCGAGCATCGCGACGACGGAGGCGATGACGGCGGTCAGGTTCGACACCAGGGAGGTCGCCGTGGAGGTGACCGTCGCCTGCATGCCGCCGATGTCGTTGGCGATGCGGGACTGCACCTCACCGGTGCGGGTGCGGGTGAAGAAGGCCAGCGGCATCCGCTGGAGCTGGGCGTAGACGGCGGTGCGCAGGTCGTGCATCACGCGTTGGCCGACGGTGGTGGAGATGTACGTCTGGAGCACACCGAACACGCTGGTGACGACCGCGGTGAGGATCATGCCGAGGGCGAGCAGGCTCAGCAGACCGGTACGGCCCTCGGGTATCGCGACGTCGAGTATCTCCTTGAGCAGGAACGGCGAGGCGACGCCGACCAGCGAGGAGGCGGCCACCAGGGAACCCACGACGGCCAGCCGACCGCGGTAGGGCCGGAAGAGGCCGACGATCCGGCGCAGCTCGCGCGGCCGCTCGGCGGGACCGGGGCGGGTGGGGTCGAGGGCTTCGTTCGATGGTGTCCAATTCGGTTCTTCGGGGCGCATGGGCCTCCTTCTGACGAGACTCCGATGAGCTTAGCTCATTGTTACCTATGCTCACAATGAATCCGGTCCTGGTACTGTTCCCAGTATGAGCACCGGTTCCGAGAGCGACACCACAGACGGCGTCCTCGCCGAGCAGCTGCTGCGTCTGACGCGGCGGCTGCACCGCATACAGAAACGCCACATGGAGCCGCTCGGGATCACCCCGGCGCAGGGCCGGCTGCTGCGCCTCGTCGCCCACCACGGCGGCGAGCGACCGCCCCGGATGGCCGATCTCGCCGCACGTCTGGAGGTCGTGCCGCGGGCCGTGACCACCCTGGTGGACGCCCTGGAGGCGGCCGACTGCGTCCGCCGGGCACCCGACCCGGCGAACCGCCGCGTCATCCGGATCGAGCTCACCGAAACCGGCCGCGCCACGCTGCGCCGTCTGCGCAACGCGCGAACCGACGCGGCAGAGGAGATCCTGGCTCCATTGACCGCCGAACAGCGCGAGGTGCTCGGCGGGCTGTTGAACGCGCTGGCGGACGTCCCGGCGGAGCGCCCCTGCTGATCCGCGCTCCGGCGCCGGGTCGGCCGCTCCGCGGGCGCCGCCGAGACGGACGAGGGGTCGCACATGCCGCTGCTGGAACCGAAGCCCGGCGCACTGCGCCCGCACGGCGCGGGCGGCCCCGCCCCCGACCGGGTGCCGGACCGGCTGGCCGCCGGCACCCCGTACGCCCTGCGCACGGAGCTGACCGAGCTGCTGGGCCCGGAGAAGGTGCTGTGGAAGGTCTCCGACCTGGTCCGCTACGCCACCGACGCCTCGCCGTACCGGTTCGTGCCGCAGGTCGTGGTGGTCGCCGAGGACATCGACGACATCTCCGCCGTCCTGTCGTACGCCCACGGCAAGCAGCGCGACGTGGTCTTCCGCGCGGCCGGGACCTCCCTCAACGGGCAGGCCCAGGGCGAGGACATCCTGGTCGACGTGCGCCGCCACTGGACGGGCGTCGAGGTCCTGGACGGCGGCCGCCGCGCCCGCATCCGGCCGGGCACCACCGTGCTGCGGGCCAACGCCGCGCTCGCCCGGCACGGCCGGATCCTGGGACCCGACCCCGCCAGCGCCATCGCCTGCACCGTCGGCGGCGTCGTCGCGAACAACGCCTCCGGCATGACGGCGGGGACGACCCGGAACGCGTACCGCACCCTCTCCTCGCTCACCCTCGTCCTGCCGACCGGCACCGTCGTGGACACCGCCGACCCGCTCGCGGACGAGGAACTGGCCCGCGCGGAGCCGGCCCTGTGCCACGGCCTGATGGCGATCAAGGCGGAGATCGAGGCCGATCCGGCGCTCGTCGCCCGGATCCGCGCCAAGTACGAGATCAAGAACACCACCGGGTACCGGCTGGACGCCTACCTCGACGGCACCACCCCCGTCGAGATCCTGCGCGGCCTGATGGTCGGCTCGGAGGGCACGCTCGGCTTCATCTCCGAAGTCGTCCTCGACACCGTCCCCCTCGACCGCGAGCTGACGAGCGCCCTGCTCTTCTTCCCCTCGCTGCCCGCCGCGGCGGCCGCCGTCCCGTTGTTCAACGAGGCCGGCGCCCTCGCCGTCGAGCTGATGGACGGCAACACGCTGCGCGCTTCCGTCAGCGTCGCCGGGGTGCCCGCCGACTGGGCGCGGCTGCCCAGGGAAACGGCCGCCCTGCTCGTGGAGTTCCGGGCTCCGGACGCGGCGGGGCGCGCGGTCCTAGAACGGCGCGCCGCCGCGGTGCTGCCCGCGCTGGAGCTCGTGGCGCCCGTCCCCTCGGTGACGAACGCCTTCACCTGTGATCCGAGGACCATCTCCGGCTACTGGAAGGCCCGCAAGGCCTTCGTCACCGCCGTCGGGGGCGCCCGACCCCCGGGCACCACTTTGATCACCGAGGACTTCGCCGTGCCGCCGTCCCGGCTGGCCGAGGCCTGCGAGGCGCTCCTGGCCCTCCAGGAGGAGCACGGGTTCGACGCGGCCGTCGCCGGTCACGCGGCGCACGGCAACCTGCACTTCCTGCTCGCCTTCGACGCCGCGAAGCCCGCCGACGTCGACCGGTACGCGGCCTTCATGGAGGCGTTCTGCCGGCTCACCGTGGAGCGGTTCGACGGCTCCCTGAAGGCCGAGCACTCCACCGGCCGCAACATGGCCCCCTTCCTGGAACTGGAGTGGGGTCCCGGGGCCACCGCGTTGATGTGGCGCACCAAGCGGATCGTCGACCCTGACGGCATCCTCGCCCCGCGCGTCCTGCTCGACCGGGACCCCCGGGCCCACCTGCGCGGTCTGAAGACGATCCCGCGGGTGGAGGCGGTCGCCGACCCCTGCATCGAATGCGGGTTCTGCGAACCGACCTGCCCCAGCGAGGACCTGACGACCACGCCGCGCCAGCGGATCGCGCTGCGGCGCGAGATGGTGCGCCAGGAACCCGGCTCCGCCGTGCTCGACGGGCTGCTCGGGTCGTACGGCTACGACGCCGTCGACACCTGCGCCGGCGACTCCACCTGCAAGATCGCCTGCCCCGTCGGCATCGACACCGGGGCGCTGATGAAGGACTTCCGCCACCGCCGGCACAGCCCGCGCGAGGAACGCGCCGCGGCGCTGGCGGCCCGGCGGTTCCGCGGCGTGGAGGCGGCCGCGCGGCTGGCCGTGGCCGCCGCCGGCGCGCTCCCGGACGCGGTCTCGGACCGGGTGCTGGGCGCCGTGACGGCCGCCGCGCGCAAGGCCGTGCGTCCGGACCTGGTGCCCGCGTGGCTACCGCAGATCCCGGGGGCCGCCGCCCGCCGGTTGCCCGCGACAGATCGGGTCACCGCGACCGCCGTGTACTACCCGGCCTGCGTCAACCGGATCTTCGGCGGCCCGGACGGGCGTCCCGGCCCCTCCCTGCCCGAGGCGGTGGTGGCCGTGTCGGAGCGGGCCGGGAGGCCCGTGTGGATCCCGGACGACGTCGCGGGGACCTGCTGCGCGACGATCTGGCACTCCAAGGGCTACGGGGCCGGCAACCGGGTGATGGCCAACCGGATCGTCGAAGCCGCCTGGGGCTGGACCGCCGGGGGTCTGCTGCCGCTGGTGGTCGACGCGTCCTCCTGCACCCTGGGCATCGCCCACGAGGTGGTCCCGTACCTGACCGACGACAACCGCGAACTCCACGCCGCCCTGCGGATCGTCGACTCGGTCGTCTGGGCGGCGGAGGAACTGCTGCCGCGTCTGGAGGTCCGGCGGACCGTCGGCTCGGCCGTCCTGCACCCCACCTGCTCGATGCGGCACCTCGACGACGAGGCGCAGCTGCGCGCGGTCGCCGAGGCCTGCGCCGAGGAGGTGGTGGTCCCGGACGACGCGGGCTGCTGCGCGTTCGCGGGCGACCGCGGCATGCTCCATCCGGAGCTGACCGCATCCGCGACGGCCGCGGAGGCCCGGGAGGTGACGGCGCGCGCGTTCGACGCGCACCTGTCGGCGAACCGGATGTGCGAGGTGGGCATGGACCGGGCCACCGGACGGAGCTACTACTCGGTTCTGCTCGAACTGGAACGGGCCACCCGCCCCTGAGGCGACCAGGGGTCCCACGCGCCCCGCGGGTGCGCCGGAGTGCGCGCTCCGGAGCGGGAGGGGCTCTTCCGAAGCCCCCGTCCGGGCCGGAAAATCGATTGCCCGGGCCTGGTCCGAAAGGCGAACCTTGCGTGGCTTGAACCACTCGACCAGTCATGGGGCGTCATGCAGATCAGCGATCTTCCGTATCCGGACCCCGGGGTACCCGACGCCCGTTCCGGCCCCCGCTTCCTGCTGTGGCTGGGGAGGGGGCAACTGGGCGGGCAGGCCAAGAGCCTCGCCTGGGGCCTCCTGCACCACTGCGGCATCGCCGGCCTGCCGTTCGCGGTGGGGTTCGGCGTCGAAGCCGTCGTCGAGGGCGACGGCCGGCGCTTGCTCCTCGTCGGCGCCCTGATCGTGCTGCTCGGCATCGCCATCTCGGTGGGCGACGCGATGCTGCACCGCACGGCCGTCACCAACTGGATCACCGCCGCCGCCCGCGTGCAGCAGCTGCTCGCCCGCCGGACGGCCGAGCTCGGCGCGGCCCTCACCCGGCGGGTCGCCGCCGGTGAGGTCGTCGCCGTCTCCACCGGGGTGGTTGACGAACCTGATAAGCCCACCAAGGGCAAGGGGAAACGAACCGATTCCGGGGACGCCCCCGAGATGCGCATGAACGCGGCAGCTATCACGATGGTGTCCACCGGTGACGTGGAGAAGATCGGCTGGTTCGTGGAAGCCGTCTCCCGGTTCCTGGCGGCCGCCCTCGCCATCGTGATCGTCTGCGTGGGTCTCGTCGTCTACGCCCCGGCCCTCGGCGTGGTCGTGGCCGTGGGCATGCCCGTGCTGGCGCTCGCCTCGCTGCCGCTGCTCCCCCGGGCCACCCGGCGCGCCGACTTCCAGCGCGAGAAGGCGGGCCGGGCCACCGAACTCGCCTCCGACACCGTCGCGGGCCTGCGGGTGCTGCGGGGCATCGGCGGCGAGGAACTCTTCCTCGGTCGCTACCGCGAGGCCTCGCAGCAGGTCCGGTCGGCGGCCGTGCGCAGCGCCCGGATGTGGGCCCTGATCTCGGCCATCCAGGTGTTCCTGCCGGGGCTGCTGCTGATCACCGTGGTCTGGTACGGCTCCTCCCTCGTGCTCGCCGGTCGGCTGGACATCGGCGAACTCGTCGCCGTGTTCAGCGCGGTGTCCCTGATGCTGTATCCGCTCAGGAACGTGGAGGAGATCGCCATGGCCTACTCCTTCTCGCGTCCCTCCGCCCAGCGGGCGGCCCGGGTGCTGTCGCTGACGCGCACGGACGCCGAGGCGGAAGCGCGGACCGGCTCGGGCCCGGGCCCGGACCTGGGCAACGGCCCGGATGCCGTGGTTCCGGACGCGCCCGCTCCGGGCGGCGACCTGTACGACCCCGAGACCGGGCTGCTGGCTCCGGCGGGCCGGCTCACGGCCGTCGTGTGCGGGGACCCGGACGTGGCGGGCCGGCTCGCCGAGCGCCTGGGCGGACAGCCCGTACCGGCCGCCGGTGGCTCGTCCGCGGAGCCGTCGGTGCTGCTCGGCGGGGTCGCGCTGGACGACCTCGCGCTGGACACGGCGCGCACGCTGGTCCTCGTACAGGACAAGGACCCGGTGCTGCTGTCCGGAACCCTGCGCGAACTGTTCGACGTACCGGCCTCGGGCGCAGTGGAACCCGCTGCCGCGTTGGCCGCGGCGCAGTGCGGTGACGTACTGGAGGCCCTGCTCCTGTCGGCGCCCGACGGGGTCACCGACCCGATGGACGCCCGGATCACCGAACGCGGTCGGTCCCTGTCGGGCGGGCAGCGCCAGCGCCTCGCGCTGGCCAGGTCGCTGGTCACCGACCCGGAGGTGCTGGTGCTGGACGAGCCGACCTCGGCCGTCGACTCGCACACCGAGGCACGGATCGCCGACGGGATCACGGACCTGCGCGCCGGTCGGACCACGGTGGTCCTGGCGTCCTCGCCGCTGCTCCTGGACCGGGCCGATCGGGTGGTGCTCGTCCACGAGGGCCGCGCCCTGCCCGCGGGGACGCACCGCGAACTGCTGCGGGACGAACCGCGCTACCGGGCGGTCGTCACCCGCGAACCCGACCGGCCCGAACGGCCCGAACGGCCCGACCAACCCAATCGGATCGACGGGACCGACCGGAGCGACAGGGCCGACCGGACGGACCGGCCCGGAACCGAGTTGGCCGGGTTGGAAGAGGCACTCACAGAGATCGAGGAATCCGCATGATCGGCGTGGCGCCCCCGGAGTACGATCCGGCGGCCCCCGAGACGGCCGCGACCCTGCCCGTGGGCTCGTCGGCGACCGTACGGGGCTATGTGCGCGGCCTGTTCCTCCGCCACCGGCGGGCGTTCCTGACCCTGGTGACGGTCAACGCCGTCGCGGTGATCGCCTCCATGGTCGGCCCGTACCTGCTGGGTCGGGTCGTGGACGAGCTCTCGGCGGGGGCCCGCGACCTCCATCTGGAGCGCGTGGGGCTGCTGTTCGCGCTGGCCCTGGTCGTCCAGACCTGCTTCGTGCGACTGGTGCGGCTGCGTGGGGCCGTGCTCGGTGAGGAGATGCTGGCCGACCTGCGCGAGGACTTCCTGGTGCGCTCGGTCGGCCTGCCGCCGGGCGTCCTGGAGCGGGCGGGGACGGGCGACCTGCTGTCCCGCATCACCACCGACATCGACCGGTTGGCCAACGCCATGCGCGAGGCCGTGCCGCAGCTCGCCATCGGCGTGGTGTGGGCCGGACTGCTCTTCGGGGCCCTCGCGGTGACCGCGCCTCCGCTGGCCCTGGCCGCGCTGGTGGCCCTGCCGGTGCTGGTGATCGGCTGCCGCTGGTACTTCAAGCGGGCGCCGTCGGCGTACCGCTCGGAGGCGGCCGGGTACGCGGCGGTCGCGGCGGTGCTCACCGAGACGGTCGACGCCGGGCGCACCGTCGAGGCGCACCGTCTGGGCCGGCGCCGGATCGGCCTGTCGGAGCAGCGGATCAAGGAGTGGACGGCCTGGGAGCGGTACACCCTGTACCTGCGGACGGTGCTCTTCCCCGTCATCAACGTCACCTACGTGACGATCCTCGGCTCGGTGCTGATGATCGGCGGCTACTGCGTGCTCCGGGGATGGATGTCGGTCGGGCAGCTGACCACGGGCGCCCTGCTGGCGCAGATGATGGTCGATCCGATCGGCCTGATCCTGCGCTGGTACGACGAACTGCAGATCGCCCAGGTCTCGCTGGCGCGGCTGGTGGGCGTCCACGAGATCGAGCCTGCGGCGGGCGACGGCGCGCTCGCCCCGAAGGGCCGCGAGGTCCGCGCCGACGAGGTCCACTTCGGCTATCGGGAGGGCGTGGACGTCCTGCACCGGGTGTCGATGTCGGTGCCGCCGGGCACGCGGATGGCGCTGGTCGGCCCGTCGGGCGCGGGCAAGTCGACGCTGGGCCGGCTGCTGGCGGGCATCTACGCGCCCCGGACCGGCGCGGTGACGCTGGGCGGTGCGCGGCTGTCGGGCATGCCGGCGGAGCGGGTCCGCGAGCACGTGGCCCTGGTCAATCAGGAGCACCACGTGTTCGTGGGTTCGCTGCGGGACAACCTGCGCCTGGCCCGGACGGGCGCGGATGACGCCGAACTGTGGGCGGCTCTGGGAGCGGTGGACGCGGACGGTTGGGCCCGGTCCCTGGAGTCCGGGCTGGACACCGAGGTCGGCTCGGGCGGCAGCGCGCTGACCCCGGCGCAGGCGCAGCAGGTCGCGCTGGCCCGGCTGGTGCTGGCGGATCCGCACACGCTGGTGCTGGACGAGGCGACCTCGCTGCTGGACCCGCGTGCCGCCCGGCACCTGGAGCGTTCGCTGGCCCGGGTGCTGGACGGCCGCACGGTCATCGCGATCGCCCACCGCCTGCACACCGCGCACGACGCGGACGTGATCGCGGTGGTCGAGGCGGGCCGGATCAGCGAGCTCGGCTCGCACGACGAGCTGGTGGCGGCCGACGGGGCGTACGCGGCCCTGTGGCGTTCCTGGCACGGCTGACGGGGCCGCGCGAACTGACGGGCCGACGGGCCGACGGGCCGACGGGCCGACGGGCCGAGCGGTGGCAGGCCGGAGGTCCGGGCGGCCGGGCGGCGCCCGTGGTGGTCCCGGCCCGTCGTGCGGACCTGCGCGGGCCGGCAGCCGTGCGGACCCGTGGTCGGTCCGCCGGCCCGACCGGCACCATCCGAAAGGGACGAACCAGCCGGTCGTCACCCGCGCGCGGCCGGCCGGGTCGCCGCCACGGGTTCGTACGCCTGCCGGCCCGCGCAGGTCCACACGACGGGGCGGGCCACGTTCCCGGCGTCCAGTGCGACCCCGCCGACCCGGTCGTCGTCGCCGACGGCGTGGGCGGCGGAGTGGCCGGTGGGCGTGAGGCCGGGAAGGATGCGCATCGGGCCGCCGCCGGTCCAGTACTGGGCCCGGACGACGGTGTCCTCGGGCGGGTTGTAGGTGGTGGCGGCGCCGACCGAGACCCCGGTGCGGGGGCTGATGTCCTCGAAGGTGCCGCTGGTGCTCCCGGCGGGCAGGGGCACGTGGGAGGGCTCCGTGTACGGGGCGGTCCACTGGAGCGGGGTTTCCCGCATGGCCCGGGTGTACCAGTGGTGGCCGACGATCCGGCCGCTCTCGTCGATGGCCTGCGGCCTGTAGTACTCGTAGTCGCCGCCGACGGGCTGGAGCAGCACGGGAGCGGCTGCGGCCTCGGCGGACCAGAGCAGGCCGGGATTCATGTCGTACGGTTCCTCGTCGTTGCCGGTGGGTCCGGAGCCGTGTCCCGTGATCTGCCCGGCGTTGTTGATCCCGGTGACCTCTTCGAGCCGGAAGCCGCGCGGGACGGTCAGTTCCCTGCGCAGGGCCGGGCCGGACCATTCGAGGCCGGTGCCCGCACCGGTCGAGGGGTCGTGGCGGTGGCCGACGACGTGGCCCCGGTCGTTGACGGCGGTCGCGTACTGCCCGCCCGGCAGCAGCGTGACCGCCCGTGTGCCCGGCCGGTAGCTGAAGGCCTTGCGGCCGCCGGGGCCGGTGAGCGTGCCGACCATGAGGCCGAGGCGGTTGACGGCCTCCACGCTGCCTCCGGTGGCTCCCGCCGGCAGCGGTACGGCGCGCACGGCGGTGCCGAGCCAGTAGGCGGGCTTGTCGTGGGACACCCCGACGGACAGCCCGAGCGGTCCGATGCCGTTCACCTGGTCGGTGCGCGGCCGGGGATTGCCCTCGCCCGATCCCGGCAGCGACTCCAGTACGCGCAGCGCCGGCCTACAGGTCGCTGCGGTGTCCGGCGCGGCCCCGTCGGTCGCCCCCGGGTCCGCGTGGGCGGGTGGGGCGAGGGCGAGCGCGGCGAGGAGCATCCCCGCCACACCCGCGCAGAGCGTTCTGCCGGTGCTGCCCATGCGTCCCCCCGGACGTCCTGCGAGCCGGCGGCTCCGACGGCCCGTCGGGGCACATGGTGTCCGTCCGGGACACGCCTGACCGGACGGCCTCACGAAACCGGCCACGGCCCGCCCCACGGCGGACAGCCCCCGGCCCACCGGTGCCGGGTCGCGCCTCGCCCTAGAAGAGGTTCAGGGCGGCGGCGCCGCCCACCCCGCCGAGCAGCATGAACACGGGCATCAGGACCTTCAGCTCGACCCAGCTGCCCGCGCGAAAGCGCATCATCTTGGGCGGGCCGATCGGGTACCAGCGCTTCCCGGCGATCGGCAGCGGCCACAGGATCGGGCAGCCGGACACGGTCAGGGCGTCGCCGATGTCGTGGACCAGCGCGCCGAGCAGGATGGGCAGGCCCAACCACAGGTACTCCTGGCCCGGCTCGGTGAACAGCCAGCCCGCGCCGTTGCCCGGCTGGTCGAGGACCCCGGCCAGGATCCACGCGCTGGTCGCGCCGAGCAGCCAGACCAGGACGTCGCTCGACATCCGGGCCGCCCGCCACAGCAGCCCTTCGACGGCCAGCACGAGGTGTACGAAGAGCAGCGCGAGGACGCCCCAGCGGTCGGTGGTGACCGCGAGGGCGGAGGATCCCCCACCGATGAGGACGGCCCAGAGCCAGGTGTGTGTCAGGGTGCGGTGACCGCCGGTGCGGCGGGCGTCGCGCGGGGAGCGGGTCGCCTTGTACACGGCGTACGAGATCTTGTCGACGACCTCGCACAGGACCCTGGAGAGGGGACCGAAGGCGCGGGAGATCGTCGCGGATTTGTGGTCGAGGTCGGGGGCGAGGGCCGCGCCCGCGCAGATGAGCGCCCCGACGACGAGAACCGGCCACGGCATCGGCTGCCCGTAGGCGGCCGCTGCGGCGCCCACCCCCAGCCAGGCCGCTGCTCCCGACAATGAGTGCGCCGGACCCATCATGCTCGTTCCCCACCCCGGTAACTCGGTGTTGGGGCCCTGTTGAGGGAGTCGATCGGGCCGCCCGGACGGCCCAGCGTACCGGCGGTGATCTTCCTCTTGTCCGCCGGTTCCCGGATCCGGGGGGAAGCCAGGCAAGATGGGGGGTGTGACCCTCATTGATCAGCTCCCGCCGAACGCCGACCCCGATGCCCTCTTCGAGGCTTTCTCCTCGTGGGCGGAGGAACAGGGCATCACCCTGTACCCGGCGCAGGAGGAGGCACTGATCGAGGTCGTCTCCGGGGCGAACGTGATCCTCTCGACTCCGACCGGCTCGGGCAAGAGCCTCGTCGCGGCGGGCGCCCACTTCACCGCGCTGGCCCAGGACAAGGTCACCTTCTACACCGCTCCGATCAAGGCGCTGGTGTCGGAGAAGTTCTTCGACCTGTGCAAGATGTTCGGCACCGAGAACGTCGGCATGCTGACCGGTGACGCCTCCGTGAACGCGGACGCCCCGGTGATCTGCTGCACGGCCGAGGTGCTCGCCTCCATCGCCCTGCGCGACGGCAAGTACGCGGACATCGGCCAGGTCGTCATGGACGAGTTCCACTTCTATGCCGAGCCGGACCGGGGCTGGGCCTGGCAGATCCCGCTGCTGGAGCTCCCGCAGGCCCAGTTCGTCCTGATGTCGGCCACTCTCGGCGACATGAAGCGGTTCGAGGAGGACATGACCCGGCGCACCGGCCGGCCCACCTCGGTGGTCCGCTCGGCGACCCGGCCCGTCCCGCTGTCGTACGAGTACGTGACCACGCCGATCACCGACACCATCACCGAGCTGCTGGAGACCCGGCAGTCCCCGGTGTACATCGTGCACTTCACCCAGGCCCAGGCGGTCGAGCGGGCGCAGTCGCTGATGAGCATCAACATGTGCACCCGCGAGGAGAAGGACAGGATCGCGGAGCTGATCGGCAACTTCCGCTTCACCACGAAGTTCGGCCAGAACCTCTCCCGCTACGTCCGCCACGGCATCGGCGTGCACCACGCCGGCATGCTGCCCAAGTACCGGCGCCTCGTCGAGAAGCTGGCGCAGGCCGGTCTCCTGAAGGTCATCTGCGGTACCGACACCCTCGGCGTCGGCGTGAACGTACCGATCCGCACGGTGCTGTTCACCGCCCTCACCAAGTACGACGGCAGCCGGGTCCGCACGCTGCGCGCCCGCGAGTTCCACCAGATCGCCGGCCGCGCCGGCCGGGCCGGCTTCGACACGGCCGGGTTCGTGGTCGCGCAGGCGCCCGAGCACGTCATCGAGAACGAGAAGGCCCTGGCGAAGGCGGGCGACGACCCGAAGAAGCGCCGCAAGGTGGTCCGCAAGAAGGCCCCCGAGGGCTTCGTGGCGTGGTCGGACACCACCTTCGAGAAGCTGATCGCCGCCGATCCGGAGCCGTTGACCTCGCGCTTCAAGGTCACCAACATCATGCTGCTGTCGGTCATCGCCCGTCCGGGCGACGCCTTCAAGGCGATGCGCCACCTGCTGGAGGACAACCACGAGCCCCGCAAGGCGCAGCTGCGGCACATCCGCCGGGCGATCGCCATCTACCGTTCGCTGCTGGACGGCGGTGTCGTCGAGAAGCTCGACACCCCGGACGCCGAGGGTCGCACCATCCGGCTCACCGTCGACCTCCAGCAGGACTTCGCGCTGAACCAGCCGCTGTCGACGTTCGCGCTGGCCTCCTTCGACCTGCTGGACCCGGAGTCCCCTTCCTACGCCCTGGACATGGTCTCCGTCGTCGAGTCGACCCTGGACGACCCGCGCCAGATCCTCGCCGCCCAGCAGAACAAGGAACGCGGCATGGCGGTCGGCGCGATGAAGGCCGACGGGATCGAGTACGAGGAGCGGATGGAGCGGCTCCAGGAGGTCACCTACCCCAAGCCGCTCGAAGAGCTGCTGCTCCACGCCTACGACGTCTACAGCAAGAGCCACCCGTGGGTCCGGGACCACCCCGTCTCCCCGAAGTCGATCATCCGCGACATGTACGAGCGGGCGATGACCTTCACCGAGTTCACCTCCTACTACGAGCTGGCCCGCACCGAGGGCATCGTGCTGCGCTACCTGGCCGGCGCGTACAAGGCGCTGGACCACACCATCCCGGACGACCTGAAGTCCGAGGACCTCCAGGACCTCATCGCCTGGTTGGGCGAACTGGTCCGCCAGGTCGACTCCAGTCTGCTGGACGAGTGGGAGCAGCTGGCGAACCCGGAGGTGGAGACGGCGGAGCAGGCCCAGGAGAAGGCCGACCAGGTCAAGCCGGTCACGGCGAACTCCCGCGCGTTCCGCGTGCTGGTCCGCAACGCCATGTTCCGCCGGGTCGAGCTGGCGGCCCTGGACCACGTGAACGTGTTGGGCGAGCTGGACGCCGAGTCCGGTTGGGACGCCGACGCCTGGGGCGAGGCCATGGACGGCTACTGGGACGAGTACGACGACCTCGGTACCGGCCCCGACGCCCGTGGTCCCAAGCTCCTGCAGATCGAGGAGGACCCGGCGCACGGGCTGTGGCGCGTCCGCCAGACCTTCGCCGACCCGAACGGGGACCATGGCTGGGGCATCAGCGCCGAGGTCGACCTCGCGGCGTCCGACGAGGAGGGCCGGGCCGTGCTCCGGGTCACCTCGGTCGGTGAGCTCGGCCAACTCTGACCCGGGCCCGTACGCACCCGTCCCGCACGACGCGCCCCCAAGACCCGCCGGACCCTCAGCACCCGACGCAGCCCCGGCATCCGATGGACCCGCCGTTCCCGCCGGACCCGACAGTGGAGAACCTCTGATGACGAACCCCGCCGAGAGACTCGTCGACCTGCTCGACCTGGAGCAGATCGAGGTCAACATCTTCCGGGGCGCGAGCCCGCAGGAATCGCTCCAGCGCGTGTTCGGCGGGCAGGTCGCCGGGCAGGCGCTGGTCGCGGCCGGCCGCACCACCGAGAGCGACCGCCCGGTCCACTCCCTCCACGCGTACTTCTTGCGTCCGGGCATCCCCGGCGTGCCGATCGTGTACCAGGTGGAGCGGGTGCGCGACGGGCGTTCCTTCACCACGCGTCGGGTCACCGCGGTCCAGCAGGGCAAGACCATCTTCAATCTGACCGCCTCCTTCCATCACCCCGAGGAGGGCGGCATCGAGCACCAGCTGCCCCCTCGCCTCGATTTCCCGCACCCGGACGCCCTCCCGAAGGTCGCGGACGAGATCCGCGAGCACCTGGGCGCGCTGCCCGAGGCGCTGGAGCGGATGGCCCGTCGCCAGCCCTTCGACATCCGGTACGTGGACCGGCTGCGCTGGACCCCGGAGGACCTCAAGGACGCCGATCCGCGCAGCGCGGTGTGGATGCGGGCGGTCGGCCCCCTGGGCGACGACCCGCTCGTACACACCTGCGCCCTCACCTATGCCAGTGACATGACCCTCCTCGACGCCGTGCGCATCCCCGTCGAACCCCTGTGGGGCATGCGCGGTTTCGACATGGCCTCCCTGGACCACGCCATGTGGTTCCACCGGCCCTTCCGGGCCGACGAGTGGTTCCTGTACGACCAGGAGTCGCCCATCGCCCACGGTGGTCGCGGGCTGGCCCGGGGCCGGATCTACGACGTGGAGGGCAGGCTGCTGGTCTCCGTGGTCCAGGAAGGCCTCTTCCGCCCGTACGCGCCCGACGCGGCAAAGCCGGCCGTGTCACCCCAGTAGCCACGCGGTAGCCGGCCCTTCGCGGCAGTGCCCGCGATCACCGCGGTGGGCGTCCACCGCGGTGGCTCCCGTCCGCCCTCCTCACCGGAAGAACCGAGCGCACCCATGCCCACCCCGGCCCTCCCCTGTCCTTGCGGCCTGCCCGCCGCCTACCCGGCGTGCTGCGGTCGCTTCCACGCGGGCGGCCGGGCGCCCACCGCCGAGCTGTTGATGCGTTCGCGCTTCAGCGCCTTCGCGCTCGGCGACACCGCCTACCTGATGCGCTCCTGGCACTCCTCGACCCGCCCGGGCCGACTCGACCTGGATCCCGAACAGCGCTGGGAGCGGCTGGAGATCCTCGCCACCGCGCGGGGCGGCATGTTCGAGACGGAGGGTTCCGTGGAGTTCCGCGCGCACTACCGCGAGGCCGGACACACGGGCTCGCTGCACGAGCACAGCGCCTTCTCCCGCGAGGGCGGTGCCTGGGTCTACGTCGGCCCCCTGTCCCCCGTCGCGTTCGACTGACCTCGGGCCCCGGCCAGGGCGAGTTCCAGGCCGAGGCGGTACCGCTCGATCTCGTCCGGCGGCTGCGCCCGCAGGAGCCGCCGTGCCACCGCCGCGGCCGCCGGTACCTGCGGGTGGCCGTAGGGCGGGGGCGGCGCGAGGGCGGCCAGCACGATCCGCTCGGCCGGATCCGGTACCGCGGCCCGGACGTGCTCCTCGGGAAGCACGGAGGCCAGCACGGCCGCCCGCTCCCACGGGTCGGAGGTCCGTCTCAGCAGGAGGCCCACGTGCCGGCCGCGCCAACCGACGGGCCGCAGGTCCACCCGGGCGGCGATCAGCTCCCGGTCCTCATCGGACGCGGCCCCGCGCAGCACCCCCGGCCACTCAGCGGCGAACTCCCTGAGTTCCGCGCCCAGATAGAGCCATACGACGGTGCGGTACCGGTTGACCCGGTACCCGACCGGGGTGACATGTCCGCAGCGCGCGAGACGGGTGAACCGGCTCGGCCCGATCCCCAGCAGCCTCGCTCCGGCATCGGCCCCGGCCAGCGTCTCGACCCGGGCGCGCAACGCGTCCGGGAAGCCCTCGGCCGCCTTGACGCGGTCCAGTTCCGCCCGGGTGAAGCGGGCCGCGCCTCCCGGCGCCCGCGGGCCGGCCCGTACCAGTCCCAGTTGCACGGCGCGCGCGAACTCCGCCCGCCCCAGACCCAGTTCCCCCGCCGCCCGGACCCCGCCGAGCAAGGCGTCCGACCTCGGTTCCCCCCGAGGGTCCACCTCCTCGCACACGACCCGCCCGGTTGTCGCCGCCGGTCGTACACGGACCACAGCGGCCGTTTCCGGGAGCGCGTCCCCGTCAACGTCGATCCCAACGTCAACGTCATCGTCAACCTCGACGTCCGCTTCCGTCAGGGTGTGCATCACGGTCTTCATCACGGTCCTCCCCCACGAGTGGCGATCACTCTGCGTGAAGACCGTAACTCAGCGCGACGAATCCCCGCCGGCCCTGTGGACAACTCCGACCGACCCCCGAAAATCAGCCTCCGGTGATCCGCCGCTCCGCGACGCCCAGGTGCTCACCCACCCGGTTGACCAGCAGCGTCATCTCGTACGCGACCTGGACGATGTCCGCCTCCGCGGCACTGAGGGCGCACAGGCAGCTGCCCGAGCCCGCCGCCACCACGAAGAGGAACCCCTCGTCGTACTCCACCATCGTCTGACGCACCTCACCCGCCCGGAAGTGCCGCCCGGATCCCTTCGCCAGGCTCTGGAGACCGGCCGCCACGGCCGCCAGGTGCTCCGCGTCCTCCCGCGCCAGTCCCGCCGTGGCCGCCGTGACCAGGCCGTCGTTCGACAGCACCACCGCGTGCCGGACCTGCTGGACCCTGCGCGTCAGGTCGTCCAGCAACCAGTCCAGTTGCTTGTCCAGTGCCATTTCCAGCCCCTCCCCGTCGACGCGGCCGACATGGCCGCGCCCCACCCCGCGTAGTCGTTCCGCCAGCCTTCCCCACCAGGGGCTTTCCGGCAAGGAGGATGGAGCCATGGCACAGAAGATGACTCAAGAGGAATGGCGGGCGTTCGTCTCCCACGGCACCCGCACCGGAAAGCTGGCGACGGTCCGCGAGGACGGAAGCCCGCACATCGCTCCCATCTGGTTCGTACTCGACGGCGATTCCTTCCTGTTCAACACCGGCAAGGACACCGTCAAGGGGCGGAATCTGGCCCGTGACGGCCGGGTCTCCCTCTGCGTGGACGACGACCGTCCGCCGTTCGCCTACGTGGTCCTCCAGGGCCGGGCCACGATCGCCGAATACGCCGACGACCCGCAGGAGACCCTGGATTGGGCCACCCGGATCGCCGCGCGGTACATGGGTGAGGAACGCGGCGAAGCCTTCGGCCGGCGCAACGCCGTGCCCGGCGAACTCCTCGTCCGCGTCTCCATCGACAAGGTGATCGCGACGGCCGGTGTCGCGGACTGACGCTCCGGCGAAGCCGGCCGTGGGGTCCGTCTACTGCCCCACCGAGTCGAGCAGCCGGGCGGTGTGCATCCGCCCGGCGTACTCGACCAGCCTGATCAGCACTTCCTTCCCCGAGTCCTTGTCCCGGGCGTCGCACAGCACCACCGGCGTCCCCTGATCCAGGTCCAGCGCCCGCGCCACCTCGTTCGCCCCGTAACGCCGGGCGTTCGTGAAGCAGTTGACGGCGACCACGAAAGGGATCCGCCGGTGCTCGAAGTAGTCGACCGCCGGGAAGCAGTCCTCCAGCCGTCGGGTGTCGGCCAGCACGACGGCCCCCAGCGCGCCCTGCGACAGCTCGTCCCACAGGAACCAGAAGCGGTCCTGGCCCGGTGTCCCGAACAGGTACAGCGAGAGCCCCGCCCGGATGGTGATCCGGCCGAAGTCCATGGCCACGGTCGTCGTGGTCTTCTGGTCGACCCCGCCGGTGTCGTCGACCAGTTCGCCCGCCTCGCTCAGCAGTTCCTCGGTCCGCAGGGGCCGGATCTCGCTGACGGCGCCCACGAGGGTGGTCTTGCCCACCCCGAAGCCGCCGGCCACCAGGATCTTCAGCGCGAGCGCGGCCAGGTCCCCGTCCGTGCCCGAACCCGCGGCCCGCGCGGGCCCGTCGTCGTGCAGTCCCATCACAGCGCTCGCAATCCCTCGATGACTTCACGCAGAATCCGCTCGTCCGGCAGTTGCGCCGGCGGCACCGGCCGGCTCACCTTGACGTGGCCCGCCTCCAACAGGTCCCCCAGGAGCACCCGCACCACGCCCACCGGAAGGTCCGCGTCCGCGGCGAGTTCCGCCACCGACTGCGTCTCGGAGCGGCACAGTCCGAGCAACGCCCGGTGTTCCGGCCCGAGCAACGCCTCGTCCGCTTCCGCGGAGGCCACCGGATCCACCACGACCAGCGCGATCAGGTCGAAGCGGACCCCGTGCGGCCCGGGCTTGGTGCGCCCGCCCGTCATGGCGTAGGGGCGTACGAGGGGACCCGCCTCGGCGTCGTACCACCGGCCGTCCACGTGCCGGGCCGCCGCCGTCACCCTGCGGACGGCGGTTGCGCCGCGAATCGGGCCGGTGTGTAGAGGTGTTCGCCGACCCGCTTGACCAGCCGGGCCATCTCGTAGGCGACCAGCCCGATGTCGGCGCCGGCCGCGCTGAGGACGGCCAGGCAGGAACCGTCCCCGGCCGCCGCGACGAAGAGGTAGCCCTCGTCCATCTCCACCATCGTCTGGCGCACGCCCCCGGCGTGGAAGTGCCGTCCCGCGCCCTTGGCGAGGCTGTGGAACCCGGAGGCGACGGCTGCCAAGTGCTCGGCGTCCTCCCGGCCGAGCGCGCTGGACGAACCCACCGCCAGCCCGTCGTTGGACAGGACCACCGCGTGCCGGACCTCCCGTACCCGCATCACCAGGTCGTCGAGCAGCCAGTCCAGTTCGCCGGACCGGCGGACGCCGTCGAGGTCGATCCCGTGGTGTTCGCTCATCACACTTCTCCTTCGCTGCCTGCGTGGGGGGAGTTCTCCCGGGTGCCGCGCGCCCAGCCGTCCCGGTAGGCGGCCATCCGGTCCCGGGCCTCTTCGGGGCTGCGCCCCGGCGGCTCCTCGACCCGCACCGAACCCGCGGGCGCCTTCGACTCGGGGGCTTCGCGCAACTGCGGTACCAGGCTGGCCTGACGGACCCGGCGGGGCAGCTCGGTCACCGACGCGGAGGCGGAGGCGGACCCGGAAGCGGAACCGGGGCCGGGGCCGGACGTCCGGACCCCGGACCCGTCGGAGCCCGGTGCGGGAGCGGAATCCGGGGCCACGAGCGGGACGGAAGGCCCGGGCGCCGGCGACGGGTGGGTACGGGTGGCCGCGCCCCCGGGGCCGCGCGTCCGCAGCGAGGCCACCGGGGCGGGCCGTTGCCGAGGGCTCTCGGCACCGGAGGCCGGGGCGGCGGCCCGGTCCCGTTCCGGGGCGGGCAGGCCGCGCACGGGTTCCCGTACGACGCTCATGGCCGGTGCCCGCGACGGCACCCGGGCGGCTTCCGCCGATGGCTCGGCGGGTTCCCGCGGCGCGGCCGCGGCGGCGGGCGGTCCGGCGATCGCGCTCTGGAGCAGGGAGTTGGGCAGCAGGACCACCGCGGTGGTGCCCCCGTAGGGCGAGGTGCGCAGGTGGACCTGGATCGCGTGGCGGGTCGAGAGGCGGCTGACCACGAAGAGCCCGAGGCGGTCGCTGTCGAAGAGGTCGAGGTCCTCGGAGTGCTCGATCCGCCGGTTGGCCGCCGCCAGCACCTCGCGGCCCATGCCGAGACCGCGGTCCTCGACCTCCAGGACGTAGCCGGTGCCGACGGGCTCGCCGCTGACCCGGACCTTGGTGTGCGGGGGCGAGAACTGCGTCGCGTTCTCGATCAGTTCGGCGAGCAGGTGGGTGAGGTCGGCGACCGCGCTGCCGGAGACGGCCCCCTCGGCCAGCCCTCGCACCTCGACGCGTTGGTAGTCCTCGATCTCGGAGACGGCCGCGCGGACCACGTTGGTCAGCGGTACCGGCATCCGCCACGCGCGCCCGGGGGCGGCGCCGGAGAGGATGATCAGGCTCTCGGCGTGCCGGCGCATCCGGGTGGTGAGGTGGTCGAGGCGGAAGAGGTCCCCGAGTTCGCCCGGGTCGTCCGCCCGGCGCTCCATGGAGTCCAGCAGGGTGAGCTGCTTGTGGACGAGGACCTGACTGCGGCGGGCCAGGTTCACGAACACCCCGCTGACTCCGCCGGCGAGTTCGGCGCGCTCGACCGCGGCGCTGAGGGCGGCCCGGTGGACGGTGGAGAGCGCCTCCCCGACCTGGGTGATCTCGTCGTCGGCGGGCCGCCCGGGCGGGGTCTCGGCGTCCACGTCGACGGTCTGTCCGGCACGCAGCCGGTCCATGGCGTGCGGGAGTTCGCGGTGGGCGATGCGCAGGGCGGTGTTGCGCAGCGACACCAGCTCCACGACGAGGGCCCGGCCGATGCGGACGGAGATGACGAGGGAGGCGGCGACGGCGACCAGGCCCAGCAGCACGGCGGCGCCGGCGGGACTCAGCGCCCCTTCGGTGAACGGATCCGCCCGGTCGGCGGCTTCGGCCCGGGCGGCTTCGCGGATCTCCTTCATCGAGGCGCTGATCCCCGTGTACGCCGCCTCCCAGCCGGCGGGGACGCCCGCCGCCTCGCGGGCGGCCGGGTTGGCGCTGCCGTTGGCGTTGGCGTTGGCGCTGCCGTTGGCGTTGGCGCTGCCGTTGGCGTTGGCGTTGGCGCTGCCGTTGGCGTTCGCCGTCGGGGCGGCCGTCGCCAGTACCCGGTCCTCGGCCCCGGTGAGGTCGGCGTAGGCCGCGCTCCTGGCGGCGGCGTCCCAGGCTTCCCGCCCGGCGGCGGGCAGGTCCCCGGCGGCGGCCGTCGTGAGCGCGCGCCGGGACTCCACGGTCCCGGCCAGGCGGCGAAGCGTTTCGGCGCTCCGCTGGCCCGGCAGGGCGAGCAGGGCGTCCTCGCGCGCCAGCAGTTCCCCGGCGCGGGCGAATTCCAGCAGGACGCGGGCGTCGGAGCCGAGTTCGGGGTTCCGCCCGCCGGAGAGGGCACCTTCGACGATGAGGGCGGACTCGGTCAGGCGCGTGTACGTCGCGTAGGCCGCCTCCGGGGTCGCGCGGCGGTCGGTGATGTCCTTGCGGGCGGATGCGAGGCCCTCCGCGGCGGTGACGAAGTCCCCGAGCGGGGTGACGATGTCGGCGCCGTAGTCCCCGGAGTCGGCGACGGTGTGCCGGTCGCCGAGCCGCAGGCTCCGTACGGCGTCGTCGGTGCGCCGGGCCTGCTGCGCCAGGGCGGCTCCCTGGTCGGCGGCGGGGTCGGCCAGGAAGCGGACGGCCGCGCGGCGTTCGGCCTGGAGCTCGGCGAGAGCGGCGGCGACGGGGGTGCGTATCTCGGCGTCGACCTGGCGGATCCTGCTGATCGCCGCGATGTCCTGGGCGGTGCTGACGGTGGCGAAGGCCCAGAGGGCGAGCAGCGAGACCACCGGGACCATCAGCAGCGAGACGATCTTCGCTCGGACGGTGGCGGGCCGCAGCCGGAGCCGCGGTCGCGCTCCGCCACCGGCCGGACCCGCGCCGGGGCCGACGGCCCGCTCCTCCTCGGACTCCTCGGCCGGGGGCCCCGCGTGCGCCCGGCGGCCGCGCTCGGGGGGCGCGGGCAGCCGCTGGGCGGCGGCTTCCGGTCTGGTGCGGGGTGTGCGCATGGGCTCCTCGTTCCGGGCGGTGCGTACGAAGGTCGGGGTGCGGGGCTGAGGTCGGGGGGTGAGGTCCGGGTGCGGGGCTGAGGTCCGGGGGACTGCGATCGGGTCGGGGAGAGGTCAGCGGGCGGGGAGCGCGGCCTCACCGAGGTTGCGGGCGGAGGCCGAGGCGGCGCGCTCGTCGGCGGTCGGGGAGAGCGCCACGAAGGCGGCGGTGATGAAGAGGTAGGAGCCCAGGCCCACCGCGAGGGGGAAGATGAACTGCATGGCCGTGGCGCCGGAGAGGGCCGCGTCCGAGGGCGCGACGCGGACGGCGACGGCGGCCATCCCCGTGTAGTGCATGCTGCTCACGGCGGCGCCCATGACCAGCGAGGCTCCGGCCACGGCAACCGGCGATTTGATGTTGAGCGCCGCCCAGAGCGCGGCGGTCGCGGCGATCACGGCAATGGCGACGGAGAGCCCGACGGTCAGCGGCCGGTAGCCGACCTGTCCGTGCAGGCGCAGCGCCGCCATCCCGAGGTAGTGCATGCTCGCGACGCCGAGGCCGGTGGTCAGGCCGCCGAGTACGAGGGCCCTGCCGCGGTTCCCGCCGTAGCCGACGGCGAAGACCCCGGCGCCGACGACGAGCACGGCGACGAGGAGGCTGAGGATGGTCAGCGGCACGTCGTAGCGGATCTCGGTGCCGGTGACGTGGAAGCCGAGCATCGCGACGAAGTGCATCGTCCAGATGCCGGTGCCGATGGCCGAGGCCGCGGTGAGCAGCCAGTTGCGGCGGGAGGCACCCGTCGCGGCGAGCGCACGGACGGTGCAGCGCAGCCCGAGGGCGGCGCCGATCGATGCCATCACGTACGACAGTACGGGTGTCAGCCAGCCATAGGCGGCGTGGTCCAGGTGTCCCATGGCCACGGGACGCTAGTCCGGGTGAGGGCACGAACAAGGGGAGCATTTCGAAAGCCGCTGGAACTGCTGGAATATGACAGAGCTACGTTCGTCTCCGATCACACCACGTGCCACCTTGCGCACGCAGCGCAGGCACGGCGTACACCACGGACATCACGGAGGTACGGAGGGCACCGGCCGGGACGCCATGGGCACACCGCCGTGCGGGATCATGGGCCCATGAGCCGAGACCACACGCACGTGCAGGAGTTCTTCGGGCCGCGCGCCGGCGCCTGGGACCGGAAGTTCCCCGAGGACGGCCCCGCCTTCGCGGACGCCGTGGCCGAGTGCGGGCTGCGGACCGGGGACCGGGTGCTCGACGCGGGCTGCGGGACCGGCCGGGCCCTGCCCCCGTTGCGCGAGGCCGTGGGGCCCGCCGGGACGGTGCTCGGAGCCGATCTCACCGAGGAGATGCTCGCCGCCGCGCAGGAGGCCGGGCGCGGGGTCGCGGGTACGCTCCTGCGGGCCGACGTGGCCCTGCTGCCCCTGCGGGACGGCGCCCTGGACGCGGTGTTCGCGGCCGGGCTGATCGCCCACCTGCCCGACCCGGAGGCCGATCTGCGCGAGCTCGCCCGCGTGGTCCGCCCCGGCGGCCGGCTCGCGCTCTTCCACCCGATCGGCCGCGCCGCGCTCGCCGCGCGCCACGGTCGGGCGCTGACCCCCGACGACCTGCGGGCCGAGCACAACCTCGGCCCGCTGCTGTCCGGTTCGGGCTGGCACATGACCCGCTACGCCGACGAGGACCACCGCTTCCTGGTCCTGGCCGAGCGCCGCGCCTGAGCCCCGGCGACCCCGGTCGGCCGGCGGGGCGCGGGGTCGCGCGGTGGAAGGCCCCAGCCGGAGGATCGCCCTCAGCCGGTCGTGACGCCGCACCCATATCCCTTTCCGTGACGGGTGCCCAACCGGACGTAGAGGCGGCGGGCTGGGAAATCGGCATCCTTCTGCTCTCGACGTGCGTGTTACCCGCTGGTTAAGGTGCGCCGACGAGAGAGCGATCGGGAGGCCACGTGTCCGACGAGGAGGACGGGGGCTCGCTGTACGTGCTGACCGCCGTGCTGCTGACCCCCACGCAGTTCCCGGCCGTCCTGGGCGACGACTTCCCGGAGGCCTGCGCCCTGCTGGGCGTACGGCCGGTCACGGACGGGTACGGGCTGGTGCTCGGGCAGGACGAGGAGGGGGCGCGCTGGACGGTCGTCGTGGACGACGTCTCGCTCGTGGCCGCCGCCATCGCCTCCTGGGACTGCGGGATGGAGTACGACCTGTCGCCCGACGAGCGGACGATCGTGGTGTCGCTGGCGGGTTGGCCGCTGGAGCTGACGGTGTCGGCGCCGGGCGTCGCGGAGCCGCACGATCCGGAGCAGGGGGCGGACGGCACCGGCCGGGTGCCGTTGACCCCGCCTTCGGCGGACGCGTGGGGGCCCGTGCAGCGGCGGATGGGCGCCGACCAGATCGCCCGGGAGTGGGCGGACTGGCGCGAGCGCGTCGCGACCGACGGCGGCGCGGCGGCTGCCGCGCATCCCGGACTGGCGCGCGCCCTGCGGGAGGCGACGGAGTACACCCGCGCGGCGCCTCCCGCGGGCCGGGTGCGCTCGTCCTTCGCCGCCGAGGGCGCGCGGACCGTACGGGCCGACGGCCCCGGCTGGTCGCTGGTGGCCCGGACCGACGACTCGGCGTTCGTCCTGCTGGACGACGAGCCGGGCGAGGTGCTGGCTGTTCCCCGCGAGGGGGAGTTCGCCCTGCGGGAACTGTTGGCGGCCCTGGACCGGATGGCGGTGCGGCCCGCCTGAACGAGGGATCCCCGGCGCCACGGTCGGGATCGGCGGTGAAAGTGACGCGGGAGTTCGGCCCGCGCGGCGGAAACCGGCAGCCGCGCCGGGCCACAGCCCTCGTCGAGGACTACCAACGGCCCGGCCCGGGTGGCCGCGCCCGGGTGGGCGCGGATCCGCGCAGGGCGACCGAGGAATCAGACCCGTTCGAGCGGGACGTGCGGGAGCGCCGGCAGGGTGACCGTGATCGCGTCACCGGGGTGGATCGCGCCGCCCCGGCGGACCACGCCCATGATTCCGGCCTTGCGGATCAGACGGCCCGCCTCGTCCCGGCCGACGACCTGCTTGAGCAGCCCGCTGCGGAAGTTGTCGATCTGCAGGCACGGGTTGCGCAGACCCGTCACCTCCACGACCGCCTCCTCGCCGAGGCCCAGCAGCGTTCCGGTCGGCAGCGCCAGCAGGTCGATGCCCTCCGTGGTCACGTTCTCCCCGAGTTGGCCCGGCGCGACGTCGAAGCCCCGGTCGGCCAGTTCGTCGAACAGCTCGCGATGGATGAGGTGCACCTGTCGGAGGTTCGGCCGGGTCGGGTCCTGCGCCACGCGGGAGCGGTGCTTGACCGTGACCCCGGCGTGCACGTCCCCCTCCACGCCGAGACCGGCGAGCAGCGTGATGCTCTCCCGGTTCGGCTTGGTGAACGAGTACACGCCGTTGCTGCTGACGGCCGTGATGTGTGCGGTGTTCATGAAGTACGTCCCCCGTGCGGCCCTCAGCGGCCGAGCTGCTTCCTTGATGTGCCCCGCAGACGACGACGCTGGGAAGGGTCCAGCAGGAGGTACGCGACGGCCGGGACCGCGACCAGGGCCACCAGACCCCAGACCCCGAACGCCCAGAACAACACGATCGCTGCCGCGACTGCGGCAACCGCGACCTTTCCGCTCCTCGACATCTACGGACACCTCCTCCTGCGTCGGCTACTGCCCTCTCAACGCTCCGCCCCGACCGTGCGTTCCCCCGCGCGGCATCCTTGTCGTTCCGGCGTGATCCGGGTCACCGCGTCGCGGACGCCGTCGCGGCCGGCGCATGAGGTACTCTCGGCCGCCCCGTACCCGGTAGTCAAGTTTGAGGAATGCGTGCTCTCCGAGATCTCCGGCCTCATCCGCCGCTCCGCCGTCTTCCTGCCCGCGGACCCGCCGCGCAACGGCCGCGTCGCCTTCTGGCCGGCCGAGAGCGCCCCGCCCGCCGCAGGCGGTGCCCCCGGTACGGGAACCACCGCGCGCACCGGAGCCGGCGCCCTCCCCGCGGGCCCCGGGGCCCCGGGCGGCGTCGTCGAGGAACTCACCGTGGTCACCCCGGAGCTGCGACCGACCGCCGTCCGGGCCCTCGTGCTGCCCCTGGACGCCGCCCTGCCGCTGCTCACCCGGGCCCGGACCTCCCCCGGGGCGAGCGCCCCGGCGGCGTTCTGGGGCGCGGCGTCGCTGCTCGCCCTCGGGTTCGCCGCCCGCGGGTTGCTGCTGCCCGGGCTGAGCCCCGCCGGGTACGACGCCTGGCGGACCGGTCCGTTGGAGGCCGCCGACCTCGAAGCGGTACGGGAGCTGGCGGCCGCCATGCCGCCGGAGGCCCATTGCGTCCCCCTGGACGTCGACGGGCCGCCCCGACTGCCCGCCCCCGAGCCGCTGCTGCGGGCCTTCCTCGACGCGGTCGCCGACACCCTGCCCCGGTCCCCCGCCGCCACCGCCGCCACCGGCGGCCCCGCCTTCGCGGCGCCCGCCGGACCCGCCCGGCCGCTGCCCGCGCTGCGCGCGTGGGCGGACGAGGTGGCCGCGGGTCACGATGCGGGGGTACGGATCTCCCTGCGCGTCGAATTCCGCGCTCCGGACGACGGCCCGTACGGCGGCCCGTTCGACGGCCGCGGCGACGGCCGGGGCGACAACCCCGGCGACCGCCTCGACGCCCACCCCACCGACGCCCCCGACACTCCGCCCGCCCTGCGCGCCGTGCTCCAGTTGCACAGCCTCGCCGACGCCGGCCTCGTCGCCGACGCCGCCGACGTCTGGGCCTCCACGGGAAGCACCGCCGGCGCGTCTTCGGGCCCCGCACCGGGCGTCTTCCCGCCCCGCGCCCGGCTCGACGCCCTGCGCGCGCTGCGCCGCGCGGCCCGGCTCTGGCCCGCGCTGACCCCGCTGCTCGGGGCCGCCGTACCGGACGCGGTCGACCTCGCCGACGAGGACGTCGCGGAGCTGCTCGGCGGCGCCGCCGCGGCCCTCGCGGCCGACGGCGTCCAGGTGCACTGGCCGCGCGGCCTCGCCCGCACCCTCACCTCCCGGGCCGTCATCGACTCCCCCGCCGCACGCGCCGCCGCTCCCGCGCCTGCGGGCCTGCTCTCCACCGGCGCCCTGCTCTCCTTCGACTGGCGCCACTCCCTCGACGGTCGGACGCAGGACCTGACCCCGGCCGAACTCGACCGACTGGCCGAGGCGAACCGCCCCCTGGTCCGGCTGCGCGACCAGTGGGTCCTCGTCGACCCGGCCGCGGTGCGCCGGGCCCGCGCCCGGGTCGAACGGCCCATCACCGTCTCCGCCGCCGACGCGCTGGCCGCCGTACTCACCGGATCGACCGAGATCGACGGCGAACGGGTCGAGGTGACGGCCGCGGGAGCCCTCGCCGAGCTGCGGTCCCGGCTCACCGCAGATCCCGCGCGGGCCGCCCTCCCTCCGGCGCCGAAGGGGCTCGAGGCGACCCTGCGGGACTACCAGTTGCGGGGGTTGGCCTGGCTGGACCTGATGACCTCGCTCGGCCTCGGCGGGTGTCTGGCCGACGACATGGGCCTGGGCAAGACGGTCACGCTCATCGCGCTGCACCTGCACCGGGACCGCCCCGAGCCGACCCTCGTCGTCTGCCCGGCCTCGCTCCTCGGCAACTGGCAGCGCGAGATCGAGAGGTTCGCGCCGGGCACGCCCGTACGCCGTTTCCACGGCGGCAGCCGCAGCCTCGACGGCCTCGACGGCGGCTTCGTCCTCACCACGTACGCCACCATGCGCCTGGACGCGGCCGAACTCGCCTCCAGGCACTGGGGCATGGTCGTCGCCGACGAGGCCCAGCACGTCAAGAACCCCCGTTCCTCCACCGCCAAGGCGCTGCGCACCATCCCGGCGCCGGCCCGCGTCGCGCTCACGGGCACCCCGGTGGAGAACGACCTGTCCGAGCTGTGGGCCCTGCTCGACTGGACCACCCCCGGCCTCCTCGGCCGGCTCGGCACCTTCCGCACCCGCTGGGCCGAGCCCGTCGAGAGCGGCCGCGACCCGCAGGCCGCGGCCCGGTTGGCCGCGCTGGTGCGGCCGTTCCTGCTGCGGCGCAAGAAGTCCGACCCGGGCATCGCGCCCGAGCTGCCGCCGAAGACGGAGACCGACCACCCGGTGTCCCTGACCCGCGAACAGGCCGGGCTGTACGAGGCGGTCGTGCGCGAGACCCTCGCCGCGATCGCTGCCGCCGACGGGATGGAACGCCGTGGACTGGTCGTCAAACTGCTGACCTCCCTCAAGCAGATCTGCAACCATCCCGCGCAGTACCTGAAGGAACCCGCTCCCGGCCCGGCCGGCCCGCGGGACCCGGCCCGCTCCGGGAAACTGGAGCTGCTGGACGAACTCCTCGACACGATCCTCGCCGAGGGCGGCTCGGTGCTGGTGTTCACCCAGTACGTGGCCATGGCCCGGATCCTGGAGCGCCACCTGGCGTCGCGCGGGATCGCCTCCGAGCTGCTGCACGGGGGGACGCCCGTCCCGCGCCGTGAGGAGCTCGTCGACCGTTTCCAGTCCGGGGAAGTGCCCGTGTTCCTGCTGTCGTTGAAGGCGGCCGGCACCGGCCTCAACCTGACCCGTGCCGGGCACGTCGTGCACTTCGACCGCTGGTGGAACCCGGCCGTCGAGGAACAGGCCACCGACCGCGCCCACCGCATCGGCCAGACCCAACCCGTCCAGGTCCACCGGATCATCGCCGAGGGCACCGTCGAGGACCGCATCGCCGAACTCCTCGAAGCCAAACGAGCCCTCGCCGACGCCGTCCTCGGCTCCGGCGAATCCGCCCTGACCGAACTGACCGACGCCGAGCTGGCCGAGCTGGTGGCACTGCGCCCGGCCCCGGGGAGCAACCGATGAGCAGCGCGCAGGACCCGTACGAGGAGACCTTCCCCGCACTGCCGCCGCACGCCGGCCGGACTTTCGCCACCACTTGGTGGGGTCATGCCTGGCTGCGGGCCCTGGAGGGCGGCGCGCTCGACGGTGAGCAGGTCAGGCAGGGCCGCCGGTACGCGCGCACCGGCGCGGTCGGCGCCGTGTCGGTGCGCCCGGGCGGGCTGACGGCGGTGGTCCGCGACCCGGACGGAACGGCGCACCGGACGGACGTACTGGTCCAGGAGTTCACCGAAGCGCAATGGGACCGGCTGCTGGCTCTGGCGGTCGCGGAGTCGGGTCACATCGCGGCCCTGTTGGAGCGTGAGGTGCCGCCGGAGCTGGCCGAGGACGCGGCGGCGGCCGGGGTCGACCTGCTGCCCGGCATCGGCGAACTCGACCCGCGTTGCGACTGCGGCGAGTGGGACCACTGTCCGCACACGGCGGCGCTCTGCTACCGGATGGCGCGGCTGCTGGACCAGGACCCGTTCCTGCTGCTGCTGTTGCGCGGGCGCCCGGAACGGGACCTGTTGATCCAGCTGGAGGACCGCAGCGCCGCCGGAGCACAACCGGAACCGGATGCCTCGCCCGGTGTCATCGGCATCCCGGCGGCGGAGGTGTTCGCGGGCCGGGCGCTGCTGCGGCCGCTGCCCGCGCCGCCGGCGCTGCCGGCCGCTCCGGGTCAGCCGCCGACGCTGGACACCGCGGCCCGGCCGGACGGGCTGGACGTGGACGCCGTGGAGTTCCTCGCGCAGGCGGCCGCGTCCGAGGCACACCGGCTGCTCGGGCGGGCGCTGGCCGCGGACGGCCTCGAACAGCCGGCGCCGGCCCCGCCGACGGCCGAGCAGGACGCCGTACGACTCACCGCCGAGGCCCGCCAATTCCGGCTCCGTTACCGCTTGGCGGCAGCTTCCGGCCGTGACCAGCCGACCATGGAGCTGGCCGTACGGGCCTGGGGCTTCGGCGGGGCGCCGGCCCTGGCGGCGCTGGAGGACGACTGGTCGCCGGACCGGGCGGCCCTCGCCCGGGCCCGCTCCGCCCTGGCGGCGGCCTGGCCGGACGAGGACGCTCCGGAGCTGCGCCGGGTGCGCGCCCGCTGGACGGCGCCGGGCGCCCGACATCAGCTGCGCCTGGGCCGGGACGGCCGCTGGTGGCCGCTGCGCCGCGAAGGGAGCCGCTGGAGCCTCGCCGGCCCGTCCGCCCCGGATCCGGCGTCGGCGCTGGCCTGTCTGGAAGCGGAGTCCGAAGGGGCCGACGGCCCGGCCTGAGCGGCGCGCGGGCCGGCCGGGGCCCGGAAGGCGGCGCGGGGAAGCGGCGCGGGAACGCAGCCCGGGGGAAGCGGCTCGGGGAGTTTCGGCGCGGAGTGGCCGACGTGGCGCTTGTCGGGGCCGGGGTCCCGCACGACGATGGGGGCGCTCCGCGTACCGCGGCGCCACGGTCCTCGGGAGGGCGACATGGGCGATCCGTCGTTGGCGTTGCCGGGCGGGACGGATCCCGCCGAGCGCACCCGCGTGCTGCGACGGGCGCACGCCGCGTTCACCGAGGACGGCCGGGTCGAGGCCCCGGTCCGGTCGGTGATCGCGAAGTCCTGGCGGCGGTGCGCCCGGGCCCGGCTCAGTCCTGAGTGCGCGCCCCGGCTGGAGCTGGCGGAGGCGGAGCTGGGGGCCTACCGCGAGCAGCATCCGCTGGCCCGGGTGATGCCGCTGTTCCGGGACCTCGTCGGGGCGTTCGCGGCGCACGGGGCGCACCTGCTGGCGGTGTGCGACGCGCGGGGCGGGCTGCTGTGGGTGGAGGGCGAGCCGGCCACGCTGCGGCGGGCCGAGGGGCTGGGTTTCGTCCCGGGCGCGCGCTGGGCGGAGTCGGCGATGGGAACCAACGCGCCGGGTACGGCGGTGGCCGTCGGTCGGCCCGTCCAGGTCTTCGGGGCGGAGCACTTCAGCCGGCGGGTCCACCCGTGGACGTGCGCGGCGGCGCCGGTGCGTGACCCGGGCACCGGCCGGGTGCTCGGCGCGGTCGACATCACCGGCGGGGACGGGCTGGCCCACCCCCATTCGTTGGCCTTCGTCCAGGCGGTGGCGCGCGCGGCGGAGTCCCAGTTGGCGCTGCTCGCGCCGCGACCGGCGGCGGCCGGCCGCGCCGGCCTGAGCGCGCTGGGCCGCGACGAGGCGCAACTGGTGCTCGGGGAACGGCGGATCGTACTGGGGCGGCGGCACAGCGAGATCGTCACGCTGCTGGCACACCATCCCGAGGGCCTTTCCGGCGAGGAACTGGCGTACGCCCTGTACGAGGACGAGTCCGTCTCGGCGGTGACCCTGCGGGCGGAGATGTCGCGGCTGCGGGCGCTGCTGGGGGCGGAGCACCTGCTGTCCCGGCCCTACCGGACGGCCGCCCCGCTGGAGGCCGATTCGACGGCGGTGGTGCGGCACTTGGCGGCGGGCGCGGTGTCGGCCGCCCTCGCCCGGTACGCGGGACCGCTGCTGCCCGCGTCGACGGCGCCGGGCATCGTCCGGTTGCGCCGACGCATCGAGGACCAGGCGCGGGCGGCGGTGATCGCCCGGGCGGACCGGGGGCTGCTCACGGACTGGGTGTGCGCCCCGTGGGGCGCGGACGACCCGGCGGTGTGGCGGGCTCTGGCCGAAGCCCTGCCGCCGGAGGGCCGGCCGGCCGCGCTGGCCCGCGTACGCACCCTGGACGCGGAACTCGGAACCGGACCCGAGCACGGGTCCGCGCCGGGACCCGGCGGGCGTGCAACGTACCCGCAACCTGCCCGGTCCTAGCCTCCTCACCGAGCGCTGTCCGACGGCGGCCGGCGCCCGGCAAGGGGAGGTCCTCGATGGCCCGTTTCGCTGCGCCCGGTACCGAAGGCGCGCTGATGTCGTACGCGGCGCGCTACGACCACTTCATCGGCGGCGAGTACGTCGAGCCCGCCCGCGGCCGGTACTTCGACAACCCCTCCCCCATCACCGGGCTGCCGTTCACCGAGGTCGCGCGGGGCACGGCCGAGGACGTCGAGCGCGCCCTGGACGCGGCCCACGCGGCGGCGCCCGGATGGGGGCGGACCTCGGCCGGCGACCGGTCCAACGTTCTGCTGCGGATAGCGGAGCGGATGGAGCAGAACCTGGAGGCGCTGGCGGTCGCGGAGACCTGGGAGAACGGCAAGCCGGTCCGGGAGACCCTCGCCGCGGACCTGCCGCTGGCCATCGACCAGTTCCGCTACTTCGCGGGCGCGCTGCGCGCCCAGGAGGGCGCGCTCAGCCAGCTCGACGACGACACGGTGGCGTACCACTTCCACGAGCCGCTGGGGGTGGTCGGCCAGATCATTCCGTGGAACTTCCCGATCCTGATGGCGGTGTGGAAGCTCGCTCCGGCGCTCGCGGCGGGCAACGCGGTGGTCCTCAAGCCGGCCGAGCAGACCCCGGTGTCGGTGCACTACTGGCTGAGCCTGGTGGCGGACCTGTTGCCGCCGGGCGTGGTGAACATCGTCAACGGTTTCGGCGAGGAGGCCGGCAAACCCCTCGCGTCGAGCCCGCGCGTCGCGAAGGTGGCCTTCACCGGGGAGACCTCCACCGGCCGGCTGATCATGCAGTACGCGGCGGAACACCTCACTCCGGTGACCCTGGAACTCGGCGGGAAGAGCCCCAACCTGTTCTTCGACGACATCTGGACGACGGACGACGACCTGCGCGACAAGGCCCTTGAGGGCTTCACCATGTTCGCGCTGAACCAGGGCGAGGTGTGTACGAGCCCGTCGCGCGCGCTGATCGAGCGCGGCCGGTACGGGGACTTCCTGGAGGCGGCGGTCGCCCGGACCGAACTGATCGTGCCGGGTCACCCGTTGGACACGGACACGATGATCGGGGCGCAGGCCTCCGAGGAGCAGTTGAAGAAGGTCCTCGCGTACGTGGAGATCGGCGAGCGGGAGGGCGCCAAGCTGTTGACCGGCGGGCGCAAGCAGGAGCTGGAGGGTGAGCTGGCGGGCGGCTTCTACGTCCAGCCGACGATCTTCGAGGGCGACAACCGGATGCGGATCTTCCAAGAGGAGATCTTCGGACCGGTGGTGTCCGTGACCTCGTTCCAGGACTTCGACGACGCCGTCCGCATCGCCAACGACACCGCCTACGGGTTGGGCGCGGGCGTGTGGACCCGTGACGTCAACACGGCCTACCGCGCGGGCCGCGCGATCCAGGCCGGCCGCGTCTGGACGAACTGCTACCACGCCTACCCGGCCCACGCCGCCTTCGGCGGCTACAAGCAGTCCGGCATCGGCCGCGAGACCCACAAGATGATGCTGGAGCACTACCAGCAGACGAAGAACCTCCTGGTGTCGTACTCCCCGAAGAAGCTCGGCTTCTTCTGAGCGGTCGGCGCAGCCACGTCGGGTTCCGTGCGGCTTCTTTCGACGTCACGGACCCGACCGTGTTCCGCACCGACGCGCTCGACCTTCGCGAACGGGAGTGACCGCCTGTGGACCGGCTGCCCGCACCGGCTGAGCACGTCGTCATCAACGGCAAGCGCATGTACATCGACGCCCGGGACGCGAGAGGAGCGGCCATCGCCCGGGCGGGAGGCGTACTGCATCCCGTCGCGGGCGCGTTGTGGCGGGCCGTCATGACCGACGACAGGTGGGACGCGGTCGTCGACGTGGGAGCCAACTACGGCGAGATGCTCCTCGCGGCCGAACCACCGCCCGACGCGAGGGTCATGGCCGTGGAGCCCAACGAGCGGGTGGTGCCCTACCTTCGCCGCACGCTGGCCGAATCCCTGCCCGGCGTCCACCTCCAGCAGGTGGCCGTCAGTGACCTGGGCGGCGAGGCCGTCTTCCACGAGGACCTGACCTGGTGGGGCAACTCGACGCTGTGCCAGGAGTGGGTGGCGGACCGGCCGCACGTGTGGACCACGACGACCGTCGAAACGGTGCGCCTGGACGAGGTGTTGGACCTACTGGAGGTGACGCCGGGAATGCGGGTGGCCGTGAAGCTCGACATCGAGGGGCTGGAGGCGCGGGTGCTGCGCGACGGGCTCGCACGACTGCGCACCCTGCGGCACGCCAAGGTCATGGTCGAAGCCGTCCGCCTGACCGCCGACGAACACGATTGGCTGCTCGACCACTTTCACGTCTGGTACTTCGACGTCGCCCGGGAGGCCCTGGTCCGCGTCCACGACGAAACCTCGGGCGCCGCCCTGCGACGGCTGCTCGGCAGTCCCGGCGTCCATCCCAGGGACGTCGTCGTCGCGCCGGCCGTCCTCACCTGACCAACGGCAGCCCCAGACGCTCCCGGAGCATCCCCTGGGACCGGTGCCAGATCCCGCGGCGGGCCAGCTCGGGCAGGACGAACTCGACGAAGTCGTGGAAGCCTCCGGGCAGCGTGGGCGGCAGCAGGTTGAAGCCGTCGCACGCGCCCGAGCGGAACCAGGTCTCCATGGTGTCCGCGACGACCTCGGGCGGACCCACCACGACCCGGTGGGTCCGGGCCCCGGCGACGCGCCTGACCAGACCGCGCACCGTGCAGGGTCCGTCCTCGACCATCGCCAGGATCTCGTCCGCCCGCGTCATCCCCGTGGGGCCGTGTCTCTCCCTGAGCGCGGCGTGGTCGATGACCTCGTCCAGTCCCAGGCCGGACAGGTCGACACCGGTGACGGCCCTGATCTGATCGATCCCGTGCTCGGGGATCACCAGCTCGTCGAGTTCCCGCTGCTTGCTGCGGGCCTCGGCCGACGTCGACGCGACATGGACGCTGATGCCGGGCAGCGAGAGCAGGGCCTCGGGGCCTCGGCCCGCGGCGGCGGCCGCGGCGCGCAGTCCGGTGCGAAAGCGCGCCGCGCGGTCCCTGTCCCGCTGCACGGAGAAGACCACGTCCGCGTGTCGTGCCGCGAAGGCGCGACCCGGCTCCGAGGCCCCGGCCTGCACGATGAGGGGGTGGCCCTGCGGAGACCTGGCGGACTGGAACGGCCCGGCGACGTGGAAGTCCTCGCCGTCGTGGTCGATGGGCCGAACCAGCGACCGGTCCGCGTAGACGCCGGTGGCGCGGTCGCAGCGTATGGCGTCCGGTGCCCATGAGTCCCACAGTCCCTTCACCACCTGGAGGAACTCCTCGGCGCGCGCGTAGCGCGTCGGGCGGTCGGGGTGCGCCGTCGTGCCGAAGTTGGCCGCCGCGCCCGCGAACGCCGTGGTCACGACGTTCCAGCCCGCGCGTCCCCGCGACAGGTGGTCGAGCGAGGAGACCAGACGGGCCACGTTGTACGGCTCGGCGTAGGTGGTGGACGCGGTGCCGATCAGTCCCAGCGTGCTCGTGGCGGACGCCAGAGCCGCGAGCAGCGTGAACGGTTCGAGGACGCTGCCGCCGGTGTTGTGCTCGACGCGGGTGCGAAGGGCCGGCGCGTCGGCGAAGAAGACGGCGTCGATGCCGGCCAGATCCGCGGCCCGCGCCAGGTCGATGTAGTAGTCGAGGTCGTACATGCGCTCCGCGGGGCTGTGCGGCAGACGCCAGGACGCCTCGTGGTGCCCGGTCGGGACGACGAAGAGGAACAGGGCGAGCCGGCGCCTACTCTGCACCGCGGCTCCCCCGCGTATCGCCCAGCCCGATGGTCAGGCGCATCGTCCGGGCCGTGTCGAGCAGATCGATCGTCGTGGTCCCGCCCGGCCGCGGCGGACGGTCGCAGGGGCGGGCGGACTCCGGGGGCCCGTCTTGCGACGGCGCCCATCCGGGGCGGTCCGCCAAACGCCAGGACAGTCGGGCCGCGGAGACGCCCCAGGTGCGGGCCAAGCGCTCGACCAGCAGCCCCACTCGGTTGTGCCGGTTCATCCGCGGATTGCACTCGACGAAGCAGACCCGCGAGCCCGACGGCAGTTCCAGGCCGCTCCCGGTCCAGCCGGTGCCGATGATCAGGTCCACGGCCGCCACGCCGACGTATCCGTCCTCGGCCATGACCGCGAACAGTGGTTCCGCGTAGGACCTGACGGCGTCAAGATCGGCGGCGGACAGCCGAACGCCGCTGCTGGAGCCGACGAACGTGGCCCGCGACCGGTCGACGACCTGCTCGCACGCGGCGAGGAACACGCAGCCCACCTCGGGAACGATGAGGTACGAGACCGAGACGCTCACCCGCCACGGCAGCCAGGTCTCGACCACCACGTCCACCGGACCGTCCGTCGAGGTCGCGTCCGACTCGTCGGCCGGGCGGTCGAACAGGGCCGGCCGGAATTCCTCGCCGCCCCGGAGCACGACGTTGCCGGTGCCCCCGGTGCCCGGGAACTTCACGACGCGCGGCTGGGCGCAGGTGCCGATGCGCTCGGCGAGGGAGGCCAGGCCGACGGCGGAGTCGACCGCGTAGGTCGCGCCCGGTGGCAGGGCCGCCGCCCCCAGCAACTCCCCGCAGCGCTGCCGAAAGGCGGCCTTCGCTCCCCAACGCAGCCACAGCTCGGCCGAGTTGGCGCGCAGCCGCGGCCCCAGCACGCCTCGCAGACGTTCGATGTCCGCGGCGGCCTCCCGGGCGGGATCCACGCGGAACCCTTCGTGGAGGACCAGACGGCGTTCGAACGAGGCGGCCCCCGAGATGTCGCCGAGGGACTCACGGAAGACGCTCCCCGGCTCCGGTGCGCACCCCTGGATCCAGCGCCGCAGGCGCGCCGCCGCGGGCGCGCCGCGCGGAAGGGGGGAGAGCAGGGCGTGGGTGACGAACGCCGCGGCCCCCAGCTCGCTCTCCTCACGGTGCGCCGCGGCGATGACGGCGACCTCGTCGAGCAGCCAGCCGTAGCCGTCCCCGGTGTTCCCCTCCGCCCCCATCAGGCTTCCGGTCCCGCGGCCGGCGCAAGGGACCAGCGCGACTCGTAGCGCGCGATCCGCCGGCGCACCTCGGTGGTCGTGCGCCCTTCGAAGACGTAGGTGGCGATGCCGACCCCCGCGTGGCCGGCGACGGAGGGTTCGGCCGCGCCGCGCACGTCCGACCAGACGTGCTCGGAAAGCCCGCCGCCGTCGGCGCTCACGGCGCCCCGCCGCCTGGTCCGGGGTACGTAGAAGACGGTCCAGCCACCCGCCGGCGACCGGCGCCGGAGCCGGCTGGGCGCCGCCTGCGCGGGTAGCCCGAGATCCAGCGCGGTCTTCGTGAAGCGCAGGTCCCTGCCCCGCAGCAGGTCGAACACCCCCGGCACGCCCGCGCCGCCCGGTCGGCCGGCCATCTCGCAGAAGACGAAGGCCCCGTCCACGAGGAACGCCTCGCAGTGGAAGACGTCGTGCGACACGTCCCACGCCGCCAGGACGCGCCGGACGAATGTCGCGGCCCGGCCCGACAGGACCGGGTCGTCGATCGTGTGGGACGACAGCGGAACGGTCCCGCCCGCGCGGTGCGTGGGCCGTTCGTAGCGCGACAGCGTGAAGGTGAGCTCGCCGCCCGACACGTACCCGTCGATGTGGTGGAGGTCTCCGTCGACGAACTCCTCCACGAGGAAGTCCGTCGGATGCCGGGAGATGCCGTCCAGCGCGGCCGTGACGGCCTCGGCGCCCCGGAGCTCCCTCGCTCCCCGGGACCCGGAGAGGCCACGGGGCTTCAGGAACAGCCGTGCGACGTCCGGGCGGGACGCCAGTGCGCGGGCGGCGTCGGCCGCGAGCACTCCCCACGCGGTCGCGATGCCCGCCCGCGCCGCCGTCTCCTTCATCAGCCACTTGTCGCGCAACCGGGCCGTGTACCCGGGTTGTGGTCCTGGGACGCCCAGGGCCGCGCGCACGGAGGCGACGTCCTCCACGAACAGCTCGGAGCAGGTGCTCAGGCCGATGAGATCGGGCGCGTACTCCTCGGCCACGCGCCGGATCGAGCCGTGGTCGAGCGACTCGACGAGGTGCAGGCGGGTGTCGGACGGGAGCCCCGCGTAGTGGGCGCCCGGTCGGTCCGACACCACGACCGTCGCGATGCCGTGCCGGGTGAGGAACGACGAACCGTCGTCCTGGCGCCACGACTTGGCACGGGACCTGTCGACGATCAGCGCGTGCGCGCGCGGACTCACCTCCCGCGCCTCAAAGCGACCGCGGACCATCCCGAGGCGGTCCGCGCGTACCGGTGGAGCTGATGACCACCGTCGCCCGCGCTCCCCGGGTGGAAGCGGCGACGGTCCGCCGGTCCACCCCGCCCGCCCGCGGCGAGCAGGACCAGCCACTCCGTGTCCACAGCCGTCTCGGGGAGGTGCCGCTCGGGGTCCGGGCAGCCCGCCCCGTACTCGATGGTGGTCACGGACGGTTTCCGCTGGACGTGGCACCCGCATCCGAGGCCGGCGACGAGGGGACGTCCGGCCGCCGCGTCCGGGGAGTCGACGCCCCGGCCGAGGAGGGCCTCCGGCACGAGTTCCCGGCGCGTGACCGCGTCCGGTACGCCGATCGCCCGCTCGACCGAGTCCAGGATCGCCTCCGCCCTGTCCGACATCCTCGATCGCCGCACCTTGCCCGAGCCGCTCAGCATGAGCTCGTCGGCACAGACGAGGAACACCGGCAGTCCCGGTCTCCCGGTGATGTCGGGGAGCAGGCCGGTGCGCAGCGGACGTGAGGTGAAGACCGCGACGCCGGGACGGCCCGGGATCCGGACGACCGCGTGGTCGCCCGCGTCGACCGCCAGATCGAGCCGGTCCTCGATCGCTCCTGGTGGGCGGGGCAGGCCCGGCACGTCGATCGCCTCGCTCACCCTGCCCAGGAGGACCACCATGCCGTCCCGTACCTCGGCGAAGTCACCGGTGTGCAACCAGCCTCCGGTCACGGACCCCGCGTGCTCGTCCTGAAGGTATCCGTCCATCAGGTCGGGGGTGCGGATCAGCAGTTCTCCGCCGTCGATCATGTAGTGGGTGTCCTCCACGGGGTGTCCGATCGGTGGGCGCCGCGCCAGGTACAGCGACGCGAAGCGCGGCCGGTCCTGGACGAACGGCATCATGAAGCTGAAGTTCACGGCCTCCGACATCCCGTACCCCTGGCGCAGCCGTGGCCCGTAGAGCTCGTAGAAGTCGGTGGCCAGATTTCTTCCGCACGGGCCGGCCGCGGTGATCACGTACTCCAGCCCCTTCGGCCAAGGTGGCGCTTCGTCGACCAACCTCCGCAGGACCCGGGGATTGGTCGAAGCGGTACGGGCGCCCGCGGCTTCGAGGCGGGAGAAGTAGGCGGACGGGCTTCCGCTGAAGTCGAGGGTGAGCGCTTCGCCGGTGAGATGTGTACCCAGCAGGGACATCATGAGCGCGTTGACGTGAAAGAGCTCCAGGCAGGTGCCGTGGGGGCGCCCCGAGCCGAAGCCGTGGACGCGGGCCGTTTTGAGGGCGTTGCCCATCACGGCGGCCCGCGGGAGCACGACCCCCTTGGGCCGCGCGGTGGTGCCCGAGGTGAACACGGTGACGGATCCGTCCGTCACCGGCCTCGGGTGCGGGGCGGCGGCGCTCCTGAACACGGCCGTGGCCCCGGCCGCGCCGTCCTCCCGGACCAGCAGCGAAGGATCGTACCGGTCGATGATGTCCAGCAGATCGGCCTCGCCGACCTCGGGTTTGATCAGGGCGAGAGCCGCGCCGGACGCCCAGCCGAGTCTGATGACCTCGGCGAGTGCCTCACTCGACGGGATGGACACGAGGCAGCGGTCCCCCGGTGTCAGTGATGCGATGGCGGTCCGCAGGGTCGGGGAGATCCCGGGGGCGGTCACTCCCGCCCGTCCCGCAGACACGTCTCCCCGGCGCTCCGCTGCTCGGCGAGGAAGATCGTCTGGGCCATCATGCGGTAGCCCGACATGGATTCGCGGAGGGTCTCTATGGACTCCTCGGGGTGCACCGAGTCGATGACGGCGTGCGGGCCATCGGCGTTGAACTGGTGGGAGACGCCTCTGGGTATCTGCATGTCGACCCAGGAGTTCTCCGGGACCACGGTGTTGTACCGGGTCCGCGGCGGCTCGTCATCGGTTCCGGAGAAGTCGTCCGCGAAGGTGTGCAGGTCCTCGCCGGTCCATCCGACCGACGGTCCGACGGCCATGGGCGAGAAGCTCGACACTCGGATGACCGTCCGGGGGCCGGTCATCATCCTCACGAACCGCAGACCCGTGTGGATGTGCATCCGCGAGCAGAGGTCGCGGCTGCGGACATCGTAGAAGTCCATCAAGTACCGGTCCGCGAAGTAGCCCTCGAACGGCGGCTCGAGCAGATAGACGTGCCCTTCCTCGAAGAGCTGCGCTCGCTGGAGTTCACCGGGGCGCGGGGGGCGCGCGGCCTCCAGGGCGTGCCCCCGCCGGACCAGGGACGCCAGCGTGCTGACCACCGCGAGGGCCACCTGCGGCTCGAACCGGGCCACGGGTGTGATGCGATTGGACTGCGCGTCCTGGTGGTCGCCGGTCGGACGGACCTCGTTCTCGTCGTCAGGGTTCTTCTTCATCACGGAGCCGTTCGGCAGGTCAGGCTGGTGCATACGTCTCCCCAACGTCGTCCAGGTGCCGAGCTGAGCCGGAGTACCCCCGAGCGCGGTTCCCGCGTCGTGGTGTCCGTGCCCTCGCACACCGTCGAACAGCCGCCGACCACACGTCAAGTACGTACCCACTGCTCGCCGTTCGAGCTCCAAGCGGCTCCCGGTGCTCTTTCCGATGCCTGAGTGATGGGGCATGCTCGGTGAGGTTGCCGGGGGACCGCACCCGCGTGGGACTCCTGCGACCAGCGTCCCTTTCGCAACGCGACCATCAAGGATTGATTGTGAGCACGCAGTCCCCCACACGTCCGGCCGACGCCTCCGGCACCTTCGCCCTGGGTGGCGATCTGCCGGTGAACCGTCTCGGATACGGCGCCATGCAACTGACCGGTCCGGGCGTCTGGGGCGAACCCAGCGATCCGGACGGGGCCGTCCGGGTCCTGCGCCGGGCCGTCGAGCTGGGCGTGACCTTAATCGACACGGCCGACGCCTACGGCCCGTTCGTCAACGAGCAGCTGATCCGCAAGGCTCTGCACCCCTACACCGATGACCTGGTCATCGCCACCAAGGGCGGCGTGACGCGTCCGGGTCCGGACGACTGGCGCCCCAACGGTCGACCCGAACATCTGCGCCAAACGGTCGAGTTGAGCCTGCGACGCCTCGGACTCGAACGCATCGATCTGTACCAGCTGCACCGGATCGACCCCGACGTCCCGCTGGCCGAGCAGCTCGGCGCGTTGACCCAGTTGCAGCAGGAGGGCAAGCTCCGTCACCTCGGGCTGTCCGAGGTGACGGTCGATGAACTGACGGAGGCCCGCACGTACGCCGACATCGTCTCCGTGCAGAACCTCTACAACCTGTCGAACCGATCGGCCGACGACGTGCTCAAGTACGCCGAGGCCGAGAACATCGCCTTCATCCCCTGGTTCCCGATCGCCACGGGCGAACTCGCCCGCCCCGGCGGCCCGCTGGACGCGATGTCCCGGCTGCACCGCGCGAGCCCCGCGCAGCTCGCCCTCGCCTGGCTGTTGCGCCGCTCCCCGGTGATCCTCCCGATTCCCGGCACGTCCAGTACCGCCCATCTGGAGGAGAACACCAACGCCGCGCTGGTGCGCCTCGACGACGAGGAGTTCGAGAAGCTCACCGCCGCGGCCTGAACCCGCGAGGGCACAAGGGTCACCACGCCCGGTATGCCGCGGCTCCACCGGCCTGCGGGATTCCGCAGGCCGGTGGGCCGGGTACCGGACGATCCCGCATCGCGGCGGACGTTCCACCGCACCGGGGGCTGCGACCGGCGCGGGCCCGGAGGGACGGACTAGACGCCGGAGGAGACGTCGGCCTTCTCCCGGGGCCCGGCGTTGGTTCCCGGGTCCGCCGCCAGTGCGCGGTTGCGCCGGACCGAGGAGAAGAAGGACCAGGCGATCAGCACGACGCCGACGAGGCCCGTGATGACCTCGGGGATCTCGTACCTGATGGTGACGAGCAGGATCACGGCGAGGGCGCCGATCGCGTAGTGGGCGCCGTGCTCCAGGTAGACGTAGTCGTCGAGGGTGCCCTGGCGGACCAGGTAGACCGTGAGCGAGCGGACGTACATCGCGCCGATACCGAGGCCGAGCGACATCAGGACGATGTCGTTGGTGATCGCGAAGGCGGCGATGACGCCGTCGAAGGAGAAGGACGCGTCCAGGACCTCCAGGTAGAGGAACATGAAGAACGCGGCCTTGCCGGCCATCACGACCGCCGGAACATTCCTGCCGCTCCTCCTGGCCTCTTCCTCGGCCTCGTGCTCCCGCTCCTCCTCTTCCTCGAGCTTGTTCTCGAAGTAGCCGGAGAGGCCGCCGACGATCAGGTAGGTGATCAGGCCCGCGGTGCCGGCGATCAGGACGGTCTCCGCCTTGTCCGCATGAAGGCCGCCGTGTTGGTGGGCCATGGTGGCGAAGGTCGTCGCGGAGACGAGCAGCGCGATGAGCGCGATGCAGACGGAGAGCATGTCGATCTTGCCGAGCTTGGCGAGGGGGCGCTCCAGCCAACCGAGCCACTTGATGTCCCGGTCCTCGAAGATGAAGTCGAGGAAGATCATCAACAGGAAGATGCCACCGAAGGCGGCGATCGCCGGGTGGGCGTCGGTCACGAGTTGCTGGTAGGTGTCCTTGTCGTCGAGCGCGAGCCGCACCGCCTCGATCGGACCGATCCGGGCGCTGACGGCGACGATCACGACCGGGAAGACCAAGCGCATGCCGAAGACCGCGACCAGGATGCCGACGGTGAGGAAGATCTTCTGCCAGAAGGCATTCATCTTCTTCAGGATCCCGGCGTTGACCACGGCGTTGTCGAAGGAAACCGAGATCTCGAGGATGGACAGGATCGCCACGACCCCGAAGCCGGCCCAACCCCCGTACAACACCGCCACGGCCAGACCGAGCGCGGTCACCGCGAACGACCAGCCGAATGTTTTCAGAAGCACGTGCCACCCCATCGTCGGATGCGGGGGATCCCCCGCGCAGTACCCGGCTTTACGAACCGTTGACCTTGAAGTCTAGAGCTGCGCCTCTCAGCCATGACGCATACCGGCCAACGACGCCAACCTTCCGGCGACGGGATTCCGGCGCGACCGGCCAATGCCGAAGCGCGGTTATCGGCATCGGCCACCTGGCCACCCACCACTTGCTCGACGACGGCGCCCGCACCCCAACTCCCGCACGCGGTGACGCACCGTACGCGAGAGGTTGGCGAGAAGAGTTCAATGGACAACTGATTGAGATCATTCCGCCCCCCGAAAGGGTGACGGGAGAAACAACGTGTGATACACAGGCATAATGTCTCCCCAACTCCCCTTACGCTTCGGCGTCAACATGTTCGTCCCCGGTTCACGACACGAGTGGCGCGCGAAGTGCCGCCGGGCCGAGCAACTCGGTTTCGACGTGGTCGGAGTGGCCGACCATCTGGGATTCCCCGCCCCGTTTCCAGCAATGGTGCTCGCGGCCGAAGCGACCGAAAGAGTACGGCTGACGACGTTCGTGTTGAACACGCCCTTCTACAACGCCGCTCTTCTCGCGCGGGATGTCGCGAGCACCGACCAATTCATCGACGGCCGTATGGAACTCGGTCTCGGCGCAGGCTATGTGAAGGCCGAGTTCGACACCGCGGAGATTCCGTTCCCCAGCGGCGGGAGTCGCGTCGAACAACTGGAGCGGACCATCACCACGTTGCGTCGTCTGTTCAACGACGCCGAATACGAACCACGCCCGGCCCAACCGTCCGGGCCGCCCCTGCTCGTCGCGGGCTGGGGCAACCGGCTGCTGCGCGTGGCCGCCGCTCACGCCGACATCATCGCCTTCCCCGGAGGGTGGGCCAACACCACCGGTGACGCGCTCCAGCTGGCGGGAATCGCGCAGATGGAGGAACGGATCGGCTACGTGCGCGGCCTGCTCGGTGACCGCGCCGACGCCGTGGAGCTGAACCTCCTGGTGCAGCAGGTGATTCCGCCCTCCGAACGCGCCTCGGTGCCCGACAGGTTCGAGCCGCTGCCGACCGACGCCGCGCACAGTCCCGAGGAGGTGCCCAGCGTGTTGGTCGGAACTCCCGCGGACATGGCTCAGCAGATCAAGGAACGCCGTGAACGCTACGGGTTCACCTACTTCACGATCATGGAATACAACATGGAGAACTTCGCGCCCGTCATCGCCGCGCTGCGCTGACCTGCACGCTCCGCCACCGTTGCCGCCCACGACGGGCGCCGTGATCGAAAGGGGTCGTCCGATGCGCATCGACTCGGTACCTGGTCGTGGAGCGGCCGGCGCGGACGCGCCCGCCGCCCGGCCCGGCTCAACCACCCTCGTGCTGCTACGTCATGGTGAAACGGCGTTGACACCGCAGGGGCGAATATCCGGCAGCGGCGGCTCGGATCCGGCGTTGTCCGAGACCGGGCTGCGGCAGGCGGAGGCCGCCGCCCGGAGGCTCGCGGAACGCGGTGGGGTGCGGGCGGTGGTGTCCTCACCGCTGCGCCGGGCCCAGCAGACGGCCGAGGCGGCGGGACGCCACCTGGGCCTGGAGGTCCAGGTCGACGAAGGACTCGTCGAAGCGGACTTCGGCGCATGGGAAGGACTTACGTTCGCCGAGGTGCGCGAGCGCCACCCCGACGACCTGGCGGCGTGGCGCGCCTCCCCGGATGTGGCGCCGGGCGGAACCGGGGAGACGTTCAGCGCGGTCGCGCGCCGCTCCGCGCTCGCGCGGGACCGGCTCCTGGCACGGTACCCGGGGCAGACGGTGCTGGTCGTCTCGCACGTCGGGGTGTTGCGGACGCTGCTTCGGCTGGCGCTGGGCGCGCCGGCCGCGTCACTGTTCCGGATGGAGCTGTCGGCGGCCTCGCTGTCGGCCGTGGCCCACGACGGGGACGGGAGCGGCTCGGTGCGGTTCCTCAACGACACCTCGCACTTGGAGGACCACCACTGACCTCGGCGACGAGGGGCCGTGCTCGGCCCGGCCCCTCGTCGGTCAGCGTCGAATCGTCTTGGTGCGCATGAGGAATTCGGCGAGGTAGCCGTCGTGCGGCAGTCCGTGCTCCATCCACGGCGTCGGGTGGTCGCCGACGTAGACGTTGGCGATGCTCGGCTCGGCCATCAGATCGTCGATCAAGTTCTCGTCGGTGGTGACGGCGGTGAGGACGAGGGTGTCGCGCAGCGGCCGGATCCCGGCATCGCGGTCCCAGGGCGCGATCCACGCGCAGGGGAAGCCCAGCTCCAGCCCGAGCTGTTCGGCGAACGGGCTGTCGAGCTGGTGCACCGCCGGCCGGAGCACGGCGGAACCGTCGCCGAGGTCGTCGACGATGCCGTCACCGCCCAGCCACGCCTTGGTGCCCGCCGCCCGCTGCCGCAGATACGCGTCCCACCGGCGGGCGGGACCGAGGGGCTGTACGGGCAGGACTGCGCGTGGGTCCGTCGCGGGCAGGCTGGGCAGGGCGGCGAGGCGTTCGGCGATCGCCGCGGCCACGGGCGAGGGGTCTCCCTCGACCAGCACGCCGGTGGCATTGACGCAACCGACGCCCCCGCCGGCGCTGATCGACTCCACGATGGTGTCGACGATCGGCTCCCAGTCGGCTTCGGCGGTGATGAGAACCTTGGAACGCCCCGGGCCCTGGGGCAGAACGCGTGGATCGCCCGCGTACTTGCCCACCACATCCGCTCCGCCGTACACCATCCCGTAGTCGGCGTGTCGCAGGATGTCGTCGGCCACGGTGTGGTCGGTGGGCAGCAGCACGATTCCCTCGTCGCCGAAACCGGCCTCGCGCAGGGCAGTGATCAACCGGTGCGGGGTGAACGGCTCGCGCCGGGAGGGACGCACGGCGACGCGATAGCCGAGTGCGAGGGCATCGAACCAACCCTGGTGCACCGCGGGGTGATTGCCCGCCGCATGGACGGCGAACACCGAGCCGCGGCGCGTCCACAGGGCCGCTCCGTCCCGGGCCCGCGGATCGCGCCACGAGGTGAGCGCCCCGGCCGGCCGCGCGTTCTCGACGCCGAGGTGGATCCGCTCCGCGGCCCGCGCGATCTCGTCGGTGGCATGGCGCACCACCGTGATCGGTATCCCGGTGACCGTGCTGACGGTGTGCTGATACTCCTGCGGCGTCAGTCCCCCGATCGTCTGCGTGGCGAAGGCCCGGCCCGCCCGTGCGAACGCCTCGATGCGGGTGTCGACGGGTAGCACCGGTGCTCGGCGCAGGGCCTTGATCGCACGGGTGACGTAGAGCGAAGGCGCCAGACTCAGTGTCGCGACCTGGTTCCCGGCAAGGTCTCGAATGCTCTCCTGACGCCGGGACCGGTAGGGGCCGCCGGGGCCGAGAACGTCCAGGGACAACATCAGTACACGCCCTCGACCACCGTCTTGCTGCCGAAGGACGCCACCGGTGTGACGTCTGCGACCGCGTCCGCGAAGCCGCCGTCCAGCGGGGCGATCCGCGTCGCGAAGTCCCGCTCGATGTTGTTGACCAGCAGGGCACTTCGGCTCAGGTGGTGCACGACTATCTGCCCGCGCTCGCCGAACGGAACGGGCCGGCCCGTGTCGGGGTCGATCACCCGGAACGTGGTGTACGGCGCGAAGGAGTCGAACACGCACGGCTCGTCGTGTCCGAGTCCGGGTCGCTCCACCGACGTTCCCAGCATCATCGTGCCTCCGTACCCGCCGACCAGTGTGGCGTTCGCGAACACCTCGTCGCGCAGCAGGTCACGGGTGTCGGCGTCCAGATGCGTACCACCCCAGACGATCGCGCGGACCTTCCGGTTCACCAACTCGACCAGATCGTCGTGCTGTGACAGGCGCTCCAGCAGCGGCGGGGTGGCGAAGAGGACGCCCACGTCCTGGGACTCCAGAATGTGGCCGACCTGTTCGATGAGGTGATCGGTGTAGGCCTCGGCCACGTCCGAACGGCCGTCCGCGATCAGCTTCTTCACCCACCGCGGGTCCAGGTCGATGCTGAAGTTCAGCCCGCCCCGGATCAGCGCGGTGTCCGCCGCCATCGCTCCGACGTTGTGCGGCCCGGTGGGGACGGCACTGAGCCAGTCGACGTGTCGGGGTACGCCGTGGGAGTCCAGTCGATCACTGAACCATTCGACGCTGCTGCGATGCCATTCCGCGCTGTACGGCACCCGCTTGGGTTGCCCCGTGGTGCCGCCGCTCTCGTAGACGGCGGCCCCGTGGTCGTCTCCGTAGCCACGGGGAATCAGGTCACGGACGCCGACATCGCGCAGCTCGTCCACCACGTTGGGGAACAGGCTGAGATCGTCGAAGTCCCGGACATCGGTCAGCGGATCGAAGTCGAGGCTCTCGGCCCGTTTCAGCCAGAACGACGACCCGGTCTCCGGACTGAAGTGCCACCGCATCATCTCCCGAACGAACTCTCCGCCGGTGTGCTCGACCATGGACTTCCTTTCGAGATGGTTGGACGGATGCCGGACGACTGCGCGTCGGTCCGGTCGCGGGAGGCACCGAGCGGGGCCGCGCGCAGGGGTCGCGGCGCCGGCCAATCCGGCGCCGCGACGACGTCCTGCGCTTCCTCCACGGCCCCGTGGTGCTCGCCGGTGGTGCTGCTTCTTCCTACCCGGGCCCGGCCGAACCGCTGAGGCAGCGGGCGGTGGAGAGACCCGCCGTGTCGATCCAGGATTCCTTGTCGAGCACGAGGTCTCGGATGATCTCTCCGGCGGCGGGTGCCTGGCACAGTCCCTGACCCGAGAATCCGGCCGCGTAGAAGAACCGGCGGGATCGATCGCGACCGATGAAGGCCATCCCGTCCGGGCTGACATCGAGGTTTCCGCTCCACCCGCTCTCGATGGGGCTGCCCGCCAGGGCCGGGAAGGTCGTGCCGAGGTGGCGCGACACCCGTTGCAGCCAAGCCTCGCGGGTTTCGTCCGGAGCGGGCCGGCCCATCCCGACGAGAACGCGGTCTCCCCAGCTTCGTATCCGCAGGCTGGACGGGTGCATGGTCATCGGTAGAGCGTCCTGCGGGGCAGTGCCGCGGACGTCGGTCAGGAGCATTTCGACGGGGTACGTGCTCACGGGAACGCGTACGTCGACCATTTCGGCGACCGTTCCCGACCAGGGGCCCGCCGCGCAGACGATGTTGTCGGCGTGGACGCTTCCCGCGGGCGTGTGCACCCGCCCGTCCGGGTCGATGCCCGTGACCGGTGTTCCCGTGCGCAGGACGGCGCCGGCCTGTTCTGCGGCCGCGGCGTAGCCGCGCACGATCGCGGCGGGGTCGCAGGCATAGGCCCCGGGCGACCATGCCGCCGCCACGATGGTTCGCTCGTCGACCAGCGGGTTGAGCCGCGCCGCTTCGGCTGCGGTGACGAGTTCGACGTCCACTCCGGCCGCCCGCTGGGCGGCCTCGGTGTCCCGGTAGTCCCGCACCTGCTGTTCGTCGGTGAACAGCACGAGCAGGCCGATGCGCCGCAAGCCCAGGTCGGTGCCGGTCCGTTCGGCCAAGGCGTGGTACGCCTCCAGGCTCCGGACGGCAAGGCTGCTGATGAGTGCGTTGCCGGGAAAGTAGGTACGCACCACGCCCGCGGTGGTCGCGGACGTTCCCGAACCGAGCCCGCCACGCTCCAGCAGGACGGTATCGACGCCCGACTCGGCGAGCCGGAACGCGATCGAGGTGCCGATGACGCCGCCGCCGATGACGACGGCGTCCGCGCGTTCGGGAAGTCGACTCACGGCCGGCTGACCAACTCGTCCGGGCGCAGCCGGCGCAGGTGATCACCGGCTTCCCACGGGTACAGGTGCAGGTTCCACCCACCCAGGCAGTTGATGTAGAGGGCCAGCTGGCTCACCACGCTCAGGAAGTCATCACGATCGAGCTGGTCGAGGCAGTTCAGGAAGCGCTGGGTGAAACTCCAAAGCTGCTCCAGACCGCAGTAGCCCAGGAACTCGGCCGGAATGCCGACCAGCAGGCGCGTCATGTGGCGCAGTGAATCCATCGGCATGCCCTGGACCGCGGCCCGGACCAGACCGCCGTAGGTGGCGTATCCCAGCGGACGGGTCTCACCGTTGACGAACAACAGGGTGGGCAACACCGTCTCGAAGCTTCCCGCGCCGGAGGGAATCAACCCGGCGTGGAGGTCGGCGAGTTCCTTCGGTTCGGAAAGCCAAGCCAGCTCGGTCGCCTTGTACACGTCGTGGATGAGACGGCTCGCGTCGGGATGCGCGGCGGTCAGGAGGGGAATGCTGTGGCCGCCTTCCGTTCCCGCCTTTCGGACCTCGACCAGGATCGGCTTCTTCGTCGAGTAGACCGAATCCCAGGTCAACCGTCCGGCTTCCTGAAGTGCCGAGACATCTTCCTGCCGGATCCGACCCACCGGCGATGCCGGCATCGGTTCGGTCAACGTGCCGTACTTGATGCCCAGATGCTGGAGCGCGGAGCAGAATACGGTCCCGTCGGGTGCGTCGCGTCGATCGGCTATCCGAGTGGAAGCGGACAGGTGCAGCAGCGACGGAATGGGTGCCGCGTGGTAGAGGTGCTCTCCCGCGACCAGCGCGTGCCCCTGCAGACTCTGGTAAGGCAATGCCTCCCACAGTGCGTCCGCGAGTTCAGGGTTACGGCCGTCGAGTTCCGCGGTCACGGTTATGCCCAGGTCGGGCCAGGCTATCTCGATTTGCCGGACGGAAAACGTGTCGGTCAAGGTTTTTCCTTCGCTCGATTGACCTGTTATGGAAACGCCCTGCCATCGCGCTTCAACGTACCGGCGATCAAGTGCGGCCCCACCCCTGGCCACCCCCCTATCGGGCGGGCGCGCCACCCCAGACCGCCGCGCCGCGCAGGGCTCTGACCAGGCCTCAACCACGAGCCCACGACCTCGCCCCGATACCATTTCTTTACTACCTCTTGGTCATCCTTGTACCCTTGGCAGCTCTTGCCGGAGGAAGGGATCCAGGTTGAACGTCTCAACGAGCATGTGGGTGCTCACAGTTGCGGGACTCTGCGCGCTCATCGCGGCCGACTTCTTCATCGGCGGCCGCAAGCCGCATGAAGTCTCGATCAAGGAGGCGGGCATCTGGACAGCCGTCTGGATCGTTCTCGCCACACTCTTCGGCGTGGGTCTGCTGGCATGGGGCGGCGGGCAGGCCGCCGGTGAGTTCTTCGCGGGCTACGTCACCGAAAAGTCACTCAGCGTCGACAATCTCTTCGTCTTCGTACTGATCATGGCGAAGTTCGCGGTCCCCTCGATCTACCAACAGCGCGTGCTGATGGTCGGTGTGCTGATCGCCCTGGTACTGCGCGCCGTGTTCATCGCCGCGGGCGCCGCCGCGATCAACTCGTTCGCCTGGGTCTTCTTCATCTTCGGCGCGTTCCTCATCTGGACCGCCTGGAAACTCATCCAGGAGGCGCGGGCCGACGAGCAGGACGAGGACTGGGAGGAGGGCCGCCTGATGAAGGCCATCGAGCGGCGCCTGCCCTCCACCGACGTGTGGCACGGGACGAAGCTCTTCGTCCACGAGAACGGCAAGCGGCTGGCCACCCCGATGCTGCTCGTCATGCTGGCGATCGGCATCACGGACGTGCTCTTCGCGGTGGACTCGATCCCCGCGATCTTCGGCCTGACCCAGGACCCGTACATCGTCTTCACCGCCAACGCCTTCGCCCTGATGGGTCTGCGGCAGTTGTACTTCCTCATCGTCGGCCTGTTGCAGAAGCTGGTCCACCTCTCGTACGGCCTGTCGGTCATCCTCGCCTTCATCGGCGTGAAGCTGGTCCTGCACGGCATTCACGAGACGACGAGCCTGAACGTCCCGGAGGTCTCCCTCCCGGTCTCGCTGGGCTTCATCTTCGGCGTACTGATCATCACGACGATCACCAGCCTCGTGGCGTCGAAGAAGGCGTCGGCGGCGGAGGCGAAGAAGGCCGGAAGCGAAAAGGAGGACGTCCAGGGCTGAGACTCCCGCACGAGTCCGGTCGCTCCCGTCCCTCCCGGTGGGGGCGACCGATTCCCTTGCCCAAAGCGATAGGGGACCCCCTGTCTTCGCCGTCCGACCTCCACAAGGCCGTACGCCGGCGCCTAGCATCGCGGCGTGACGCAGTCGGGCGGCCGACACGGGCACGGTGCGCCGAAGGGCACGGGTGTGGGGTGCGGTCGCCGCTGCTCGGTGAATCGCAGGGACAGCACAACATCCGGGAGCACGCATGGTTTCACGAATCGTGGTGGCGGGCGGAGGCATCGCCGGTCTGAGCACCGCGTTACTGCTCGCCCGCCAGGGGTACGCCGTGGACTTGGTGGAGCGGGACGGTCCCCCACCGGAGGACCTCGGCTCCATTCAGGAGTGGCAGCGGCCCGGTGCTCCGCAGGTGCGCCACCCGCACATGTTCCTCGGACTGTTCCGGCACCTGCTGCACACCCGGTTGCCGGACGTGCACGTGGACCTGATCGCGCACGGGGTCGACGAGGTGGACATGACCGCCCCGCCCGGGATCGAGGCGCCGGCCGGCGCGAGAGTCCTGGCGAGCTTCGGCTCACGCCGCGCCACCGTGGAGTGGGTGCTGCACGGCGCCCTGCGGAAGCAGACCGGCGTCCGGTTGCACCATGGCCTGTCCGTCCGTGAGGTCGTGGCCGACCAGGGACGCGTCCGGGGCGTGCGGGTGGACGGCGCGGTGATCGAATCGGACGTGGTGGTGGACGCCACGGGGCGTCGCTCGCCGCTGGTCGGCGCCTTCACCAAGGAGGTGGAGGAAAGCCCTTGCGGCACCGTCTACCACAGCCGTTTCTACCGACTGTCGGACGGCGTACCGAAGCCTCCGACGTTCCTGGTGCCCGTGGTCTTCGCCGGTGGGGCAGGCTTCGGCGGCGGCCTCTACGCGCACGACGACCGCACGTTCGCGGTGGTGTTCGCCCGGCTGCCCGAGGACGAGACACTGGGACGGCTGCGCCGGACCGATGCGTTCGAGGCCGCCGCGAACGCCGTGGCCCAGTTCGGGCCGTGGCTGCGGCCGGGCGCTTGCGAGCCGATCGGCGACGTCGTCCCGATGGCCGGACTCACCAACTCCTGGCGCGAGCTGTCGCCCGAGACCCCGGCCGGGTACCTGCCGCTCGGGGACGTGCTGTGCACGACCGATCCCATCCTGGGCCGTGGCGCGTCCTTCGCCCTGGCCGGCGCTGCCCAACTGAGCGACCTGATGGCGCGTCACCCTACCGATCTGGAGGCGGTGGCCGCCGGGCTGCGGGCCTTCGTCGAGAGCGATATCCGCCCCTGGTACGAGGACGGGGTCCACGACGACGTCGAGCGCACCCGGAGCTGGCGCGCCACGGTGGACGGTCTGCCCGAGCCGCCCGCCGGACTCCCGCCGGCCGTTCTCGCCGCCCTGGCCGGCCAGCAGGACCACCGCCTGTGGGAGCAGGCGCAGTTGCGCGCCAATCTGATGGCCGCCCCGGACAGCCTGGACACCCCGGAGGTGCGTGAGCGGCTGGACGCCGTGCTGGCCACCGGATGGGAGCCTCCGGTGCTCTCCCCCGGCCCGTCCTACGCGGAGCTGACGGACGCGCTGGCCGCGCACGGAGGCTGAACGGCCTTCATGCCGCAGGGCCCCGGCTTGTGCCGGGGCCCTGCGGCGTTCCGTCGGTGGGGTCGTCCGGCCGGCCCGACTCAGCCGGCCTTCGGTCGCGGGAGGGCGCGCAGCCAGGCGTCGACGGCCTCGGCGGTCGTGGCGGCCCCGGACTGCATCATGGAGAAGTGGTTGCCCGGGACCTCCCGAGCGGTATGGGGCAGTGGCCAGCTCAGGCGCCATCCGTCGCCCGCGACGGTGTCGGTCACCGGCTCGCCCGCGCGGACGAACAGGGTCCGGGTGCGCACCGGTTCGGGCCTCCAGTCGTCGAACAGCCGCAGGTAGGCGCCCATCGCCGTGAGCCGGGCGCTGTCGAGCCGCCCGACGGTGGACTCGTGGTCGAACATCATGTCGGTCAACGCGTCCTGCACCTGGGTGAAGGCGGAGCTGCCCGGCAGGTAGGTGTCGATCAGTACGGTGCCCACCGGCGGCACTCCCCGGGCCTCCAGTCGACTGGTCACCGCGTGCGCCAGCCAGCCACCGGCCGAGTGCCCGACGAGGGCGAACGCGCGGCCCTCGGCGCAGCGCAGCGCGAGGTCGGCGTGCAGGGAGACGACTGCGTTCACATCGGCCGGCACCGGTTCGTCCGCCGCGAACCCGGGCACCGGCACGAACCACGCATCGCGTCGCCGCTGCAGGGCCGTACCGAAGCGGGCGTACTGGTAGACGCTGGACAGCGCGGTGATCGTGGACAGGCAGATCAGCACGGGTTCGTCGGAACCGTGAGCCAGACGGACCGGACGGGGCGGGACGGCCAGGGTGGCCGGGTCGGTGAATTGTTCACGGAGCCGGGACGCCGCGGCCAGCAGGTCCATCGCCTCGTGCGCCTTCCGCTGCCGACAGGCCGCCCGGTACAGCGCTTCGATGCTGTCCGGCGCGGCGCTCTCCACCGCGGCCGTCGGGGCCGCCTCCGTCGAGAGGGGCATCGTGACGGTCGCCAGCTCCGCGTCCAGGTGCGCCGCGAGCTCGAAGGGGGTCGCGTGGTCGAAGACCAGGGTCGCGGGCAGCCGCAACTCGGTGGAGGACTGCACCCGGTTGCGCAGTTCGACGGCGGTGAGCGAGTCGAAGCCGAGTTCGGTGAACGCCGCGTCGGACGGAACCTGATCGGCGTGCGCGTGGCCGAGCACGGCCGCCGTGGCGGAGCGGACCAGTCGCAACAGCGCCTGCCGGCGCTCCTGCGGCGTCAGACCCGCGAGTTCCCGCCGCACCGTCGCCTCCGGCTCCTGATCCGCCGGACCGCTCGGGGCCGTCCGGGCGGGTGCCCCGACCAGGCTGCGGAGCAGCGGCGGGACCGCCGCGTCCGCGCCCCGGGCGCGCAGTGTGGCCAGTTCCACCCGCGCTCCGAGTACGGTCGCCTCACCCGTGGCGAGCGCGGCGTCCAGCAGCGCCAGTCCGCCCTCGGTGTCCAGCGGTGCCAGCCCCGCGCGGGTCATCCGGCGCAGGTCCGTCTCGGACAGGTGGGCGGTCATCCCGGTGCGCTGTCCCCACAGGCCCCACGCGATGGAGAGCGCGGGCAGTCCGGCGGCGTGGCGGTGCCGGGCGAGGCCGTCCAACAGGGCGTTCGCCGCGGCGTAGTTGCCCTGGCCCGGGCTGCCCAGGACCGCGGCGGCCGAGGAGAACAGGACGAAGGCGGCGAGCGGGCGATCATGGGTCAGCTCGTGCAGGTGGATCGCCCCGTCGGCCTTCGACCGCAGTACTCGGCCCAGCTGTTCCGGTGTCATCGAGGTGAGAACCGCATCGTCCAGTACCCCGGACGCGTGGATCACCGCGCTCAGTGGCCGATGCCCCGGAATGCCGTCCAGTACCTCGCGCAGCGCGTCCCGGTCGGCGGTGTCGCACGCCGCGAAGGTGGCTTCGCACCCCAGGGCGGCCAGGTCGGCGCGCAGTTCGCGGGCCCCTGCCGCCGCCTCGCCACTACGGCTGAGCAACAGCAGGTTCTTCAGGCCGTGTTCGGCGGCCAGATGCCGCGCCACGTGTGCGCCGAGGGTTCCGGTGCCGCCGGTGACCAGAACGGTTCCGGTGAGTGGGGCGGGTGACCCGGCCGGTGCGGGCAGGCGGACGAGCGAGGGTTCGAGGACGGCCGCGGCGCGTACCACGACTTGGGGCGCGCCGCTCGCGACGGCCTCGACGACCGCCCGCGGCAGTACGTCCCCGTCCAGGTCGAGCAGGGTGAACCGGCCGGGGTGCTCGGCCTGCGCCGAGCGGAGGAGTCCCGCTGCCGCGGCGGCGACCGGATCGAGGGTGTTGGCGCCGCGGAAGGTCACCACCAGGCGGGTGTCCTCCCAACCCGGCGTGCGCAACCAGGTGCGCAGCAGGCTCAGATGACGCCCGGTCAGCGCGTGCACGTCGTCCAGGAGGTCCGTGCCGGCGGGTCGCGCGGGCTCCGGGGCCAACAGCACGACGTCGGGCTTCGGGGTGCCGGGGGCGACGGCGCCCAGCAGTGCGGGCAGGTCGGCGTGGGCCGCGGCGTCGGCTCCTCCGGCGGCCAGCAGCGTACGCAGTTCCTCGGCGTCGGTGCCCACGACGGCCCATGTGCCGGCCTCGGGCGGGGTCGGTGTCCGTCGGCCGGTCGTCTCCCGCCAGTCCAACCGGAACAGTCCGCCTCCCAGGAGCCGCATGCCTCGGGTCGAGACCGGCCTGAACTCCAGCGAGCGGGCGGACAGGACCGGGGTGTCGGTCTCGTCCGTGGCCGTGACCGAGACGCCGCCGTTCGTGGTCGGCGCCAGCCTCACCCGCAGGGCGCTCGCGCCCGCGAGGTGCAGGCGCAGCCCCGTCCAGGCGAAGGGCAGCCGGATGCCTTCGGCATCGCGGGCCGGTGCCCCGCCGGCGGAGCCGGTCGGGCCACCGGGGCCGTCCGGGCCGCCAGGACCGGTCGCGGCCAGGCCGACCGCCTGGAGGCCGGCGTCGAGCAGTGCCGGGTGCAGCGCGAACCGTGACGCCTCCGGGACGAGTGGGTCGGGCAGCCGCACTTCGGCGAAGACCTCGTCGCCGCGGCGCCAGACCGCCCGGACTCCCCGGAACGCGGGCCCGTAACCGTATCCGAGGTCGGCCATCCGGTCGTGCCCGGCGGTGATGTCCACGGCTGTCGCGCCGACCGGCGGCCAGGCGGTCGTGTCCGTCCCGGTGATCGCGAGGGCGGCGGTGGGCGCGGTGGTGGTGAGGGTGCCGGTCGCGTGACGGGTCCAGCCGGAGTCGTCCGTGCCGACGCGCGCGCCGTCGTCCGTCCGGGAGTGGACGCGGAACTCGCGCCGTCCCGTGGGGTCCGGCGGGCCGACCCTGACCTGGATCCGAGGTTCCTCACCCTCGTGGAGCACCAGCGGTGCCTGGAGCGTGAGTTCCTCCACGGCGGGGTGGCCGCAGCGTTCGCCGGCCCGAAGGGCGAGGTCGACGAAGGCGGTCCCGGGCAGCAGTGCCACGCCGGAAACCTGGTGGTCCATCAGCCAGGGCAGCGTCCGTGCGCGGAGCCGGCCCGTGAGCACCAGTTCGTCGGTGTCGGCGAGCGCGACCTCCGCACCGAGCAGCGGATGGTCCGACGGTTCCACGCCGGTCGCCGCGATGTCCCCCGTCACGGGCGGCGCGGCGTCGATCCAGTACCGCCGCCGCTGGAACGCGTACGTCGGCAGTTCCACCGGTCGGGGTCGGTGGCCGGTGAAGGCGGGCTTCCAATCCACCCGTACGCCACGGACATGGGCCTCGCCGAGGGAGCTGAGGAACTGGTCGAGGCCGCCCTCGTCGCGGCGGAGCGTGCCCACCGCGAACGCGTCGGTGCCGGCTTGCTCGGCGGTGTCGAGCACCCCGGCGATGAGAACCGGGTGCGGGCTCATCTCGGCGAAGGCGCGGTGCCCCTGGCCGAGCAGGTTGCCGACCGCCTCGTCCAGCCGGACGGTGTGGCGCAGGTTCCGGTACCAGTAGTCGGCGTCCAAGGTGGAGGTGTCGACGAACCCGCCGGTCACCGTCGACAGGAACGGCACGGTGGCCGCGCGCGGCGACAGGCCGTCCAGCCGGTCGAGCAGCGGCGCCCGCAGTGCCTCCACGTACCGCGAGTGCGACGCGTACCGGACCGGGACGCGCCGAACCCGGATGCCCTCGACGGCGCACTCCTTCTCCATCAGGACCAGGCCCGGGAGCGGCCCGGACACCACGACCGAGCGTGGCCCGTTGATCGCGGCGACCTCCAACCCACCGCCCCACCGGTCCAGTCGGTCCGTGACCCAGGAGACGGGAGCGGCGACCGAGGTCATGCCTCCGCTGTCCTGGAGGTCGGCCAGCATCCGGCTGCGCAGTGCGACCACGCGGGCGGCGTCGTCCAGGGTCAGGGCCCCCGCCACGTGAGCGGCGGCGATCTCGCCCTGACTGTGACCGACCACGGCGGCCGGGTGGACGCCGTGCGCGCGCCACAGTTCTGCCAGTGCCACCATCATCGCGAAGAGCGCGGGCTGCATCACGTCCACGCGGTCCAGCGGCGGCGCACCGGCGACTCCCCGGAGCGCCTCCGGCAGCGACCAGTCCAGGTGCGGTGCCAGGGCCTCGGCGCACGCCTCGATGCTGTCGCGGAACACGGGCGAGCTGTCCAGCAGCCGCACGGCCATGCCGTCCCACTGCGAGCCCTGTCCCGGGAAGACGAACACCGGCCGTTCGCCCGCGTCGGCCCGGCCGCGCACCACGTGGGGGGACTGCTGCCCCGCGGCCACCGCGTCCAGGCCCGCGAGCAGTTCGTCGCGGCCCTCGCCCCGGACGGCCGCGCGGTGCGCGAAGTGCGACCGTGTGGTCACCAGCGCGTGCCCGACGTCCACCGGGTCGGTGCCGGGTGCGGCGCGCAGGCCGCGCCGCAGCCGATCCGCCTGATCACGCAGTCCTGCTTCGGACTTCGCGGACAGCAGCCACGGCGGTACGACGGACGCCTCGTGTGCGTCGGTCGCCGGCTCAGCGGCGACCGGGGTGCCGATCGCGGGGGCCTCCTCCAGGATGACGTGGGCGTTCGTGCCGCTCATCCCGAACGACGAGACGCCGACCCGGCGTGGGCGGGCGGACCGCTTCCAGGGCTGCGGTGCGGTGAGCAGCCGCAACGCTCCCTCGGACCAGTCCACGTGCGCGGACGGCTCGTCGGCGTGCAGGGTGCGGGGCAGTGTTTCCCGGTCCAGCGCCATCACCATCTTGATCACGCCCGCCGCGCCGGCGGCGGCCTGGGTGTGGCCGATGTTGGACTTCAGCGATCCGAGCCACAGCGGGAGGTCGGCGGGGCGGTCCTGCCCGTAGGCGGCTTGGAGTGCCTGTGCCTCGATCGGGTCGCCGAGCGTGGTGCCGGTGCCGTGCGCCTCGACGGCGTCGACGTCCGCCGCCCCGAGCCCGGCGTTGCGCAGCGCCTGCCGTATCACCCGCTGCTGTGCGGGGCCGTTCGGGGCGGTGAGGCCGTTGCTCGCGCCGTCCTGGTTGATGGCGGATCCGCGGATCACCGCCAGTACCCGGTGCCCGTTGCGTCGGGCGTCGGAGAGCCGTTCCAGCAGCATCATGCCGACGCCCTCTGCCATGCCCATGCCGTCGGCGTGGGCGGAGAACGCCTTGCTCCGCCCGTCCGCGGCGAGGCCGCGCTGCCGGGCGAAGGTGAGTAGCGAGCCGGGTGTCGTCATCACGGTGACGCCTCCGGTCAGGGCCATCGTGCACTCGCCCTGCCGCAGCGCCTGCGCGGCCCAGTGCATCGCCACCAGCGAGGACGAGCAGGCGGTGTCGACCGAGACGGCCGGGCCTTCGAGACCGAGGGCGTAGGCGACCCGGCCGGAAACCACGCTTGCCGCGTTGCCGGTGCCGAGGTAGCCCTCCAGGCCGTCGTCGCCGGAGACCAGCAGCGATGCGTAGTCCTGTCCGTTGGTGCCGACGAAGACACCGGTATCGCTGCCGCGCATTCCCTCGGGGGCTATGCCGGCCTGTTCGAAGGCTTCCCAGGAGGTCTCCAGGAGCAACCGCTGCTGGGGGTCCATGGCTGTCGCCTCACGGGGGCTGATCTCGAAGAATCCGGCGTCGAACCCGGCGACGTCGTGCAGGAACCCGCCACTGCGCGCGTACACCGTACCGGCCCGGTCCGGGTCCTCGTCGTAGAGGCCGGACACGTCCCAGCCCCGGTCGTGGGGGAACGGTCCGACGGTGTCGACTCCCCCGGCGACCACCTGCCACAGATCTTCGGGGGACTCGACGCGGCCGGGGAATCGGCAGCTCATCCCGACGATGGCGATGGGGTCGTCGGCGACTGCCCGGGCCGGGGGCGTGTCGGCCCTCCCGTCGCCGGTCTCCGTCGTACCGGGTGTCAGCTCCAGGCGTAGCAGGCGGGCCACCGCCGCCGGGCTGGGATGGTCGAAGATCAGCGTGGCGGGGAGTCGTACACCCGTCGCCGCCGACAGTCGGTTGCGCAGCTCGACGGCCGTCACCGAGTCCATGCCCAGCTCCCGGAAGGCCCTGTTCGCGCCGATGTCGTCCGGCCCGGCGTGGCCCAGCACGGCGGCGGTGGTGGCGCGGACCTCCGTCAGCACGATCCCGTCGTGGTCGGCCGGTGCGGCGGCGGCCAGGGCCCGCGCCAGCTTGGAGGTGTGCCCGGCGTCCGGGTTCCGGTCGGTGTCGGCCGCAGCCTGCGCGTCCAGCACACGGCGTGCCTCGGGGAGGTCGCCGATGAGCGGTCGGGGCCCGGCGGAGGTGAACGTCGGGACGAAACGATCCCAGTTCACGCGGGCCAGCACGACGGTCGGTTCGGCCAGCGCGGGCAGGCCGGGCAGCGCGGCCAGGGCCGCGCCGGAGTCGGTGACCGGCACTCCTTGCCGGCGCAGCAGGTCGGCCAGTTCGGGCTCGGCCTCCCAGGGGCTGATGGCGACGGAGGTGACGGGCCGACCGGCCTCGCGTTCCCGTTCGGCCAGGGCGTCGAGGTGTGCGCCGGCGGCTGCGAACGCGCCGTGCCCACCTCCGCCCCAGACGCCCGCGACCGAGGAGAGCATGACCAGTTGGGCGTCCGGATGGTCGGTGCGCAGCACCTCGGCCAGCGATTCGGCGCCCGCGCAGCGCTCCCTGATCACGCGGGTGGCGTGTCCGGGGTCGCACGACCGGACCGGGGCCAGTTCGGTGACGCCGGCGGCGTGCACCACCGCGGCCAACGGCGCATCTCCGGCAGCCTCTTGGAGCAGGGCGCGCAGTGCCTGCGGGTCGGTGATGTCGCCCGTCACGGCCACGGTCGGTGTACCCGCCTCGATCAGCTCGGCGCACAGTCGCGAGGTGTCGCCGCCGACCAGCACCAGGCGGTCGGCTCCTCGGGAGGCCACCCAGCGGGCCACGTGACGGCCGGGGCTTTCGGCGCCACCGGTGATCACCACCGTTCCGGCCGACGGCCACGTCCGTCGCGGGTCGACCGGCTCCTCGGTTCCGGGTAACAGCCGACGGCCGAAGGCTCCCTCGGCGCGGATGGCCACCTGGTCCTCATCGCCGCCGTTCGTGAGCCGGGCCGCCACCCGGGTCGCCACGTCGGCGATGGCGTCGGCATGGGCCGGCAGGTCGATCAGGCCGCCCCAGCGGTCCGGGTGTTCCAGCGCGAAGCAGCGTCCCCATCCCCACAGTTCCGCCTGCGCGCAGTCCACGACGACATCGCCGCCGCCCACGCCGACCGCGCCCGAGGTCAGTTGCCACAGACGTGCTTGCCGGGGCGCGGACGCCACGAGCCGCAGGAGGCTCACCGCGGCTTGCCCTCGCAGCAGCGAGACCACCTCGGTCGGCTGCTCCGTGGCCTGATGTTCACCCAACAGGTCGGTCAGCAGCTCCGGTTCGGTCGCGTCCGGAGGTACCGCGACCGCACGCGCCGAGCCGCCCTCGCCCGCCAGAGCCGCGGCGAGCACGGCCGTCAGGGCGGTGCGGTCCTCACCCTCCGCGTGGACCAGCAGCCAATCAGCCTTCCGGGGCGGCTGCCCGGCGTGTTCCGGTTCCGGCAGCGGCTGCCAGCCGATCCGGTACCTGCCGACGCCGGTCGGCCGAGTGCTCGCCGCAGGAGTGAGCCAGTACCGCCGGCGTTGGAAGGCGTACGTGGGCAGCTCGACCGGTTCCACGGCGGGCAGCAACTCCCGCCACGCCACCGGCAGACCGGCCGCCCAGGCGGCGCCCAGACTCCGCAACAGCCGGCTGATCTGGGGCTGTTCACGGCGCAGGGTGTGCAGCACCCGTCCGGCCGTGACCGTCCGCTCCATCGCCAACGAGAGCACCGGATGCGGACCGATCTCCACGAACACCTGCGGACCCGCGTCCTGCAACCGACGCACCACGTCCGCGAACAGCACCGGCTCCCGCAGGTT